>DALYIW010000317.1:0-2226 GCA_031970155.1 Coleofasciculaceae cyanobacterium CTOTU46601 | reverse complement strand
GTCTATCATCTTGAGTTAAAGATACAAATAACAAACAACCAACAACAAACAACCAATAATTTTATAATTTTCTATCCTTCCTGTTGGTCATCTTCATCACTTTGAAACGGGTTTTGACCAATTCCCAGTTGCTTCTTAGCTCGTTTCAGCTGTTTCCATAGAACTTTAATTTGCTTGTAAGACTCTTCTGGGGAAATTTTTCCAGCAGTTTCCAGATTGCAAATGTAGCCTACCCGTTGAGCAAACTCTTGTAGATTCGCATTAAAAACCAGATTTTCTGGCTTGACTTGACCGTAGTAGCGACTGCGAGGATAGAGAAAATCGGATTGATCTACCATAGCTATCTCCTTCTTTTAAAAATCCAAAAATAAAACACAAAAGCAGATAATTATTTACTGACTTTAACCCAATAATTATAGCTTTTCAAAACCCCCGTATGCGATATTCATGATTGAGTAAACTGGTTTTAAGTAAAAATAATTGACTATTTATATAGTTTCCTTAAAAAGCTACTCAATCAACAGTACTTTTACGGAATTTTTTATAAGGTAAGGCGAGTCATAAATAATCTTTATTTGTCAAATTCTACTGTGAGAACGTAAAGGTTGTTATACAGAAAACAGCTGAGCACTCTATAGTTTTTCAAGAGACCAGACTTATAGGTTTGTTACTGCTCTTGGTTGTTTGCCAATACCCGCTACAAGAGGAGGCGTCGGAGCAAGAGTGTCTGTGTCTTTTAGACTGAGAAGGATGGCCGCCGTTGACTGTCAACCGTCAACCGTCAACCGTCAAACGTCAACCGTCAACAATACTTTGTATGTCTGACTCTCAAAAACTCTACGAAGGTAAAGCAAAGATTCTTTATACGACCGATGACCCAGAGGTGCTACTGACTCACTTCAAAGATGACGCCACCGCTTTTAATGCTCAAAAGCGAGGTCAGATTGCTGGCAAGGGTGAAATCAACTGTGCGATCGCCACCCACTTGTTCAAATTGTTAGAGGCAAAAGGCATCTCAACACACTTCATCGACCGATCAGCACCCAACCAGATGCTCGTCAAAAGCGTGAAGATTGTGCCATTAGAGGTGGTGGTCAGGAATATTGCCGCTGGCAGCCTGTGTCAGCAGACGGGCTTACCCGTAGGCAAGGTGCTGCCTGAGCCGCTTGTAGAATTTTATTTGAAGAATGACGCCTTGGGAGACCCCTTGTTGACACGCGATCGCTTATTACTCCTAGAACTAGCAACCCCTGAACAGCTCAACCAGCTAAAAAGCCAAGCGTTGCAAATCAACGAGATTCTCATAGACTTTTTCAACCAGTGCGGTATTACTCTAGTAGATTTCAAGCTAGAGTTTGGTGTAACTCCTACCCAACAGTTACTATTAGCTGATGAAATCAGCCCTGATACCTGCCGCCTGTGGAACCAAGCCGAGACAGATCCTGACCGACGAGTGATGGATAAAGACCGCTTTCGTCGTGATTTGGGAAATGTTGAAGACGCCTATCAGCAAGTTTTAGAGCGAGTTCTGGCAACCAAAGATAGAACCGGGAACAATTAATTGCTCCCCGACTATTGACAATTCATGCCTAAGGATTGGGAGAATCGCTAAAACTAGCCACAGACGATAGACAATAGACAACGAATCAAACGCTGATTTCTGACTCGAAGTAAACGTGGTGTGTGGAAGTGCTAAAAGACCTCAAAAAAATGCGATTATCTCCCTTTTTAGCGGCTATTCTCGCTACAACTGCCAGTATCGGTTTAGCAAACGGAGTAAGAGGGCAAACCGTTGACCAATCTACCCTTGATACAGAATCGACAGAACCGCCAAAAAGCATCGAGGCAACGCCTACGACTACAGCAAAAACGGCATCTGATGCTGATTCGGTCTCCATATCGAGACCAGTGTATGTCAACCAAGATGGTGCGCCTGTAGATATAGGGGCTGCGCCATTAACTGAATTCAACGCAACGACGGCAACCAACGTAGTAGTCAAAACAACTCCTGGGCTAGAAATCTCAAAGCCTCAATACCGGACAGCACAGGCTCCAACGCCATCCCCGACACCGACACCGGAACCCTTACCGGAATCGACACCGACGCCATCACCGACACCGACACCGGAACCCTCATCGGAATCGACACCAACACCATCACCGACACCGGAACCCTCACCGGAATCGACACCAACACCAACACCATCACCGACACCGGAACCCTCA
>DALYIW010000316.1:8501-9572 GCA_031970155.1 Coleofasciculaceae cyanobacterium CTOTU46601 | reverse complement strand
TTTTGGAGACGATTGATTAACACATCTACTGGTGCATCTAGCCAAACGATTAAGCCTTGGTGCAAATAACTCCAGTTAAATCGCCGCGTTACTATACCACCACCAGTAGCAATTGTCAACCTTGTGTGAGCCGCTAACTCGGATAGGACACGAGCCTCTATCTCTCGAAAGTCCTCTTCACCATCCTCGGCAAAAATCTCATTAATTGTTTTCCCAGCTACTTTTTCAATGACAACATCGGTATCCACAAAGGCGTAGCCCAGTTGCTGCGCCAAGAGCTGCCCTACTGTTGTCTTCCCAGCACCCATCATTCCAATCAGAAAAACATTAAGTCCCTGTAACAAGTCACTCACACCTGATTTTAATTGTTGTGTTAGACTTCAGTAGTCTTCATCTAAACTTCATGTAAGCTTTGCATATTCTTCATCATTGCAGATGATAAGTAAATTGAGAGATGAAGAGACTGATTAGCCGTATTCTCAACGTATCCACCAACAGAGCCGTTTTATTGAGTCCGTTGGTGAACGCCATTATTCTTCCCAGAAGTTCACAATACATACTCATTTCAGACAGTTGTTGATTAGGGTTAAAAACATGCTCCTAATTCGAGACGTTGTCCAACAGGCGCTTTCTACCGGATATTTGACGGTAGAAGCCGAAGAACAATTGCGACATATGCTCACCAAAAAATATGATCGAGAAGATTTTAAGGCTTTTATGAGTCTACAGAAAGCCGCCATGGCAGGTATGGTGAAGCAACAATCTCGCGAAGTATTGCGCTTGTAGTTGTCGGAGTCAACCTTGAAAGCAAGCCGCGAGAAGCTATCATCTTCTGCCCTTGCTCTTAGTTTCATCATCAAATTCATCGTCATCGTCAAACCCCCAATCATCATCCTCCTCCGGTTCAGGTGGTTTCTGATAAGGCGGCGTAATCACACGAAAGTTAGCATCGTATACCGCCTCTGTTTTGCCGACGCCGGACTCACTTGGTTCTCGGTAGCTGTAGGAGTATACAGAGCCACTTTTGGATGCTGTTTTCGGCTCCTGTTTCACTTCATAGTTTTTGCTATT
>DALYIW010000316.1:0-8483 GCA_031970155.1 Coleofasciculaceae cyanobacterium CTOTU46601 | reverse complement strand
GTGGGAGTAGTCATGGGACGCTCACGCTCAAAGTCTTCACGTTTCGGCGTTTGTGCTGCTGGTTCTTCGTCGAAGTCCCAGTCCGTGCTAACTGGTTCCTCCCAATCAGAAGTTTCACGGCTTGTAGGGGCTTTTGGAGGTGGTGGTGGTGGGGATGGGGGTGTGTAAGGAGTTTGGCTCTCAGGAGTAGGTTCTTCTGAATCACGAGAAGAAACTCGAGTTCGGCGCGGTATCTCCCTGGGTTCCTCAAAACTTCGAGTTGGGTAACCTCTTTGCAGAGAAGTCAGGATTTGCAAACAAAAACTGGTGATTGCTCCGGCTGCGATCGCTCCTCCTATCCAGGCAGCTAGAGGCAAAGCAACCATCGTCCTTCCCAAAAATACCAGTGGTAGCACTGGGGACAAATTGGAAAAGGCAAACAAGGTTAGTCCACCCACTACCAATACTACTAGTACAATTCGATTGATTGGCATTTTTATTTATAGAAATTTGAGTTAATTGTGATTGGCTCAGTGAAAAGTTTCCTTGAGAGGGTGAAGGTTGACTACTAACTCTAAGTTACTGCTTTCACTCAAAACTCATAACTCAAAACTCACAACTCTTTAATATCCCTCCCAGCGCTTGATGGGAATGCAGTCAATATCCAATTGGTCTAAAGCACGCGCTACAACAAAATCCACTAAATCTTCAATAGTTTGAGGATTGTGATACCAAGCGGGGATAGCAGGGACAATTCTGGCACCCGCTTCTGCCAGGGTGGTGAGGTTGCGTAGGTGAATCAGACTAAAAGGCGTCTCGCGGGGCACAATTACCAGTTGACGCCCTTCTTTGAGTTGAACGTCAGCTGATCGCTCTAGCAAATCGGAACTGAAGCCCATAGCAATTTTTGCTACCGTACTCATACTACAAGGGATAATCACCATCCCCAAGGTTCGGAAGGAACCACTAGCAAGAGTTGCTCCAATGTCTCCCCACCGATGACAAATCAGCTTCCCGCTTGTGGACACCCCCGCTTGCTGACGCCAGAATTGTTCCTGTTGGTCAGGTTCTGGGGGCATCCGAATCTGGTTTTCTGCCTGCCAAACCATATAGGCCGATTTTGAGGCAACAAGCTCAATGGCATAATCAGCTTCTAGCAGAAACTTCAAGGCACGTACAGCGTAGATTAAGCCAGAGGCACCAGTGATGCCCACAATTAAAGGAGTTGTCATCTGTCAGTTGTCAGTTGTTAGTTGTTGGTTGTTGGTTGTTGGTTGTTAGTTGTTGGTTGTTAGTTATCAGTTGTTTTTTGGCTACTGACTACTGACTGCTAAGGTTACTCCTCCAAGTCTTCGTTACGGGCAACGCTACCACCACTAACCGTTACGAGGTCAATTTGCTGGCGGTAGTAATCGACGCTTTTGACTTGGACTTCTACGCGATCGCCAAGTCGATAGGCGGTGCGGTTTTTGCGACCAACTAGGCAAGAGTGGCGAGAGCGATACTCGTACCAGTCATCTTTGAGTGAGCTAACATGAACGAGTCCTTCTACCAGCAGGTCTTCAATTTCAACAAAGAAGCCGTAGGACTGAACACCAGTAATGAGTCCACTAAAGACATCTCCGGTACGTTCTTTCATTTGTTCGGCTTTCTTTAATCCTTGCAAATCGATTTCAGCATCGGCGGTGAGCTTCTCACGGTCATTGAGATGGGGAACCAGTGATGTAGCTTGAGTTTCCAACTCTTGTTGTGTATCAGGCGGTAAGATATTCCAGTTAACGTTACCGTGGCTGCTGCTGTGGTTCAAGTTAACACGATCTTTAGAACGAGTAGAGCGGCGATCGCGTCCTTTTTCAAATAATGCCACTAGCACCCGCTGCACAAACAAATCCTCATAGCGTCGTAGTGGCGATACGCAGTGAGTATAGGGGGTATCCAATGCTAAACCAAAGTGAAATCCGGGTTTAGAACTGTAACTGACTGGCTTTAAGGTTGACTCTAATAAATAAGTCAAGACTTTAGGGGCTGTGGATTTGGCAAATAGCTGGGTAAAGCGTTGATAGTCCCTAGGACTAACCTCTTCTTCTTGCTCTAAGTCCAAATCTAATTGGAGATTATTGCCCAACTTGATCAAATCCTGGAGCTCTTCAAAATCAGGTGCCGGCTGTACGCAGTAAAGCGCTGGTAAAAAGAGGGCTTGTAAATGAGAAGCCACAGCTTGGTTAGCCAATACGACTAATTCTGTCAGGAGCGATCGCACTGGCAAAGAAGAGGAAACGACAATCGCTCCCACACGCCCTTCATCTTTATACGGATACTCACTCTCCGATAGATTCAGTTCAAAAGCACCCCGCTGCTGCCTGCGAGTACGTACTGCCGCACTCAAAGTAAAAAACAGCTGGTTGAGCATTTCCACTGCTGCTTGTGGCAAGTCTGGATCAGCCTCTTGATGACCCCCCAACAGCGACTGCACCTGCTTGTAACTCAAGTGGTGATCTGCTCGAATCACAGAAAGGTGAATCTCAAACTCTTCCAATTCACCCTTGTCGTCAAATGGGTTACCCGTCTCGTCGAAGGTAATAATGACCGAGATAGCCAATCGTTCTTCACCAGGTACCAAGGAGCAACGACTCACAACGGCATCTGGTAGCAAAGGCAGCACAATGTCTCCTAGATAAACTGCTGTGCCTCGCTTTCTAGCTTCTCTATCCAGTGGGGAGTCGGGTTGAACGAAGCTGGCTACATCAGTAATATGGATGCCTAGTTTCCACTCTCCGGACTCAGTTTTTTCTAGGGTAAAGGCGTTTTCTCTAACTTCGCTATCGCTGTCTGTGTCACTTTCAATGGTTAGAGTGAGCAACTCTCGTAAATCTAGGCGCTTCTTTAAGTCGGTTTTGCTGATGGCTGTGGGTAAGGCAAGAGCCGCTTTGAGAGCCTCTTCGGAAAAGTTGCGGCGCAGATCGTGTTTACAACAGACGATATCGGTGTCGGCGGCGTCTTCGGCATCACTTCCTAGAATGCGTGCTACTCTGCCAAGTGGGTTATTTTGTCCTAAGGGGTAGCGTAGGACTTCGACATGTACGAGATGATCGACCGCTTGCTGTAAGCTATCATCACTCGGTTGGAGGTCGATTTCAAAGAGGAGCCTGTCATCTAAAGGAATAGCTCGATAATTATTCTCCATTTGTTTGACTCGGGCTAGTACCGAAGGATTGACCCGTTCTAGGATTAACCGTACTTGTCCTTCAGGGCTACGGCGTCGGCTGCCTTCTTTGGTGATTTTTACTAAAACGCGATCGCCATTCCAAGCGGTACTCAAGTGACTCTTTTGAATGTAAATATCATCAGCTTCTTCGATGTCTTGGATCGCAAAGCAAAATCCTTTACTCGAACAGCGCAGTTTAGCTTCAACAACGTCTTCTTCTTGAACGCGCCTGTATCTGCCTCGATCTTTAACTAAAATGCCAATTTTTTCCAAGGCATCTAGGGCAATCTGAAGTTTTTCCAGACTTTCTTCATCCTGGCAACCGAGTTTCTTCTCTAAAACTTTGGGAGCCACTAATTTGTCATCTGTGAAATTGGAGAGCAATGTAGCGATTGAAAATTCCATCCAACAATCCTTTATTATTCTGATTCTGATCTCGGTTTTGTGACTCTTTCCCTGTTAGCAATGTGCTTTCCTGCTGTGACGATACCCACTCTGAAGGGTTGTTGGGCGTAGCCCTTCCCGTTTCCCGTTCCCTGTTCCCCGTTCCCCCTTGGGCGTAGCCCTTCTCGTTCCCTAAAAGGGTTCGGTGAAGGAGAGATGAGAGGTTGCCGAAGCGTCAGGTAGTATCGGGTTGGTTGAACGGAGAGAAGGTTAGAAGGTTGAAGGCTGGAAGTTATAACTTGTAACTTGCTAACTCGTTTACGCTTCAACACTTGCAAGCTGCTTTCCGTTCAACCTGGGAAAGAGCGTCTACCGAGGGTGGCACGTTTGTTGCCAAGTCGGCTTGCCAACTGTATCTGTTGTGTTCTCAAGCAAGATTGATCCTCAAGCCACTCGTTATGTTGGTGGATGACTCGCCTTAACTCATCTCATGTATTTTAATCGTGAGATGCGAGGGTTGTTTGTTGTTTGTTATTTGTTGTTTGTGCTGATACAAACAACCCACAACAACTAACCACTACTAGGTGAAGAGTGCTTAAGCCACCCAGTTTTTTCACAACAGACATGTACTTTGACACACTGCTTTTTAGGGATTATTGCCGCTCTTCGTTCTGACTCGCTTTGCGGCAAGGGCAATGGGTTACAGTGACAATGGACAGTCTTTAACTATTTTAGGTTCTAGACGACCGTTCACGAAATCTGTTCTTGGAAAGAGCGTATAAATTGGAATGCAAGCTACGCTTTTCTAGGATAGTGGTGTATACAACTAAGGCCAGCCCCTAAAAGGCGATGAAACGTTTATGTTTATTCAGTTCCGAGCTAAATATCCCAAAGGTAGCCTGGTCACTGAGCTATCAGCAATCGATCATGGTAAGTTCATCGTGCGTTGTTTGGTTCAAGATGAGGGAGTAACTCTGGTAACAGCTCTTGCAGCAGCCGAAACTGTTGAATTGGCAGAAGATCAAGCCAGAAGCAGGGCTTTAGCTGTTTTAAGCATTGACTCCACCCCAGTCACTAGGGAAAAAGAATCCTCAGTTGTGCCTAGTGACGTGCCAATGGCACTGAATCCGACACCTACGTCTTCCACCGGATTCTCAGCACCACCAAGTCGAGGACAGATCGACGAACCCTCTGTAGTTGCTGAAGCAGCGACAGCTAGCGATCGCAACAGTTTTTCTTTCTCAGAATCAGAACCTGATGAGGTGGAAGATTACGCCGTGCCTACACCCTTGGTAGCTGAGGAGATTCCCTTTACGGAAGAGTATGTTTCAGCCCCAGCTGAGAGTGAAGAGGCAATTGAAGCTCCTTTGAGCAAAACCCAAAAGAAATCCAAGACTCAGGTGAATGAAGCATCAGTTATGTCTTCCTCACCAAAAGAACTGGAGACAAACACAAAGGAAGTGCCTTCAACGGTCACTCCTATTGACTTTTCTGACATCATTGCTAGAACTAATGTAGAACTCAAGCGTTTGGGCTGGACTAATCAGCAAGGGCGCGATTATCTCTTACAAACTTACGGAAAGCGATCGCGCCAGCTACTCACTGATGGCGAGTTATTAGACTTCCTACACCATCTAGAATCTCAGCCAACACTGGAAGACTAGAGTGGGAGAGAGGGTGAGGGGGTGAGGGGGAAAAATCCATCTCATAAATAAACTTATGAGCTTGAGATTAGGATGTACTTATTGAGTGAAAGGGAGTCTGGCTTTCTCCCATCAGATATTGGTTCTTTGACCTAATTAAATTCAGAGGTTTCAAACCAGATACGGGGATGTACAATCCTTCACCCTCACCCCCTCACCCCCTCTAGGTCAATCCCTTAGGCAACACCTACAGGAGTGCGTACTGCTGAAGGACGACGCTCAATGACTTGATCGATTAAACCATAGTTCTTCGCTTCCTCTGCCGACATAAAGAAGTCGCGCTCTGTATCTTCCTCAATCCGTTCAATGGGTTGACCAGTATGTTCGGCCAAAAACTCGTTGAGCCGCTTTTTGTGGTAGAGGATTTCTTTGGCCTGAATTTCAATATCAGTAGCCTGTCCTTGTGCGCCGCCCAGTGGCTGGTGAATCATAATTCGGGAATGAGGTAAGCTCATCCGCTTACCCTTGGCACCAGCACTGAGTAAGAAAGCACCCATACTAGCTGCCAAGCCCAAACAAATCGTGCAGACATCCGGACGGACTTGGTTCATCGTGTCAAAAATGCCCATGCCTGCTGTTACAGAACCGCCAGGAGAGTTGACATAGAGGTAAATATCTTTTTCCGGGTCTTCGGCTTCTAAAAACAGTAACTGAGCAACAATTAAGTTTGCCAAGTCAGAATCAACCTGTTGACCCAAAAAGACGATCCGTTCCCTCAACAGACGAGAGTAGATGTCAAAGGCGCGCTCGCCACGACCGGATTGTTCAATAACTGTAGGAATCATGGAGTACAGCTGTGTTTGTATTTCTTTAATTAGTTAGATTGTAGCGATTGGCACAGGCTGAGTGTTTAGTCGCTGCGATGATGAGTATATGGCGAGACGAGACAAACTTCATAAATAAATTTATCGGAGCTTTAGTTAGGAGATTGAGATACGGTTGTACTGTACAGATGCTCCGCTAGCTCCTACTCAGCCGCTACATTAGCGGTAGCGACCACAGCGTTAATATCCCACTACGCAAACAGCTCCTCTTGATTGTGACAGTTGAAAAGGCGGAACGTGGGTTCTTAGCACTAAATTGATCGTTAGGTACGATTACCAGCAGCTAACCATTCAGGTTAGTTGCTCAGATCAAGTGCGGTTGTAATCGCCTGTTCCTAATCTAAGAATGAAGACCAAGATAGAGGAGTGCCTACTATGCTCAAAAGACTTCTCCAAGCCGCCACAATAACGTTTTTGCTGAACCTCCTGGCACATATGAATCCGCCAGATTCCACTCGACCAGATTCTGTATCCCATTCCCCGGAAACCCGAAAGTTTCTGTTGAGCCTGCATTAGTGGTTCGGCGCTAAGAACTGGGAGTAGGGAGTAGGGAGTAGGGAGTAGGGAGTGGTGAGAAACTTTTAGTCCAAGACTGGCAAGAACATTCTTTTCCTATTTGCTATTCTCTCACTTCCCGGTGTTGTGTGTTTTTAATAGACTTCCTAGGAAAATAGGAGTCTCCAAGTCAGAAGACACGAATCATTGGGAAGGAGGAAGGATGAAGAGTTATCTTTCCTCCAAAAGTCTCATCCATCATCCCGGACTAACGTCCCCCAATGCTCGTCATCCCGCATCCTTTATTGGTGTGGTGGGTTTCTTGAGGTCTCTTAGCAGGGATTCAGCTTGCTCGATGCCTTCTTTTTTCCCTTGACGCCGATAGAGGTCACGGGCTTTTTCGACAGCAGCGATCGCTTCTTGAGTGCGAGATCGTTTTCTTAAAGCTAAACCAAGGTTGTAGTGAGCGTGTGGGTCTTGAGGAGTGAGTTGAATCAGGCGTCGATAGGCGGCGATCGCCTCTACATAATTCTCTTGCTTGAGCAAAATCTCCCCGACAGATGCCTGGGCTTCCACAGACCTGGGTTGTACAATAACAGCGCGTTTAAAAGATCGCAGGGCACCCCATAAATCTTTTTGTTCTTGTAAGATTTTGCCCATCTTAATTTGAATTTCTGCATCGCGAGGGGCTAATTTCGCCGCTTTTTCCAGTGCCTTAACAGCGTCTTGGGGGCGACCTTTTTGTAAATACGCTGAACTGATCAACATATGAGCCGTTATATTTTTTGGCTCTAGGTCAGTGACTCTTCGATAAGCATCTATAGCTTCGCCATAGTTTTTATCACGTAACAATACATAGCCCAAACCCATATAAGCCTTGACGTTTCTATTGTTGAACTTAACAGAACGACGATAGGCGTCAGCAGCATTGTCATAATCACCTACCTTGGCAAGGCTGTAGCCTAGGGCGTAATGAAATTCAGCATTATCGGGGTCAAGTTCCACTGCTTGGTGATAAGCTTTAGCGGCGTCTTGAAAATAGCCCTGACGCGCACGTAAATAGCCGATGCCAGAATAAATTTTAGGATTTTTGGGGTCTAGGTCAGCAGCTTGTTGATAAGTGGCGATCGCCCCAGCATAATTACCCGTCTGAACAAATCTCCGCGCTTTGCCGAAGAGTTCGTTCAGCCGTTGATTAGGCCGTTGATTAGGTCGCTGTTGGTTTGTCGATTCCCAAAGTTCAAGCGCTTGGGCAGTAGGGGGCAGTGAGGTGAACAGTCCAGTTAACAACACGCTACTCAATAAAAACAGAATCTGCTTAGGCACTGTCTAGTTTCTCGCTTGTAGTCGGTACAATTTCTCAGTGTTAGGATCGCTCTCAGCAATTGATTGGGAACAACTTCTCCTGGGAAATGGTCTTGATAGTTGCCAATTCTCTTGCCAAGAAATTGTTGATAGAGAATTTTACCAGAGGACAGTCCATGATTGTTACTACAACCGATGTCGTTCAAGGTGCCGTCATTGAAACCTACTTGGGGATTGTCACGGCAGAGGTAGTCTATGGAAGTAACTTCCTGCGCGATTTTTTTGCAGGGATTCGCGATGTGATTGGTGGACGCACGGGCAGTTATGAGCGGCTGTTTGAGAAAGGTCAGCAGGATGCGATCGCAGAACTACAACAACGCGCCCAACGCTTAGGAGCCGATGCTGTCATTGGTATCGAGATAGACACAGGCACAATTAATGTTGACCAAAAAGGCGCACTGCTATTGATCACAGCCGTTGGTACAGCGGTGAAGTTGGGCAGTAACCTTAGGGGTCAACCTACTAGACTTTAAGTTGTTGGTTGTTGGTTGTTGGTTGTTGGTTGTTGGTTGTTGGTTGTTGGTTGTT
>DALYIW010000315.1:0-9622 GCA_031970155.1 Coleofasciculaceae cyanobacterium CTOTU46601 | reverse complement strand
CCCCCTACTATATGTGGTATCCATGCGTAAGTCCTGTTATAGTTAAATTAATGATTTTCTGGTAGTCGAAGTTATCAAAATGACCCTGAAGAATTTGGGTAAAGGCGGCTTTTCCACTATTGATTTGCTCAATTGCACTAGCAATTAAATCCAAACCTCCCAAATGGGTTGTCGGCTTCATGTTAGGCACTATGAGCGAATGCTCACAACTGGCGAAATGAAAATCTTTCTTCCTCTACTCTCGACTCCCGACTCCCTATTTTCCAGACAGTTATCCATTTCTGGAACAGTTTTGGTGCATAGTCAAGCTTAACAGTTGAGACGGAATTAGACAGTTGTTTTTCAGCCCGACTGGAGTTTTCACAGGCATAGCGTACCTCCAAATGTGTGCTGATCGCGTCAAAGATAATTCCTTCTCGGCAAGGTTTGTCACGCTATCATCGGGTGCTGTTGAGAACTGTGTAGCCGACTACACTTATTAGCTCAAATGTTAGGGATTCATAACAAAAAAAGGTTCTGAAGTTGCACTATTGTTGAAAATCGTTACGATCACATATGGCTGATCTAAATCAAGCACTTCAGTCGAACCAGTAGCCCAGGTAGTTTACAGCTGTAGCATCCCTAACAGGGTCAATCTAGAAAAAAGAGGAAGGAATTTTGGTAACAATGGATTGCCGCCATATTCAATTTTGCGATCGCAAATCTCAAATCGATTATCACCAACTCCAGGCACTGTTTCGCCTAGGAGCATTTTGGGCACAAGACAGAAAAATCGAGGACTGGAAAGTAGCGATCGAATACAGTGAACCTGTTATTAGTATTTGGGATCGCGATCGCTTGATTGGATTTGCTAGGGCTACCTCAGACGGTATATACCGGGCAACGATTTGGGATGTGGTGATTCACCCAGACTATCGTAGTGCAGGACTGGGCAGTAAGTTAGTAGAAACAGTACTCTCGCATCCCCGGATGAGCCGAGTAGAGCGCGTGTATCTAATGACCACCCATAAACAGCTATTCTACGAACGCATAGGTTTTGAATGTAACCCCACAACCACAATGGTATTGTACAACCAACCCCTAACTAGCCCACTTCCAACCCCTGCTCTACAGGCTCAGGAGTTCCTAGGGGCATAGAACATTGAAGCCGGATACTATTTTCTTGTGAATCACTCGTAGGATCTCCACTAGAGACTGACAGCACATCTAAGCGTCCATTCATGACTTCAATGAGAGTTTGAACCATAAATAAAGTTAGCCCCGGTGAAATTTTAGACGTTTCATCGGGTTGTGTCTGAATTTCATCAGGTGCTCTAGAGAATAAATCTACCGCTTCACTCCAAATAGAGGCTGGAGTTTGGACATCAATCCAGATATGCGCCTGTGGAGACTCAGTAGAGCAAGCCGCCCAAACCCTAATGCTGCCCTCTTTACGCACTTCCATCTGACTAATAGCACTATCTATAAGTCCCACTAGTACCTGCTGAAAACGTCGTGAATCGGCTAAGACATAAATTTCGGTTTCAGGAGGAACAATTTCGAGTTGAAGATTGTTATTTGCCGCTTGCATATGCGTCAAAATATGCACATCTTCAAAAACTTTTGTCAACGGCAGGGAACGAGTCTCTAAGCGAGTTTTGCCGTGTTCCATTTTCGCTACGGCAATCAACTCGTCAAGAAGTTTCACCATCTTCTTGGCAGAGTTATTAGCCTGGGCAACGAATTCGCGTTCTTCTTCAGGGGAGTCACACAGATCGTTTAAAATCAGCTGATGCATACCGATCAAACTGCTCAGAGGCGATCGCAACTCGTGAGAAGTTCGCGCCAAAAACCCTCCTTTAAACTGGCTAATTTGCTGCGCCATTTGGTAAGCCAGTTGAGTTTGCTTTAATTCCTCCTTCAGAGGTTGCAGGTTTTCCTGATCTGTCCCTTGGGGTTCAGACGATGTGGAAACCATTGGTTCTTCTAGTTGCTTGATCGAAGTTGAAACCATTGGTTCTTCTGGTTGATTGATCGAAGTTGAAACTACTGGTTCTTTTGGTTCCTTGGTAGAACGGATGAAGCGGCTTCCCAAAAGTCCTAGGCCGACGCCCACTACCAAATAGATCAGATCCATCTCGCCCATGCTTTTAAACTAAGATTAAACTTAAAAGTCTGCCTTGAACTGCTTAAACGCTAAATCTTCTCAAGCATAGCGAGTTTTTCAAGAGTAGAAAGAGCAGCTAGCACCTTTAATTTCTCAGTTGAACGCTACCCTGGCGCAAGATTTCCCAGCGGCTACCAGTCCATTGGGCAACCGTAGAAGGAACCCCACTTGTTACTGTTTTAGCGGCTTCCAGTTCAGTAGGCTGGAGCGTCAGAATCTCTGGAAACTGTGCTTCAATTTCTGCCATGGTTTGTAAAGGTGGCTCACCTGAGCGGTTGGCGCTAGTAGTTGCCAAAGGACCCGTCTGAGACAAAATAGCGATCGCATCCTTAGAATTTGGCACTCGCACCCCAATCGTCGTAGGATTAGCTGGATTCATCGCCGCCGGAACTTTAGCTGAGGCCGGTAACACTAATGTCAGCGCCCCTGGCCAATACTCAGCGGCAACTTGTTGCCAAATCTCCAACTCAGCGGCGGTACCAGTGACAAACGGCCAAATAGATTGCGGGGATGCCCCCATTAAAATTAGCGGTTTCTCATGACTGCGCTGCTTTACCGTAAAAATCAACTCAGAGTACTCCGGTTGCACTGCTAGTGCTGGTACTGTATCTGTAGGAAAGCTCACCAGCTGACCTGAGCGTGCGCCAGCAACCAAGGTAGATATAGAAACTTGTGTCATGGGTGATATTTTTTGTTGGTTGTTGGTTGTTGGTTGTTGGTTGTTGGTTAAAAAATACAAACAACAAATAACAAACAACCAACTCTTGGGTAATCCCTCGTGCTTCAGCTGAGGGATGAGTTAACTACAACCTGCTCACTTCGGTAAGCCAGCGCAAAGCGATCAATACCTGCTAAATCCGAAAATATCTGAATACGGCAGTAGCTGCCTTGCTGATGCAGTAACTGAGCGACTAGATCAGCTTGTCCCGCCATCATTTCAATTAACCAGACTCCACCAGGACGCAAATAATCGGGAGAGGTTCTAATTAGCTGACGGATGCAGTCTAAACCATCAATACCTCCATCAAGGGCAAGAAGAGGTTCATGGTGACGTACTTCTGGTTGTAACTCTTCTACCAAACGACTGGGTATATAGGGAGGGTTTGATACCATACCACTGACCTGATTTTTCAGAGTGTCTAGAGGCTCCCACCAAGAGCCTTGGTAGAACTGAATTCTCTCTTGCAAGCCTAGCTGTTGAGCATTTAGTTGGGCAGTAGCTAAGGCTGCACTGCTGTAATCAACGGCGTGAATTGTGGCGGATGGAAAAGTATCTGCTAGTCCGAGAGCGATCGCACCACTGCCGGTTCCCAAATCTACCCAGTGTCCTGATGCTAACTCAGGGGTTGAGCTGTTCTTCACAGCCTTCAGGGCTAAATCAATCAGATACTCAGTTTCTGGGCGAGGAATCAGGACTGCCGGAGAAACTGTCAGGGAAAAATGACGCCAAGGCGTCACCCCAGCCAGGTACTGAACTGGGCATCGGTCATAAAGACGCCGATGCCACAACTGAGATAGCATCGGCAGGGGGTAACGCAATTCAATTTGCGGTTTTTCTTTAAAGGACTCCAAACGCAGCGCCAGTGAGTCAAGCCCAGCCACTTCTTGCAAAAGCCAGTCCACTTCAGCGATTGGAACACCAGCTTTAGCCGCTGAGTGACGAGCATCCTGACGCCATTGCCAGAGTTCCACACCTGTTACTACTGGCAACTCAAGAGAGTTTTGAGTGAATAACTCATCTTTAGCTTCAGAACTGTCCAATCCCAAATCCTTGTGTTGAAGGTTGTTTATGCCTTATCTTCTCTGAGGATTTTGAGGCGCATTTTGCGGTTGAGTTCGGGGAGCATTTTGCGGGGCAGACGCGGGAGGTTGTGACCTGTTTTGTGCAGGAGCAGCAGGCAGACTCCGCACAAACTCTATAGACTCCTGGGATGGCACTAGTACGATGCTATTGAGCTGCGCGTCATTTTTAGTTTGCAAAGTCTGAATCACGCCTTCAAGAGGCACAGCCTTCACTTTAACAGTAGAGGCTAGGTCAGGCTTTTGCTGCTTAAAGCGGTCTACCATTGTCTGCAATTGTTCTTTGTCAAAAAAGAATGGAATCACTGGCTTACCATTCTGTTCAACAGTTAGGTATCCATTGTCTTTACCACCTGTCGCTACAAACAGGGGAGTGCCTTGAAATTGCTGCTGTTGACCACTTTGACCCATAAGCGCCTGGGCTGACTGCACCTGCTGCTGTACGGGTATAAAAGCAAAGTTCAAGCCATCTGGCTTGTTTTCATTGTCTTTTTTCAGCTTGTATACTTCCGCCAAAGATACAGGCACTACTTGTACGTCCTTGCCTAGATCTGGCTTTTCCTTCTTCAATCGCTCAACAAAAGCTTGAGCATCCTTCTGGCTAATAAAGACACCTGCCACTGGTGTGGTCTTTTTGTTGTCCTGATTTGGAATAGAGGCAACCAAGGGTGCCCCTTTGGCATCAGCGACAGTAAATACGGGTACAGGCTGCAACTTTTGGACAACTTCAGCTTCTGGCAAAGCCAGTGCTTGTAGATTTTCTGCAAAGAAAGATCCTAGCAGGGTACTTCCGACTAAACCCAGTGTTGCACTCCAACGAACTAATGATTTCATCCAAATTACCTCAGAGTTTGACTTAGATTCCTCGTCTCAACTAGAATACCGCTCTCGTTTGGGGATGATCGATTGAGACTCTAGAGTGGACTCAGCGCATCCGCATCAAAGCTTTTTTCGACTTTACCGATTTTGCGGTTTGATTACCACTGTTAATGTTAATTGCTGGGAACTCACACCATTAACTTTTTATATGGATGAGCTTCCTGACTTTGTTCAATCTCGAATAGTTCCACGCCTTACCCGCTAGCCTTGGTAAGCATAAACACTTAAAAACATCAGATAATTTTATGGAATCTGGTTTAAATATCAGCAGGCTTGAGGTGTTCTAGAGCCAGCTTATCTATATAGTGCTTTCGGAGTACTTCAGGAGTGTTTCCTACCCATCTGGCAATGGTGTCACAGGAGTTACCTTGCAATGCCTGTAGGGTAATGAATGTATCTCTACAGTTGTAGGGTGTGGTAGTCATTCCGTTTTTCTTGTCCAGGTTAACCAGCTTTGTAACTGTTTTCCAAGCCCTTCTACCGAAGTCATTATAGTTAATTGGATTGCCCTCACGATTTGGAAAGACTAAGACTTCCGGGTCATAATTTTCTGGTCTGATCGATAGCAATAAAGTCTGTAAAGTATTGGTGCAAGAAAATTTTCGGGTTTTCTTGGTTTTAGTTGTCTCGCGTGATAGAGGTTTTCCTCCAGCTCTAACAATAGCCTCAGTGAACGTGATTTTAGCGCAATCATCGCTGAGGTGTTTCCAGCGTAGTCCTACAGCCTCAGAAGGTCTACAGCCCGTGTAGAATAGAAATTTTACGAAGTTGGTGTAGTAGCTGTAGCTAATGCCTTTCTTGCCTGCGTTATGAGTTTGGAAAGCTTGGATGATTCGGTCACGTTCTTGGGCTGTGAAGGGGTTAGCCTGCTCTTCTATCTTGTATTTTGGTTTAGCTAGTTCCAGGTACATGCCATCAAAGGGGTTTGTCGCTAGTAGCCCTTTTTTGACTCCCCATTTACAAGCTGCTGAGAGGTTCATTAGGCAACGTCTGGTCATCTGTTCAGTTGTAGCCCCTAATAGATAGCTCCTAATCTCTAAGGGCTGGTCTAGAGCCTGTGGCGCGTTAGCAAAGTGCCTACCCATAGGCACATAGGAGTCTATGACGGTCTTAGGTGAACAGATGGGAGTTTTATAAGCTACGTACTTGTCCCATAGTTCAGTAAGGCTTAAAGCTGGTCTAGGTTGTTCCTCTTGGTATGAGGGTAAGACCGTTAAGTGATTGAAAATTCGATACTTATTCCAGGAAAAATCAAAGTTGCCTGATGTAATATCTAACTCTGCCTGCCTAGCTTTAGCTTCTGCGATCTTCCTGTTCTCAGGAGTGTCATCAATTTGTAGAGAGATGTACTTTGCTTGTTGCCCTAAATACAGCAATCTGGGAAGTCTCAATCGCAGCCTTCCTCTAAGGGAATCGACTACTACAGAGCCTCTAGTGGCTTTACCTTTTAAAGCTTTTGAATTGGCTTGCACGTTCAAATCCTAGAGCAATTGTTGATCGATGCTCAAGTATGCTACCAGGATGATCAACAAATGATCAACAAAATCATCCATTCATTAAGCTCATCCCCCAACGCTCAGTACCCAGACTAGGCCTTTGTCCGCAACGCTTCCACGTTAACCGTAAACTGTCCCAAGCGGCGCGTTTCCTCCCTGGTTTAAAAGATATTTTCAGCGATCGCGCCGCCCATTAGTAAATTCTTTGATCAACAAACGATCAACAAAATCATGGAATCAGTGAGTTCTTGACAGCACGCTAGCAACAACTTTTAAGCCTTATCCAATAAAAACAAACCCCGAAACCTTTATATTGCTAGGTTTTGGGGTCTTAACCTTTAAATCGGGATGACAGGATTTGAACCTGCGACATCCTGCTCCCAAAGCAGGCGCGCTACCAAGCTGCGCTACATCCCGGTTACTACTTTTTAGTTTAGCACTTCTAACTGAGTAAAGGAAATTATTTGTTGTTTGTTATTGGTTGTTGGTTGTTTGTAAAGAAGACGAACAACTAATAACCAAGGTTTGTGGACAGCATTCCTCCCATCCAAGCAAAGTCCTGGCTGACTTTCTGTGACAGCACCCAACAAAACATAGTCATAACGAGTATGATTTAGAAAGAGGTCAAGAACTTAGCTTCGGCTGTGGTTAATGACTTGCGTTGCACTTGAGCGCTCTCTTGAGATAGCGCCCTACTAGTTTCAAACAAAGGTATAACAATGGCTCATCTCAACCAACGCCGCTCTCAAAACGTTAGCGGTGACTTTTACGTTGATAGTACTTGTATTGATTGTGATACTTGCCGATGGATGACTCCGGAGGTATTTCATCGCGATGGGGAACAGTCGGCCGTTTTTCATCAACCGACTAATGAGACACAACGATTGCGATCGCTCCAAGCACTACTAGCTTGTCCCACTGCCTCCATTGGCACTGTTGAAAAGCCCAAAGATATCAAAGAAGCTCAACAGAGTTTTCCCATTCCAGTAGCAGAAAACGTTTACCATTGTGGCTACCATTCTGAGAACTCGTTTGGTGCTGCTAGTTACTTGATTCAACGCCCCGAAGGCAATATCTTGGTTGATTCTCCCCGCTTTACACCTCCACTCGTCAAGCGTCTAGAGGAGATGGGTGGGATTGACTATATGTATCTGACTCACAGAGATGATGTTGCCGATCATCAAAAGTACGCTGAACATTTTGGGTGTAAGCGCATCTTGCATAGTAATGACGTTACTTCGGGTACTCGTGACGTTGAGATTCAGCTCAATGGTTCCGAACCGTATCAGTTAGCTCCGGACTTGTTGATTATCCCAGTTCCCGGTCACACTAAAGGTCATACGGTTCTACTGTACGAAAACAAGTTCCTGTTTAGTGGAGACCATCTCGCTTGGAGTGATGAACTTAATCACTTAAAGGCATTTCGTTATGCTTGTTGGTACTCTTGGTCAGAACAAACCAAATCCATGAAAAAGCTAGCTAACTACTCATTCGAGTGGGTGCTACCTGGACATGGACACCGCTACCATGCTGATGCTGAGACTGTACACGAGCAGATGCATCAGTGTATCGCCTGGATGGAAGACCAACTAAGGGAAATTGTCGGGAGTCGTCGTTAACGCGATCGCTTTTTTGGGAATTTGTGGAGTGTGGAGTGTAAACAGGCATCTTTTCAACAGTTAACTCGAAGGCGATCTTCACAACAATACGCCAACAGTATTTACGCACAAACACCACATAGGGTAGGGGCGTATAGCTATACGCCCTTACAGATGGTGGTTCAAAGGTCAAGGCTTCGGCTTCCAAGAGCCTTGACCCGCTAGCGTTGTCGAAGGGTCAAGAAAGCGTAAGTTTTGGCAAAGTGTTATGCACACTAGCTCTTCTGCATATTTTTCTCCTTCCTCCCTCATCGTTCCGGCTAACCTTTTCGAGTGCGAGCTATGAGTTATAAATTTTTTGTAATAAACTTGTAAATTTAATGAAATAAAACACCTAACTATAAGACTCACCAAATTACAAAAATAAAGTATTAAAAACTTTCATTAAATCCCTTGTTAAATTCTAGAGAAATATCTGCATATATCCATAAAATAAACCTAATAAAAAACTCTGCAATACTGGAGGTTCCTATGACAAGCTACACAGTAATGGGAAGAAACCTAACTGCAAATCCAGGTGACAGAATAGCGAAAGAACCTCAAACACTTGAGGAAAAAGCTAAGCAACTAGCTGTGGACGCCCCGGACATTACAGGTGACTATATCCAAGTTCCTACGTACTTCATTGTGAAATATCCTAATGGTGAAACTAAGGCGTTACACCACGTCAGGGATGCTCAAGCAATTTCTGATGCAATTCGACAGATGCGGTTTGAAGAAGAAGAATGGCCTCAAGCATCAGGAGAAGTTCGCCATTGGTTGAACCTGCCTGGTCTGATTATCATGTCTGCTTTCTTCTTGATGACTTCCATCTTCTTGGTAGGTATTTTTTAAATTCTGCCTTCTTGCTATCACAGGACTTACGCAAATTGCTGATTTAAACGTTACTGCTAGTAGGGTGGGCAGTGCCCACCCTACATGTAGAGGTTCTGCGTAAGTTCTGTATAAGAATAAGTAATTTTATAGCGGGACGGAAATAAGCTCATTTCCTGTACTTTAGTCAGGGGATGAGTTTATTTTGTGAATTGAGCAATAAAGTTAGGGGATTAGCTCAAAAGCTGAACATTTCTGTTTATAATTTTAATTAATTAAATTTAATAATTTTTGAAACTGATGTCTTGTATTGACTATTTTTATCAACTTTTGTCTAGGCGAGAATACAGCGCTTACGAACTTACGAAAAAAGGGCAAGAAAAGGGATTTGATCTTCAGGAAATTACTGAAGTAATTCAGGAACTTCAAAGTAAAGATTATCAGTCCGATAGGCGATTAGTTGAGAGTATGATTGCTTCTTATCGAGGCAAATATGGAAAAACAGTCATTAAGCGCAAATGCCGTGAGAAGGGGATTGCTGCCGAGGTTTTTGAAGAAATGTGGCAGTCTCAAACTGAGAATGAGGAAACAGAAGAACTGGACGATTTAAAAGCCAAGGTAATGCGAAAGTATAAAATTGATAATTTTCTTGCCATCGAACCAAAAACCAAAGCGAAGTTATGGAACTACCTTCAATACAGAGGTTTTAATCCCAGTGAAGTTTTAGCTCAATGGCAGAAAGAACAAGAAGAAGAGATTGAGTGAGGGGTTTGTTGTAACTAATCACATCCACAGGACTTACGCATGGATACCACATATAGTAGGGGTGA
>DALYIW010000314.1:3843-9748 GCA_031970155.1 Coleofasciculaceae cyanobacterium CTOTU46601 | reverse complement strand
CCCCCTGCTCCCTCGAAACATTGCTCTTGTTGGAGATGTTGGGTAAAGGCAGTGATTACGCGATCGCGATCGTCTGGATGTACGCTCTCAAACCAAGACTTTGGTTGCTCGTACAGACTGTTGGTAGTGCGATCCCACACTTCTTCATAGGCGGGACTAATGTAAAGTATTTTGCTCAGATCCACAGTCGTCAAAAAGAAGACTTCACGGATATTTTCGGTTAACTGGCGAAACTGTTCCTCTCTAACACGTAGCTCTTCTTGTGTCTGTCTGTGCTCAGTAATGTCAAACAGCACGCCGTCTAACCAGATTAGAGTACCATCTGCCGCAAATACGCCTTGACCTTTGTCATAAACCCATCTGACACTGCCATCTTTTCGGATAATTCGGTACTCCAGCACATAAGGCTGTCTTTGAGCCACACTCTTGGCTACAACCTGTTGGACTCTCGCTAAGTCTTGCGGCTCAATTAAATCGGGAAATGTCCGGACTTGGTTGTCGAGAAAGTCACTGGCAGCATAACCAGAAATTTCTTCGATGACATCACTGATAAACTCCATTGTCCGCTCAGTATCGTAAGCACAGCGGTAAACTACGCCAGGAATATGGGCTACCAAGGAACGGAATCGTTCCTCACTTTCTCGCAGTGCATTCTCGACGGCAATGCGATTGCTGGCTTCCATCGCTAGAGAAACCATGTATGCAGTTGTGCTGACAAAGTTTTGTTCTTTCAAAGCCCATTCTCGCTTCAGTCCAGTATGTTCGGTACACAGCACCCCAACTGTCATTCCTCCCAAGCGAATCGGCGCATCTAACATTGATGTAATTCCCAAGGGAGTCAGATAGGAAGCTGAAAATTCTACTGTGCTGGGATGGGTGTGGGCATCCGAAGCAGCAATGATTCCCTCGGTTTCTAGAGCGTGGAAATAGCCTGGGTATTCTTGGCAGGAGAGTTGGTGAAATGCACTATGGCGATTGGGGGTAAGTTCGTAGAGATCAACACAGTGAAGTGTAGAGCGATCGCTATTGTAGAGCCACACACTACAGCGCTCTGCATCAAGGGTATAGGCAACTGTCTCGGTAATTTCCTGCAAAGCCACACTCAAATTACCATCATAAATAGACTGGCACTGGGCTAGTTCAGACAGCGCTATGTGTTGTTTCCGTAATCTGGCTTCGCTGTCCTTGAGGGCTTTTTGTGCTAAGAAACTTTTCTGCCATAGAGAAACTGCTGCTGCTGCCGACGTGAGCAAATCCACCTCCGACGTTTGCCAAGGTCGGGCTTGTGTGCAATTATCAAAGCCGATAAACCCGAAAAACTTGCCATTCACCTTCAAGGGCAAAATTAGAATCGAAAGGATACCTTGTGGTTCTAAGATGAAACGTTCTGATTCAGGCAACTCGGTCACTATACCAGTAATAATTTCATCTTGCGATAACAACTGCGCCCACCGAGGGAAACAGTTTTCGTAAGGAAGGTTTTGCAGGGTTGGGTTGTCAATTTGTGGGTGAATACCTGGAGCACACCACTCAGCTTTCTGACTCATGAGTAGGCTGCCTGTATCATTCCAGTGGTTTTCAAACACGTAGACACGACTAGCCCCAGAGACTTGCCCTAGTAATTTGAGGATTTGAGTATATGGGTTGGTGCTTGTATGTCTGTACTGAGTGTCTCCCTCGAAAGTCAACAAGCAGCGTTGCACTTCGACTAAGGCGGCTAAGTATCGTTCGCGCTCTGCTAGTGCCAATTCAGCTTGTTTGCGCTCTGTAATGTCCTGGAAGGCAGGGTCAAAACAGTGCTGAAGTAAATAGGTCAAACGTAGCAAAATCGAGACAGAGGAAAAGGCGATCGTTGAAGCGATCGCTACTTGGAGCCACACCATACCCTGTTTCCAGAGATAGCCGTGTCCTTGGGTAATAAAATTACTGTTAGAAAATATTTGTAATACTTTCAGCATAACTAAACTATTCCGGCCTCTGAATCCCAAATCCGGTTAATCGACCATCGTAATAAAATTGAGCAAAAAACATACAAAGTTTTAACCCAGCCTGAAAGTTACAAAAGTAAATCAAATATAACCTCAGTTTGTTGCTATACCTAGAAAAAATATTAAAATTTTATCTGAATAAGCATTGTATGAAACTGTTTTTTTTACTACGACTGATTCAAAATTTACACAATATTCATTGAACTATTTATCTGTAAGCAAAAAAGAAATTATCTTATTGATATTGTTTTGTATTAAAAAGGAAGTTAGAACAGTCTATGAGCTAGAACATTGAACTTATTGCTACGGGATTTTAAAAAGAAAAGACAGTTCGGAGAGTCCCAGTAAAAATCGTGCCGTTGTCTTCCTGATTAGCAGGATTAACAATAATCTGTACTAGCGGCGTGATTCGGATGTTGTTGCTAACAGGAAAGTTGTAAAACGCCTCAAAATTGGTTTGGGTAGCGTTGCCCAGTTCACTAGCAATAAAGGGTTGACCAACAGCAATGCCGCTCTTAGCACCAGACACAAACAAGTCAGGAAAAGCAATTCCCGCCATCCAAGAACTGGGGGTGATATCCCCAAAAGCTGTATCCTCATACTTGCCATAGCCATAGCGTCCAAAGAAAGCAATTTGCTCCGACAGCGCTAGCTCAAAGTTGACTCCAAAAACATCAAACCTCCCATCAAGTACATTGCCGCCAGCATACTGGAGACGTAGTGCAAAGGCTTTACTAGGAGCGTATTGTAACTCGACTACACCTTGATGGGGGTCGCCGAACAACCCTCGGTTACTGCGACCATTGGGATAGAGAATGTATCCCAGTGGAAAAATGCCAGGAACAAAAGACGAATCCACCGAACCAGGTTCATTGGCAGATGAAGCCATATAAGCAGCTAGTACTGTAAATGCCCCTTTGCCTGGATTCCAGGTAACAACGGCACCTGCTCCTAAGCCTTGAACTGGGAAAAGAATATAGTTGTTAATTAATGCCTGGGTGGAGAAATCTAAAAAGCTGAGGTTGGCGTAACTATTTAAGCCTACGTAGTCAGTGAGACTAATCCTCGGACCGAGGGAGAGAGTAAGGTCTTTAGACGGAGAAAATGTATAGTACAGGCGGGAAAGTCCAAACTTTTCGACTGGAGGTTTTGCTGAGAAGTCTAAGACACTACCAAGAGTGGGTTCCAGGAATCCCGCTGCATTGTCATTTGGGCCATTGCTACCGATATCGAGTCGAATTTTCAGCAAATCAGTACCACTGAAACTCGTATTCAAATCTAAAGCGGCTCGGTAGATGAAGGTGGTATTCGGGTTTTTTGTGGCAATCTCTCTACCTGTTACGTCAATGATGCGTGAAGCGGAGCTATCCCGAAGGGAATCGCCACTAAAGCCTCCCCCAGTCAAGGCAAAGATAACTTGACCTGTCAGCTTAGTCGTTGTGGAGAACTGGTTTACC
The DNA here is from genome assembly GCA_031970155.1 of Coleofasciculaceae cyanobacterium CTOTU46601. GTDB lineage: Bacteria > Cyanobacteriota > Cyanobacteriia > Cyanobacteriales > Coleofasciculaceae > DALYIW01. Next base: position 6,303 of record DALYIW010000314.1, on the reverse strand, counting down.
TCTAGCTTATCGGTACGAGCTTCCAATCCGTCTACACGACTCCGTAGCGTGGCTAACTCAGCAGTGAACTCTTCAGTCAATCGTTGCAATGTAGCTAAGTCATCACGGGAGACTGGTGAGGTTGACCCCTGTGCAATAAGTGCATTAAGTCGCTCAAGCGTCTGATTCAGTGCTGCCGCAAATTCATAACGAGTCATCGCTCGGTTGCCCCGAAATGTACCATCCGGGTAGCCTGTGATTACACTATAGCGATCGCTTAAAAACTGAAGCGCCTGGAATGCCCAGTCAGAAGGCTGAACATCTTTGAGTTGACTCACTGGGGTAACTGGCCCCTCTAAGGTAAGTGTTTGCCCTTGGGGAATGTCTTCTAAAGCTGTCTCTAGCGTCGCAGTAGGAATAAGTTCAGCTGCTTCTTCTTCGGGGCAAGATGTAATTTTTGCGATGGGAGCATCCCATTTTTGTAAATTTGTAGTGCGGCCGAAAAGCCCGCTTCTTTCACATAAGGGAGCAAGATGCTCCCACTCCTTAGTATTTTGCTTGCATTGAGATGCTCTTTTTGCGATCGCATCCGAGAAGCTACAAATTGATGCTTCTTCTACTCCAGAACGTTCACTCTGCGGGATTTTTTCAATAGCATCTTCTACATTCTTTGCAGTAGATGATATCTCTAAACTCAACTTGCTATCAGTAGCTAAAATCCTCTCATAAGCTGCCAGTTCAGATATCTTGTCTACGGCTAGAGTTGGATTATCCCAGACAACTACACTCAGGAGGCTCAAACTACTAACCAGATAAAAATTAGTAAAACAATGGCACAAATTCATTTTAAGTACCTTTGTTAATGACCTATTTCTTCTGTATTTGAGTACAGAGATTGTAGGGGCTAAGGCCTTGCCGTGCTCTACCCCATGCCTCAGACAATTTCAACATCTCGGCTTCGCTCGATGTTGAAGTTGAGCGAAGCCGAAACTTCAAACCGCTATAAACCTAAACGTTGGCTAAGTAATAGTTCCTGAGTTTCTTTCTCAGGTATAAGAATCTCCGCTAGCTGCCAGAGCTAACCAAAATTTTTGACTAAAGTCTAAATGAAGAGAAAGTTAGTCAAGTTTGCTGTGAATCTTGCCGAGCCAATTTTGGCTAACGCCCAGTTGCTATAAATTGTTGAATTGCTGCACGAGCTGCTGCTAGAGACTGTTGGCGTACTTCAGCTCCCATGGATAGATTTTCGGCATGAATAAAAGTAATATCTCTGATGCCAATCAGGTCAAAAACGGCTCTTAAATAGGGTTCCTGAAAATCAAGTTCTCCAGCAGAGTAACTACCTCCTCGTGTGGTAATCACCAGCATTTTCTTATTTTTCGCTAAGCCTTCGTAACCATTTGAACCCACCACAAACGTCCGTCTCACTCGCACGATCTGGTCAATGTATGCCTTGAAGTTAGCAGGTATACTGTAGTTGTACATCGGAATGCCGAAGACATAGAGTTCCGCAGCCAAAAACTCATCAATCAACTTATCAGAAATATTTAGTGCTGCTGTTAACTCCGGAGTAATTTGTTCGGAAGGACTAAAGGATGCAGCAATCCAAGATTCATCAACGAGTGGAACCTGATAGCGTCCCAGATCGCGGTAAGTGACTGTATCACCAGCATAAGTTTCTTTCCAGGCGCTGATCAAGTCATTTGTTAAAGTTCGAGAAATAGAGCGATCGCCTCTTGGACTAGAATCAATATGCAGAATATGTGTCATTAGTAAACCTCACAATAGAGTCCAAACTTACTTCTGAGAATTTGCCTTGGCAGAACTATCGAGTAAAAACAAAATGCAGCCAGTTGTAAATAGACAGCAAGCTGCCAGAATGAGAAACGCTCGCATTGAACAACTTACCCAAGCCGTATTAATCGCATCAAAAGTAAAAAGCAGTGATCCAATTAGGAAAAGCCAGTTACCGACAGTTGAAGAGGAAGGCATAGGGATTTACTCTGAATTTGCTGAATTGGCGTGGTTGACATCCAAACTTAAGAGAAAGGCTTGATCTTCAAATCAGGCACCATGAGCTGTCGCTCAACACAAAGAAAAGAAAATATTTCTCCTTCAACTCCCGACTCCCGACTCCCGACTCCCGACTCCCGACTCCCTATCTTCAAGTCAGCTCTTTTTCTCTTTTGACCCTTTGGTATATCCCAACAAGCAAAGCGTTGCAGACAACAATCACTACCCCAAACCAAAAAAGTGTGTTCACAATGCCTATTTGGTCAGCAAAAAAGCCGATGAGAATTACTGGCAAACCATATCCTAGGTAAGCGCAGACGAAATACCCAGAGGTTGCTCTAGCTGAGTGTGAACCACTTAACCTGATGACTTCAGCTAATCCACCCAAGTAGGTGAATCCGTAGCAAGCTGTACCTGCGATCGCCACACCTACCAAGACTAGACTCAAGGAACCTAGCCAAGCCCCAC
>DALYIW010000314.1:0-3833 GCA_031970155.1 Coleofasciculaceae cyanobacterium CTOTU46601 | reverse complement strand
AACCGATATAGCCCAAGACAAGAATAACAGCGCCTAATTGGAGCGATCGCTGTGCGTCAAGTCGGCGAGCAAGTGGTTGAAATAGGACACCAGTAATCACAAAAATAAATAACATTGGTCCAGACCAGTTAGGCAGATTATATTGCACTAACTGTGTTGGTAGAATCACACCCACAATTCCAGCAAGCGACCATGCTAATGCAATGGCTAGCCCAGCCGGAATAGTGCCTGCCGGAAAGATGGGCAAGCGAATTAGCTTTCCTGGAGAAACAGGCTGTTCTGGTAGTCTAATTGCCAAGCCGATACATCCCAAGCTCAGTATAAAAATAGTCCAATAGCTGAAAGGAACCAAAGACTTTTGGAATAACAGGGCTGTATTCGTAAACAGGGCACCACTGGAAAACCCCAAAGCAGTGGTTAAACTGACATAGGCTGCAACCTGCGCTGAATTTTGCGGCATTAAAGCACAGATGTACGCCGTTCCAGTTCCCGTAATCAAGCCAACGGCGAACCCCTGTAAGACACGCGTGACAAACAACATGTAAATGGTTGGATGGGCGATCATCAAGAAGGTTGCGAGTGAGGCTGATAGCAAACTAGCTAGAATTACGGTTTTACGTCCTATGCGGTCAGAAATTCCTCCAAGCAGAATCAAAGTTGGCAAGAGTCCTGCCACATATGTTGCAAACGCGATCGCTGATAATCCACTGCCGTATCCCGCAAGTTGAGCGTAGGTGTTATACAGCGGTACTTGTAAATTTGCAGCATGGGTTACAAGAAACAGCGCTGTAGCCACAATCAGTACAGATCGATTCATGATTGAAATTTGGTAAATTAATTGGTCGCTCTTGTTGCGATCGCTCTCGCAACAAGAGCAAAGCGCAGATCGCCACATCACCTATGCATACAAGTCAGGCATAGCTGGAATATCGATTTCCTTTACACAGGAAACGCGAGACAATTGACGCAGGCATCGTAGCAAGAGAACCAAGTCTTGCATCGGAATTCGCGTACCTTCATAGGTTTGAATCGCTGCTTGTGCACCTGCTTCATAAGCAATTTCAGCAGCTATATTACCTGGATTAAGCGATGTCACTGGGATTCGATGTTCACGCAGACATTCGCGCAGTGCATGAACAATGCCTCGCAGTCCAAACTTAGAAGCAGTATTCGCAACTTCGCAAGCACCTGAGTTGTCTAATCCTGATACTGAACTGATGTAGACAACTCGTGGATTGGATGAGAGCTTTAGATTAGGAATTAGGCGATGAGTACAGAGGATTGCAGATAAAAGATTGACATGAATAATCTGCTCCATTTCCTTCGGTGTTGATTGTTCAAAGCAATACGTTGGCTCAAAAGCGTTTTCTTCCCAAATTCCAGCGTTGTAGAGAAGGAAATCAATTTCGCGATCGCCAATTGCTTCAGATATTTTCACTGCCGCCGTTTGAGGAACTGACAAATCCGCCTGAATCCAAACTCTAGAGACTCGATCTGTGCGATCGAGCGTCGATGGGCGAGTTCTGGAGACAAGAAACACGGTATCGCCTGGATCGGGTAAACCAATGCTGAAGCCTAAGCCAAGTCCGCGACTGGCTCCAACAATCAAAAAGTGGGACATGATAGATTACACGAAAGTCAGGGAACTGGATACTGATCAAACTTCTGCATCAATTCAAGTAGCTCCTCTTGGCTAGGCTGTCGCCCATTCTTAGTCAATTCAGCTAATCCCTCAAAATACTGCTCCCGTGAATCAGCAGGACAGAACATGATTAACAGCTTTGATCGCGTTTGTCCGGGATTAGAGAAGCCATGGGGAGTGTTCTCTGGTACCAGCATGAAGGCTCCTGGTGCCCCTGTCACTCTACGTTCATCCAGTACCAATTCAACTTCCCCTTCTACCACATAAAACATTTCGGTCAGTTGCTTGTGGATGTGAGGACTTGCGCCTTGAGTTCCTGGCTCCATCACAAACTCAAATAGCCCAAAGTGACTGTGTGTATCTTTGCCTGTCACCTTGAAAGTGCAGGTACTCGTGCGAATCTGAACTGATCGCCCTTCTCCAGGTTGCAAGATTAAGGGTAACGACATATGGACCTCCTGATGTCTAAGAATTGGGAATCACCGCAACAGCATCAACTTCAAACAACATGCCATCAAGCGCAAGTCTAGGCACTGGAATTAGCGTCTGAGTCGGTGTTTGTTCTCCCCACATTGCCTGCACTTGGACTCCTAATAGCTGTAGTTTAGACTCGTTATGATCGACCACAAGCGTAGTCAGCTTTACTACATTTTCCGGGCTTGCACCAGCCGCTGTTAGAGCAACGCAGAGATTAGCAAAAGCTTGTTTTAATTGGACAGCAAAGTCATCAACAAGAGTGCCGTTTTCATCCTCGCCACCTTGACCAGCAACATAAATGAGGGTGGCTCCTGGTGGCACAATTGCCACATGAGTATAGCCATTTGCCGATGGGTCATATAACCCTACTGGATTGATGCGTTGGATTTCTCTAACCATTACTGTGGCTCCCAATTACAGATGCAACGTCTTGACCATAGGAAATCTCAAGCGTATGCCCATCTGGATCGCGAATATAAGCCCAGTAGCCGACTGGGGGAGGTGAATCAATCGGCCCTTTGAGCAGAATTCCTTCTGAGTGAGCCTGATTGCAGAGGCGATCGACCTCTTCACGAGACTCACAAGCTACACCGAGATGGGATTCAGGTAAAAGTACGCCATCTACTTGAGGCATTTTGAGCAACACGATCGCAAAAGGATGGATGGAGTCATTGATCCAGGCAACATCAGATTGCGTCGTTTGATCGACACGATGATGCACTACTTGCATATGGGCGTACTTCTCATAAAACATGATGCTTGCATCAACGTCGCTAACTGCAAGCGCAACGTGAGTAAGACCGAGATCAGCCATGAGAAATCTCCTCGGTTTTCTAAAGAAAATTCTTTAAAAATTAGTGTACTTGAGTGACGTTGACTTTGTAAAGACTTTTCTTTAATTTGTAAGTATGAACGCAAAGTCACAAAACAAATCAGCTACTGTCCGAACTCGACGAGCGATTATTAACTTGCTCAAGCAGTTAGGACCTTCTGACTCGCAAGAGCTATCGGAACGCTTGGACGTTTCTGCAATGGCTGTCCGTCAACACCTGTATGCCCTGCAAGAAGAACAATTAGTCACTTACCAGGAAGAATCCCGTGGGATAGGGCGTCCAGCTAAGCTGTGGCAGTTAACCCCTGCTGCTTCTAGCCTCTTTCCCGATGGCTATGCAGAATTAACCGTAAGTTTGATTGACTCGGTGAAAGAAGCATTTGGTGAGGCTGGACTGGATCGACTCCTAGACGTGAGAACTGGTCATCAGATTGCAGCTTACCAAGCATTCTTATCGAGTCAGAAGAAGCTTCGAGAAAAATTAGAAGCTTTGGCTACCCTGCGAACAGATGAAGGGTATATGGCCCAGATTCAACCTCTAGACGATGGTTCATTCTTATTGATTGAAAATCATTGTCCAATTTGTGCGGCAGCTACGGCTTGCACAGGCTTGTGTGCCAGGGAACTAGAGGTTTTTGGGCGTGTTTTGGGGCAAGGTGTGACGGTAGAGCGAACCGAGCATCTCCTGGCAGGGGCGCGACGCTGCGTTTACCGAGTCTCCAGTCAAAGTTAACGGTTGACTCCCTACTCCCTACTCCCTACTCCCTACTCCCGACTCCCGACTCCCGACTCCCTACTCCCGACTCCCTACTCCCTACTCCCTACTCCCTACCAAAGCTTCGTAGAAGCTGAGAGCCACCGTCATTCATGGGGTGGGTGAAA
>DALYIW010000313.1:0-9781 GCA_031970155.1 Coleofasciculaceae cyanobacterium CTOTU46601 | reverse complement strand
GAGTCGGCAGTCCCGACTTGGAAGATGGTCTCGATATCGATGGCAGCGACAACACGATTCAACTAGAGCAGTCCAAGTTAAGCGGTAACGTCAATGATGGACTCGATGTCAATGGCTCAAACAACAATATCACCGTCACAAGCACTAGCTTTACCGACAACGGCGAAGATGGTGTAGAAATCGAGGGCAGCGACAACACGCTCAAACTCAACCAGTCGGATTTCAGCGGCAACGTTGATGACGGACTCGATGTCAATGGCTCAGACAACAATATCAGTATTAACAACTCTAGCTTCACCAACAATGGCGAAAATGGTGTAGAAATTGAGGGCAGCAACAACATCCTAACTATTAACAATAGTGTTTTCAGCAACAATGGAGGTGAAGCCATTGCTGACGAGGGTAGCGGCAATACCGTAGATCCTTTCACTGGTTTTGCTGGGTTATCCCAAACGCCAGATGTCCTGTTAGCACCCAATACCCAATACACGTTGGAAGTTGAGGTGGGCAATGCCGCGGGTAGTTTCCAAGGATTTGACCTAATCGGTTTCTCTGGCTATTGGGCCGATAACAATACCTTCTCCATTGCAGAAGGAACACTCGGGACTTCAACAGTCACCTACAACTCCACTGCCAATGATCCGCTTTTAGGTGAAGCTCCAGAAACTCGACTGATCAACTTGTTAGAGAGTCCGGGTCTTGAGGTTAGCTTTGACAATGTTCAGTTAAGGGCAACACAGATTTAATTGCAGTTGTCCTGTCTCTAAGCTGACTGCCTGACACAAGTAGGTGAAAGTCAGGCAGCCAGCTCCCGTACTTGTGGTGGAAAACCGCATTTTTGGGTAATGGGTAATTCTTTAGCCAGTAAGCGTTTGGCTTCATTAATCAGTTTGTCTTATCACCATAACTACGGAAGAGCCGGAAATAGCCGTGTCAGCACAGTCAGAGGCGCACGAATCGGTGATACTGAGTCAAAAATCAAGTCACTCTATCCAGGACAAATCAGAGTTACTCGCCACCACTACCAGTCGAACGGTCATTACCTAATATTTACACCAAAAGACCGCAGCGAGGCTAATTATCGGATTATATTTGAGACTGACGGGAATCGTGTCACCAATTTTAGAGCTGGAAAACTGCCTGAGGTTGAGTGGGTTGAAGGATGCTCATAAAAAGTCAGTGCTGTTGGCTATTTGTTGTTGGTTCTTTGTATTTTTTTTTACAAACAACAAACAACAAACAACAAACAACTAATTATGCAGGAACCGTTAGTGGCATACCATTATCTGCGGGACTCAACTGGAGTAAGAAGGGAACTGCTTTATCTACCCAATCTTGGATTGAGGTGTAATTAGCCGCGTCTTCTCCGTAGCAAACTTCCAGCATTTCGGTATGAATGATGCCAGGATTGAGAGGGATAGCAGCTAAGCCGTCAGGGAGTTCTTGAGCGAGCGATCGCGTCATTCCCTCAATTGCCCATTTAGAAGCACAATAAGATGATACTTGGGGAGATGTAGAGCGACCCCATCCAGAACTTAGGTTGACAATAATACCACTTCCCTTGTCAATCATTGCCGGAACAAAGTAGCGAAGTACATTAGCCACCCCCTTGATATTGACATCAACTAAGCGAGAAAACTCTTCACCCGGAATTTCCCACAGTGGTGCTAAATCGTTGATCATTGCCGCATTGTTTATCAGCAAATCCGGTGGAGAATATTCAGCGAGTAGTCGCTTTGCCCATGTTTTCACCTGCTCTTCATCAGCAACATTCAGGGCAGTGAAATTGTGAGGTGAGCCAAATTTTTGATTGAGTTTCTCTACCTCTACCTCTCGTCGAGCACAACCTAATACAGTGTGCCCTAACTCAATAAACCGCTCAGTCATCGCTTGACCAAGACCCCGGCTGACACCTGTAATTACAATGAGTTTTGTCATAGCTAAAACTATCAGAGTGCAAGGGTGCTAGAGTTCCTTGCTGATTTTACAGGAATTGCCTAGCAATCCTACTCCTTCTAGAGGTAAAAGTCAGTATTTACGCTAACTTCTTGTTGAAAGGTCATTTATAGGAGCAAATGGCTATTCGCCTTTACTATAAATGGTGTCAATGCGTAAGTCTTGAAAGTATGAGCTTTTCCCCAGAGCAACGTTTAATCATCGAAGCGAAGAGAGCAACTGAGGGAATCCCTGGTGTAGCCGCAGCAATTGTCAAAGACGGAGAAATTCTTGCTGCTGAGGGGTTTGGCTACCGCAATCTAGAGCAAAAACTGCCGATGACGGCACAGACTGTCTTTCCCGTTTGCTCCCTCACCAAATCTTTTACAGGAGTTGCCATTATGCAGCTAGTAGAGGCAGGTAAATTAGCCTTAGATGAACCTGTAGTCAGTTACTTGCCCGATTTCCGGATAGCAGATGCAGAGGCTTCTCGTAAAATTACACCACGAATTCTACTTAGTCATCAAAGTGGTCTCGGTCGCACGGGACACCAAGACCGAATGTTTAAAGAGGAAAATAGTCCTTATAGTAGTCGCGCTGATTTGGTGAAGCAGTTGAGCGAGGTAAAGTCACAAACCCAGCCCAACGTTACTTGGTCTTATTGCAATGAGGGCTATGCCATTCTTGGGTTACTGGTAGATACCATAAGCGGGATAAGTCTAGAGGAGTATTTTCAAAATCGCATTTTTGATGTAGTAGGCATGAAAGAGAGCTATGTCCGGTTTGCTCAGTGGCGTGAAGCTGAAAACCGCAGCCATACCTACCAAAAACAGGGAAATAACTATCAGGAAACCAATCTGCCCAAGGAATACAATATCTACCTGGCGAGTGGCGGAATTTGTAGCACCGTTTCTGATGTGGCACGTTACCAGATTGCCAGCTTAGACTACACTCACAGCACTCTGCTGTCAGCAGGTTTCTTAGATCAGATGCATACCATTTCCAGACCTTATGGTGATACGGGATGGGGTTATGGCTTAGGATGGATGATTGCTTGGAGTGGCGATCGCAAAATTTGTGAACATGGTGGGAGATTAGCAGGTGTTTCCACTCATTCCCTGATGATTCCAGCAGCAAAACTGGGAGTAGTCGTGTTGAGCAATCTTGGCGGCGCACCTAGTCGTAATTTAGCGTTGCAGTTGGCAGAAAATGTAGTAGGTGAAGAGTTATTTCCTCTTAGCTCACAACACAATCAGAATCGATTTAGCACTCGTTTCCCTGTGCCAGATGCAGCTACTTTGCAGCAATATGTTGGTACTTATGTTCAAACAGAAAAAAGGCTTCATATTGCCGTGGAAAACGAGCAGTTAGTCGTTCATTTAGGTGCCTCAGATAACATTAATGAAAGAGAAGTTTACCGCTTGACGGCAGTAGCTCCTGACTGGTTTATGGAGTCAATGGGCGGTCAGATTTACTTTATACGAGCAAAAGATGGCAATGTTACCTCTGTTTTGATCGGTGGAGGAGCGATGCCGATTTCTTGGTCGCATAGGTTCTTCAAGTATTAAAGAGGGAGTGGGGAGTGGGGAGTGGGGAGTAGGAAATTCTTATATAAATGAGGTCTAATTTGCGTAAGTCCTGTGAGATTCAAGTTGAGAGTAGAGGATACCAAATGCTACAAGAGGGGTAAGTCGCAGTTCTGTATCCATTATTGTCATGAAACCCCTAGTTTTCCAGATGCTCCTGCTGCTACTAACCACAGCAGTTGCCTGTAGCTCAAATAGCTCCTCAATTGAAGCACCCGCCTCAACACCTGCCGCAGAAGCACCAAATAGTCAATCACCTCAAACAGCTACCCTACCTAAACAGCAGCAAACCGCTGCCGTACCGACTAAAAACCTCATCCGTACCGAGACACTAACGCCCCAACCTATCAAAATTGCACTCAATAATTTACCCAAACCCTTCGCTACCAATAGCGCTTCCAAGTCACCTGATGTTGTAGCCATACCGCAAAACCCAACGCTGAAGGTACCAGCTGGCTTTGAGGTCAATGTCTATGCTGACAATTTGGATGCACCGCGCTGGCTAGCTTTGACTCCTAGTGGAGATGTCTTAGTCACAGAAACTAGGGAAAACCGTATTCGCCTCCTGCGTGATACCAACGGCGATGGTGTTGCTGATGTTCAAAAAAACTTTGCAACGGCACAAAATGGGGTAAATATCCCCTTTGGCATGACCTTTGCGGGTAACTCGTTCTTTCTCGGTAACACAGGTGCTGTTCTGCGGTTTCCCTACACCCAAGGACAAGAGCAACTCACTGGCACAGGTCAAAAAATTGCTGATCTTACCCCTGGTGGCTACAACCAGCACTGGACGCGCAACGTTCTCGCCTCACCCGATGGGAACAAGCTTTATGTGACTGTTGGTTCACGCTCTAATGTGGATGAAGAACCTCTTCCTCGCGCCTCTGTACAAGTGATGAACCTTGATGGTTCTAACCAGGAAACCTTCGCTTACGGACTGCGTAACCCAGTTGGCATCGACTTTCACCCCAGTACTGGCGAACTCTACGCCACAGTCAATGAACGAGATGGGCTGGGTGATGACTTGGTGCCTGATTACTTGACCCGCGTACAACAGGGGAAATTCTACGGATGGCCTTACGCCTACCTAGCACCAAATCTTATCGATCCCCGTCAAACCAACAATGGCAAGAGCAAACGCCCCGACTTGGTAGCTCAAACTCAGACTCCTGATGTACTTTTCCAAGCTCACTCAGCAGCTTTGGGACTGCAATTTTATGACGGAAAAACCTTTCCTGAAAAATATCGCAATGGGGCGTTTGTAGCAATGCGTGGCTCTTGGAACCGTAACCAAGGCACGGGCTACAAAGTTGTTTTTGTCCCCTTCAATGCCTCTGGACAGTCTCAAGGCTATTACGAAGACTTTCTCACGGGTTTTCTACTCGATCCCTCTGGGCCAACCACTTGGGGTCGTCCAGTTGGTTTACTGGTGTTACCTGATGGTAGTCTGTTGGTCACTGAAGAAGCTAATAACCGGATTTACCGCATTCAATACCGTGGCTAATAAAAAACGTTTCCTTTTTCCTTTTTTCTTTTTAATTACTCAAGGGTTCGTTACAGCCGCACATGCCGCTAATCCCAAGCACCTTCAACAACTACTGACCACTAATGCTTGTCCTAAGTGTGACCTGAGAGATGCTCTGCTAAATAATGCTACTCTCCAAAAGGCAAATCTAAGTGGTGCCAAGCTAGACGGGGCCCAGCTTAAAGGTGCTGATCTCAGTGGCGCTAATCTGAGTAATGCCCAATTGAACGGTGTCCAGCTAACTGGGGCTAACCTCGCTGGTGCAAGCTTGAAACAGGCAAATCTAGGGGAAAAGCTACAGAAACCTGAAAATGTGGCTTCCAATTTGGAAAATGCTAACCTTCAAGGGGCTGATTTATCTGCCGCTAACCTCACAAGCGCCAAGTTGACTGGTGCTAATTTGGAGCAAGCGCAGCTAAGTTATGCAACCTTGGTATATGCCGATTTGGAAAAAGCTATCCTAACTCGTGCCATCTTGGGGTCTGCTAATCTAGTGGAGGCAAATTTATTGGAGGCACAACTGAATCTTGCTAACCTCAGTGGTGCGAACCTCACAGGTGCTCAGTTGGGTAGGGCAAATTTAGACACCGTTAAGGCAGAGGGTGCTAACTTGACTACGGCTAACCTAGATCAGGCTAATTTAAATGAAGCTGATTTTAATAATGCAGTTTTGAAGCAAGCAAAGCTTCCGAACGTGGTTTTGATTTCTGCTAACCTCCGGAGTGCGGATTTGAGTGGTGCTGACTTGGGAGGTGCTCAGTTGAAAGGGGCTGGTCTTAACCGTGCTAATCTGAGTGCAGCGAATCTGGAACGTGCTGATTTGACTAATGCCAAATTGGCGATCGCAAACCTAACACAAGCTAATCTCACCGGTGCCAATCTCCACTTCGCTTACTTACACAGTGCTACTCTCGCCAAGGCCAACTTGAACGGTGTTGACTTGCGATCGGCCCAACTCCATTCTGCTGATTTAACGAGTGCCACCTTAGTGGGTGCGACTCTCGAAAGTGCCAGTCTGATTAGCGCCAAGTTGAATAATGCCAACTTAACTTACACTAACTTGACCCTGTGCGACTTGAGGGGAGCCAACTTGACGGGTGCTAATCTCAGTTATGCAAACCTAAGTCAGGCGGATTTAGAGCTTGCTTCCCTGCTTAACGCTAATCTGAGTGGTGCTAATCTCACTAACACTAAACTCAAAGGCGTTATCGGATTCAACAGATATTCGTCGCCACAATAAACTTCTTGCAAAAATAGCACCCGATGAGTTCTTCGTCGCCCCATCCCACTTATATAGCTGCTAGGGGCGTATGGCTATACGCCCTTACATCTGGCGTTTATCTCAGTGCAGGACTTCCGCATAGATACCACACATAGTAGGGGTGAACGGCCGTTCACCCCTACACATGGCGGTTTGTAATGAGACATTTGCGTAAGTCCTATCGTAGTTAAGCCGATGTGCATTTAAATTGCATAATCTTCTCCCCCTGCTTCCCTTGCCTCCGGGAGCTTCCCCTGCCTTTCACCATGCAACTTAAATACCAATTAGCTTATTTGGGTTGTGGAGTCAGCGTCAGGTCAGCCCAATAATTTGATTAAAAGTAATCAGAGCAACAGACACTATAAGCCTTTGCTCACGAACATTGGATGAAAGTTTACCGTTGTCTACTCCCGACTCCCGACTCCCGACTCCCGACTCCCGACTCCCTTTTTTCCTGGAGCGTTGGCTTACGAACATTGAATGAAAGTCTACTGTTGTCTACTCCCAACTCCCGACTCCCGACTCCCTATTTTCCTAGGAGGTCTCATGAAGGATGAAAGGTTGATTTGAACCGACCAACCTGCTAACCTGCAACCTGTAAACTTGCCAGACTATAAACTGACTCATAAAAAGCATAAAAGTGCCGGAAAGTCAATTCCCGAACTGGAAGAGTTTAGTAGTGCTAGGCATTTGATAGCGTCGGGGCAAAAATCTGCGAGACTATAGCCAGGTAAACTCTTCCACCGCTTGTCTTGGCGTAAGCTAATTCAAACGACAAACCGTTCTATCGTGCCGTGCCAAAGTCGTTTTCCTTTGCTCACTCATCGCATCTCCATATATGCAACTGCGAAATTCCCAGCGACGGACAAAGATTGTTGCCACAATAGGTCCTGCAACTAATACCCCAGATGTTCTTAAGGCGCTCATCAAAGCCGGTGCCACAACTTTACGACTCAACTTTTCTCACGGCACTCATGACGAGCATCAGCGAAATATTCGCTTGATTCGTCAGACCGCTTTTGAACTCAATCAGCCAGTCGGCATTTTACAGGACTTGCAAGGTCCGAAAATTCGCCTAGGGCGGTTTGAGGAAGGTCCGATTGTCGTAAATAAAGGCGATCGCTTTACCTTAACTAGCAACCCGGTTCCTGGCACTCAGGAAATCAGTTCGGTCACCTATGAACCGCTAGCAGATGAAGTTCCAGAGGGTGCCACCATCCTTCTAGACGACGGCAAAGTCGAAATGCTAGTTGAAGAGATAGACCGCGCTAAACGTGCCTTGCACTGTCGTGTGGTCGTTGGCGGTACCCTCTCCAACAACAAAGGCGTTAACTTCCCCGGTGTTTATCTCTCAATTAAGGCGATGACGGATAAAGACCGACAAGATTTAATGTTCGGTCTCGATCAGGGTGTAGATTGGGTCGCCCTGAGTTTTGTTCGTAATCCCCAAGATGTACTGGAAATTAAAGAACTGATTACCAGTGCGGGTAAAGAGACACCAGTAATTGTCAAGATCGAAAAGCACGAAGCGATCGAGCAAATGGAGGCGATTCTCTCCCTCTCTGATGGTGTCATGGTTGCGAGAGGCGACTTAGGCGTTGAATTGCCAGCCGAAGATGTCCCGATCCTGCAAAAGCGACTGATTGCCACAGCCAACCGACTAGGAATCCCGGTAATCACAGCTACCCAGATGTTGGATAGCATGGTTAACTCCCCTCGACCTACCCGCGCGGAAATTTCCGATGTCGCTAATGCCATTCTTGATGGCACCGATGCAGTGATGCTCTCGAATGAAGCTGCCGTCGGCAAATACCCAGTGGAATCTGTGGAAACCATGGCGCGGATTGCCGTACGAATTGAGCAAGAGCAAATTGCTCACAAGGTAAAAGACACCAGGCGATCGATCCCCAATGCCATCTCTCAAGCCGTTGGTCAAATTGCCGAGCAATTACAGGCAGCAGCAATCATGACCATGACAAAGACGGGTGCCACAGCCCGGAATGTCTCTAAATTTCGACCCTATACCCCGATTCTGGCGGTAACACCCCACGTTGATGTGGCACGGCAGCTACAACTGGTATGGGGTGTAAAACCACTATTGGTGCTAGATTTACCTTCAACTGGTCAGACTTTCCAAGCTGCCATCAACGTGGCTCAGGAAAAGCAGCTACTGGCGGAGGGAGATTTAGTCGTGATGACAGCGGGTACACTCCAGGGCGTTCCTGGGTCAACTGACTTAATTAAAGTCGAGGTAGTGACAGCCGTTCTCGGTCAAGGAATTGGTATTGGTCAGGGTTCAGTAAGTGGTGCAGCACGGGTGGCTCATAGTGCCATGCAAGTTGGCAACTTCAGCCAGGGAGAAATTCTGGTGGTACCGTCAACCAATGCCGATTTTGTAGAGGCGATTCGCAAAGCGGCTGGGATCATTACTGAGGAGGAGAGTCTCACCAGTCATGCAGCAGTGATTGGCTTGCGTCTAGGAGTGCCAGTGATTGTGGGCGTCAAGGATGCCACAAAGCTCATACGAGATGGTTCAATTTTGACCCTGGATACTAACCGAGGCTTAATTTATTCAGGAGCCATGAGTACAAGTCAATCTAGCGGGATGATGATGGTTTAGGTCTAGCAATATTTTCCCAGTGCAAGACAGCCCCGCCGAGAACATCAGTAAATCGGCGGGAGCATTCCCGGTTGGGCGGCTTGCCCCTTGCAATTCGGTAGGATGATCATAGGTCTACCCTAACTACGGCTGTATGGTTAAAACACCCGACCAGCATTCGACAATTCCACCTTTGGAAAATGGCGATCGCTTAAACCGTTACGAGTTTGAGCGCCGCTACAACGCCATGCCTAACCTGAAAAAGGCCGAACTAATTGAAGGGATTGTCTACATGCCTGCTTCAGTGCGTTTCAAAAGCCATGGTCAACCTCATGGGCGGCTGATTACATGGCTAGGAAACTACGAAGCTATGACTCCAGGTGTTGCTTTGGGGGATGCGCCAACAGTGCTACTAGACCTCGATAACGAACCACAACCGGATGCTGTACTCCTGATCAACGAAGAAGCAGGAGGTCAAGCACGACTGAGTGATGATGATTATATAGAAGGCGCTCCAGAGTTGGTTGTCGAAATTGCTGCTAGCAGTGTTGCAATTGACCTTCACGCTAAAAAACAGGTTTATCGCCGTAATGGGGTGAAGGAATATATTGTCTGGCAAGTCCTTGATCAAAAAATTAGCTGGTTCTATCTAGAAAAGGGTGAGTATCTCGATTTACCCGTTGATACCGATGGAATTATACGGAGTCGTATCTTTCCTGGGTTGTGGTTAGCGATTGCAGATTTATTATCGAAGAATATGCAGCAGGTATTGGCGGTTTTACAAGAGGGGGTGCAATCTCCTGAACATGCCGCATTTGTCCAGAAATTAGCCAGCGACTAATCAGTAGATCTAATCTGAAAATAGGGAGTAGTGA
>DALYIW010000312.1:2108-9803 GCA_031970155.1 Coleofasciculaceae cyanobacterium CTOTU46601 | reverse complement strand
GCAGCGAGGGCTTTCTCGGCACGGCTTTCTTGCATGAAGCCTAAAAGACCGTTGAGAATTACAATTGCAAAAATTGCGATCGCATCTTTGGGAAATCGAGCAGCTCGCAAATCCAAAACTGCCGAGACGACTGCCACCGCGATCAGCATTAACAACATGATATTTGTAAACTGATCGAGGAGGATGGAAAGGGAACTGCGACTGCCTCCTTCCTGTAGTTCGTTCAGTCCGTATTGCTGCAACCGCTCAATGGCTTGTTGGGAAGTCAAACCCGTGTTGCGATCGCTCTTTAGCCATGCCAGCATCTCCTCACTTTCTAGGGTGTGCCAAGCTGTCGCTGGTTCTGACACAGAGCTGGAGTTCTCAGAAGTTATGGGAGATGGCATAAAATGGAACCTCACGCTGGCGAGAGCTGTTTACAGAGTTCACCTCTAATGAAAGATTGACAGACCTTGATGAAATCAAGATGAAATGCCAGCTTGTTAAGAAACATTTAGAGTCAACTCAGCTATTGCATCTATAACTTGCATGTAGGTAACAGCTAAAATTACGCTTCACACTAAGGTTCTTTTTTGAATGCGTGAATCCGTTGATGCGTGACTTTCTTACACATGAATATCCAAAACCCTAACTGTAGTGTCGGGTCTTGGAAGCCTATAAGTGCAGAACCTGGAACTCGCTAGTTGTTAACTCGATAGCTCTAGTAAAAATCCGGATAAGTTGCTTTGCCCTTTATCAATTGTCATAGGTGCGAATCAAAGCCGTACCGAGTGGGATTTCTGCGGTCAGACCAGCATCCTTGGTGTAGACGCGGTACGTCCAATTGTTGCCATAACCTGGAGTCTCAACGCCTTGCAGAGAAACTGATAGCACTGTATCGGGAGCTACGGGTTGGGAGAAAACTGCCGTAGCTTTTCTGCCATTAACAGAAACTTTTGCGTCAACTTTTTTACCCGAGCCATCTGTCACCTTAATTCCCCTATGGATACTCACCTCCTCTGGCAAATCAATCGAAAGTTCTGAAATGGGTCTTCCCTGAACGTGAATCTCAAACTGATGGGTAGCCCCCCGAAAACTAGCACTAAGAGGATAGGCGGCACTGTCCATAAGATGAGAAGCTTTAGAATCACTGGGTCTTCCAGTCGCCAAGGCAGTTGGGGCTAAAGATGCAATTGTTAGAATAGATACCGCTGTGTAAATTAGCTTTTTCATAGCATTACTCCTCAAGACTGACTCAATTGTTTTCTTATTTATTAGCTTGACAGACCCCAATGAAATCTAGATGAAATGTCAGCATTTACTCCAATTTTTTTATTAATAAATGGGGAATCTGGCTACTCCAATAGGAACATTTATGCCAGTTTCAGCAAATTTAGCGGAAACATGGTAGAGCCAAGCATTAGAAACTCCTGAGATTTTTACATTATTCATGTCAATATCAATCAGGGTTTCAGGAGCAACGGGTTGGGGGAATGCGAGTGTAACTTGACTACCATTAACAGAAACATTAGCGTTGACTTGCCGATTTGACTGGTCAGACAAACGAATGTCATTGCTTGCAGTTAGACCAGCTGGAATATGGATAATTACCTGCGTAAGAGCGCTGCTTTCTGGGGGAACGTGCAGCTTGATAGTATGTCGAACAATTCTCCATTTAGTTGGAGGAAATTGCACGGCGCTATCGATATGGGGAGAGTTTCCCGCATCTGTCCTGGCACTTGCCGAGTTAGCAGGAATTGAGGCTGCGGCTACCAGACTGAATACAGCAGTGTAAATTAGTATTCTCATGACTTCATATTTCCTCAACATAGTACGGTATCGCCGCCTCTGTAACATTACGTCCAAAGGCATTGCTGGAATCAATCTGATTGATACATTCACGACAAGTTATTTCAAGTGCAACCAACGCGCCCTAGTATACTGAGATTTTTCAAGGCTAGAGTTTGCCTCTAGAAAATTGTTCGTTACTTTAAACTCTGGACTGTTCATTGTCTCCTGTTGAAAGTAACTTCCAAAATCAACAGATTCCACATCTTTTGTCACTCTTTTTACTTGACTGATACTCCAGCTCAAATAGGTCTACATAGCTCTGTGCCATACTAGTCCAGCTATGCTGCTGCGCTATCGTTCGGGCAGCTTGACCCATTCGCTTCCTAAGGTCAAAATCGCTTTTTAGGTACAGGAGTGCCTTTGCCAAAGCCTGAGTGTCTTCCGTGTCAGACAAGACTATTCCGCATTCTGGCGTCACGAGTTCCGCTGCACCTGTTGTCGTCGTCGCAATCACTGGTAAGCCTGAAGCCATCGCTTCGAGTACCACTAGCCCAAATGGTTCATAACGTGACGGAAAGACAAATAAATCGACCGCTCGCATCAAGTCGGGCATGTCATCCCGACACCCCAGAAAATGTACCCGTTCACTCAATCCCAACCGTGCAGCTAGCTGAGGATAAGGGCTTTCTTCAGCTTCGCCTGTAACAGCTAAATGTAAATTAGGCACTTGAACTAAGGCGTGCAGCACTGAATCTAAGTTCTTGCGATTGATGCGAAGGTCTCCGGAAAATAGAGCGATTGGCACTTGCTCGGGAAAACCCCATTTCCTTCGGTCAGCCTCACCTGTAGAAAACTCCTCCAAACCAACTCCACATAAAATCACCCGAATGCATTCTTTCGGGATACCGATGTCTATCAATTCCTTCCTAATCTTCTCAGATACCGCTACTACTACTTTCGCGCTTCCGAAAGCCTGTTTCTCCCAATGGGAATTCAAACGTGTGTAAAGCCACTGGTAAAAACCATATAAATCTCGACGTGTGCGCGAAATATGTACTGGCGATCGCAGCCAACCACTATGCACGAAATGTGCTATGTTAACGTCTCCCGGAGCGGAGGTAGTTGCGCCATTGGCTACTACTAGGTCAACCTCTCTGCGGTGTTGGCGCAACCAATCTGCACTCCGTTGAGCGAATACTATATCGCGCAGAAGTTGCGTTTTCCACCCTTTAACTGGAATATCAATCCAGTTAACAAAACTATTGTCCTGCAATTCTGGAGCCACTCTAGTTGCTAACAAGGTGAGATGGTGACCGCGACGTATAGCTTCCCGTGCAATTTCATAATTCACTCGACCCTGACCATCACCTTTGATGAGAGCAGATGTAATAATGCAAAGTTTCATCTTCATCAAGAATGAATGAATCTCTTATTTAAGAAGTTAACAGAGTAAGATGAAATTCAGATGAAATATCGCCCAGAGTCACGATTACTCTTGGCATCGCCCGAATATCCCCATCCGTGTCAGAAGCGCACCAATAAGCCCAAAAAGGGCTGAAGGTCATCAACAGCTCGTGTTAACTCAATATTGACACCTGCATCCAGCTACACTCAATGAGGTTTTACTGCGATGTATCAGAATCCTACATAATTTTCTGGTTAATCAATAGGAACTGCCTCTGCTACTTTTGGGAACTCGTAGGGTAGTACAGTAGTGTCTAGCTCTTTCACAATCTGTTGGGGATTGCCGATGACTACCACGTTATCTGGAACCGACTGCCGAACAACAGCTCTTGCTCCAATAACAGAATTCTTACCAATAGTGACACCTTTTAGAATCATACTTTGACTACCAATCCAGGCATTTTCATCTATGCATATAGGTTTAGTTTTTGCGTGTACCTTTGGGTCACGTCGATTGATTTGGATACTGTGGAAGTCTGTGTCAACAAGCAAGGCATCGCTCACCAGGCAATGCCTTTTGAACTCTATAAAGTCTATAGCTTTAACGGTTGTACCATTGAAATAGCAATGCTCTCCAACTTCTACTTGCCCTTCCCCTTCTATTAAGAAACTTGTCCCATTGAAGAAACAGTTGTCTCCAATAGTGAGACAGGCGGAGAAGTCCTCAACATAAATTGTATTGGAGTTCTTGTCAAAGCTTATAAAGTAGCAATTATTTCCAATTTCTACTTTTCCCTTTCCTTTGACCGAAAACTTACCTCGTATCGTTACGCCAGAACCAAGCTTGAGATTGGGGTATTGAATTCGGTATCTCAAAAGAGTGAGATAATCAAAAACTTTTAAGGTAGCTAGATAAATTAACTGGGGGAGGGATTTTTCTTTAGCTTTCTGGAAAAATTTATGAAAAATTCCTTGCCTGCTGACGAAGACAGAAATGCTACTCGAATTATCCATCTAGAAATCCTCTATGCTAGTAAGTATTAAGGGTCTAAGCTCTAAAGTAGAGTAACTGAGGTGAAGTGACAGAAGTAATTTCGGCTTGCCCTCGGCGCATCAGGTATCTTTAAAAAGTGCAGTTTTCCTTAAGTGACTGCTGAGTCTTGCTGGAATTGCTACACTATTACCTGATTTTGACCTGAGAGTTAACCTATTAAGATCTAGTTTGATAGGGAGTTATGAAATCAGGATGAAATTATACAACTAAAAAATATTTACCCAGAAATCGATTGTTGCGATTCTGCCATTATGACTAAACTCAATCCAAATAAAACAAGCCGTTTTATTAGCGAAAACGGCTTCTATATTTTTGGCTTTTTGCGCTTACCCACTCAGATAGCGTGAAGCGTGGTTCTTGGGGTTTGGGCTACCGCTTATCCGAGACTGTTCGCTGCCGCCCATCGGGCTTACGCTCTAGAGCCTTGCCCCATCATCTTCTGGCAGCAGGGGCAGCCGCTTGTTTGTTGTTGGGAGTGGTCTTGTGCCAGACTAGCGCTACCAGTCAGAGCTAGCAATGACAGACTGATACCAGCTGCACTTAATAAGGTCTTACTACGCTAGTGGTCTTAACGGCTGAATGATGTTTCGCCCCAGCCATTACTATCGATGTTCTATTAGTAGTAATCTTGGCACGCGCTACCCTACCCTTAAAACATTTGCATCAGTCCTATTAGGCTGGCAAACTTTGTGTAAATAAGACTTGACCTGCCCTATAAAAGGCGTCATCTGAGGCTAAAAAAACAATGCTTTGTGCAATTTCAGCAGGCGAACTTGCTCCTTTATTTGGCATTTGCTCACCGAGCGCTTTGACTTTATCGGCAGGTAAATTGCAGGGAACAAGCATTGTCCAGACCGGGCCTGGTACGACACCATTGACTCGAATCCCTTTCTCTTTTAAAGATTGGGATAAGGAACGGGTAAAGGTCACGATCGCCCCCCGCGTTGAGGAATAGTCCAGCAATTGTTCATTGCCTTTGTATACTCTTACAGAAGTGGTGTTGATAATGGTACTTCCCTCTTTCAGGTATGGCAGTGCGGCATTGGTCAGATAAAACATCGGGCAAAGATTGCTGTATAAAATGCGCTCCATCTCTTCGGTACTGATGTTTTCATTACTTTGTTGAAGGTATCGCTCGGTTGCGTTATTCACCAAAATATCAATCTTGCCAAACCGCTCAATCGTCTGTTGGACAGCCTGCTGGCAAAACTTTTCTTCCCCCACATTACCGGCAATCAAGAGGCAGGAGCGCCCCTCTGCTTCAACCATTTGTTTGGTATGATGAGCATCTTCGCGAGCAAGATGGTAGACAATCGCCACATCGGCTTCTTGTTTGGCAAACGCGCTCGCAACCGCAAGTCCGAGACCGCTGTCTCCACCGACAATCAACGCCACCTTGTTACGTAATTGACCGTTCCCCTGAGCATTTAAGTCATCAACGTTGCTCATATTCATTGAAGGAAGGAAGTTTCTACCAGCGCCAGGATTCCTTATATATATAGATTTTCATAGATAAATGAAATTACGATGAAATCCTCGCAACATTCAAATGTTTAATAATCATCAAAAGAATCGACTGAGTATACTCTTTGTTTGGGTGACCAATACCTCGGCGATACCACTTGACTTCTTGTACACCTTAACGAACGAATAATGCTGCCAGGTCTCATCGTAGTCATAGAAGTCCAGCAGCACAATGGCTTCTTCCTCGTTATTCGCCTTAACCTCCAGCTCTCGAACTAACTTACCATCAATTTTACTGGCAAATACTCCTACCCAGGTAGCCATTGCATCCCTTCTCAACTCAAAACAGTGAAACAGAGTCATCTATATCTAAAGGATGAAGGATGAAGAATGAAAAAAATTGGTTGCCAACTAGGAGAACATTAGTGGAGCGGGACGCAGTTCGGCTTGTACAAAATTTGATACTTCATACTTCACCCTTCATACTTTTTGTTAGAGCTGGCGTTTCTTGCCTTCTCAAACTGGAGAATTTACTGACTGAAACTAAAGCGACCGTCTACCTTCTTTCCATCAATATCCGAAGTAATTTTAACCTGATACTGACCAGTTGCCTTTTCAGGAAGCAAAGCCGCGTAATGTTTTCCTTGAGCGTCATAGGTAAGGGGAAGAGTCTTTTGTGTACCATCAGGCAACTGAACTTGAGCCGTTACTTTGGCATTAGGAATTGCCTCGTGATTGTCACCTTTTTGTAAATAAAAATCTAAATGAGTTCCATTCTCTTCTTTCCCAGACACAAACTCTAAGTGATAGGGACCTGACTCGACAACTTGACCACCTGCTTGAGGTTTTGCGGCATGACTAGACGACTCAGTTTTAGCAGCGTCAGTCGGTTGTGCAGTTGATTCGGTTGGTTTGGCTGTTGTCGGGCTACTAGCTGAGTTTGTGGCTTGGTTGTTGTTCCCACAGGCTCCCAGGAAAAGTAGGCTAACACTTCCTAGAACAATCAACAAAGAATTGATAGATTTCATGCTTTTGACTCCTGACGCGAAACAATTGCTTGCTCTACAAAAACTTAGGGTACTAACTCAATAGAAAAACTCGGCTTTCCTGCAACTCGATTCGGATAAATTGATGTCGTCTTCTGCTTCTAATAATGGAATAAAAAGGTCTAATCTGTGGGAAACCGAGCTACACCTACGGGAATCTCTTCGTCACTGCCAACGGCTTTAGCCGAAAATCGGTATACAGAAGTAGGATCGCGAATTGGCTGTTTTACTTTGTTGAAATTAATATCAATCTTGCTGCCAGGAGCAACGGGTTCCGGGAACGCTAATATGATAGTTTTGCTATTGACAGAAACACTAAAGTTAATTTCCCTACCATTGTGTTCTAACACATCGATATCATTACTCACAGCTACAGTGGATGGAGCGGCAATAATTATCTGGGCAATAGGGTTGCTATTTCGAGGAAGGTGTAACACGAAAGTATGTCTAACAAGCCGCCAGCGAGTGGAGGGAATTTGCACGTTCCCGTCATGAGCGGGAAGCGTACCCTCATCTGTATTGGAACTTGCGTAGCCAGGAGAAATTAAAGCCGCACTAGCCAGAGTAAATGCAGCCGCATAAATTAGTGTTTTCTTCATATTGATTCTTTTGGGCATAAACTAATGAGGAATCCTGACCAATATGCCTCGAAAATCAATTCTCAAAAACAGCTCCGACTGCCCTCCCATTGCTAGAAACTGGTGGTGTTTGCTTGGGGACTAAGAATCTCCCAAACTTGGCATACAAAGCTGGTAACACCATTAGCGTTAATGCCGTAGAAGTAAACAACCCACCCAATACGACGATTGAAAGAGGTTGTAGGATTTCCTTCCCCGGTCCCCCCTCTAGTACTAGAGGTGCCAAACCCAAAGCTGAGGTTAAAGCGGTCATTAAAATGGCATTAAGCCGTTCCATCGAACCTTTAACGATAACGTCCTTAAAAGGCATTCCTTCGGC
>DALYIW010000312.1:0-2077 GCA_031970155.1 Coleofasciculaceae cyanobacterium CTOTU46601 | reverse complement strand
TAATAACAACCCATTGCGGGTAGCAACACCAAACAGGGTGACAAAGCCAACTAAAGACGCCACAGAAATTACCCCACCCGTCAGCGCCACAGAAACGATTCCCCCTACTAACCCGATTGGTAAGTTAATCATAATCATCGCCGTTGAAGGAATAGACTTGACCGAAAGATACATCAAGACGGTGATGACAATAAATGCGATCGCGCTAAATACCAAGATATTTTGTGAAGCTCGTTGCTCGGCTTCAAATTGACCTCCATACTGGATAAAGTAACCAAAAGGCACCTGAACATTTTGCTTGACTTTGGCTTGAATGTCATTCACCACCGAGCGCAAATCTCTCCCTTTAGCATTAGCAGACACCACAATCAAACGGGAAACATTCTCACGGTTAATCGTGTTTGGCCCCGTACCGTATTGAACCGTAGCGACTTGAGCCAGAGGAATTTTATTACCAGCAGGAGTATCAACTAACAAGTTCTGAATGGTTTCCAAATTATTCCGGGCTTCCGGCTTCAACCACACAACGAGGTCAAACGTTTGTTGCCCTTCCAAAACTTGGGACACCACTTGCCCATTCAGAGACGTTTCAATAATTTCAGATAATTCTCCTACATTGAGACCGTATCGACCAGCAGCTTGACGATTGAAGTTGACTTGAATTTGTTCAATTGGTACTTGAGGTTCGAGTTGCAGGTCTACAATTCCCTCAACCGTTTTCATTTGTTCTTCAACTTGGGCACCGATTTGACGCAGTTGCTCTAAGTCAGAGCCAAAGATTTTGACAGCAATCTGACTCCTTACTCCAGACAAAACCTCATCCATTCGGTGAGAGATAAACCCGCCGATATTAGGGGCTACTCCGGGTAATTTGGCAAATTCTTCTCGCAGCGCTTCCAGCGTTTTGGCTCGGTCTTCCATTCCCCTTTCACTAATACCCATATCGATGTGCGCGAGATTGACTCCCGCTGCATCAGCATCTCCTGGAGCGCGTCCAGAACGCACTTGAACGTATTCAAATCTAGGGTCTTTTTTTAGAACATCTTCAATAGCAAACCCTGCGCTATTTGTGGCATCAAGAGACACACCGGGATAGAGAAGGATGGTATTGACTAATGTTTGCTCCTGAAACTCAGGTAGAAATGCTCGTCCGAAGGAGGGAAGAATAATTAATGCTGCCACCATTGCCGCACTGGCTAGACCGAGGATAATTGCCGAATGACGCATCGAAAACTGTAAAAAGAAGTTATAAATACGCTTGGCAAATCTCGGCAACCAAGGTTCTGTTGCCCTCATGCGTTTGCTGGGCAGTAAGATGGCACATAACGCCGGAGATACGAGCAGTGATTCCAGACTAGAAATCACAACAACCACGAGATAGGTAATCCCCATCGGCGAAAAAATCCGACCTTCTACTCCGGGCAATGTAAAAATTGGCGAGAAGACGACGATGCCAATTACCGTCGCTCCAATTAGAGAGTCGCGTACTTCATTGCTGCCATCAAAAATGACATCTAATATCGGACGAGGGTGAGGAGAGAGTTTATTTTCTCTCAAGTTGCGGTAGGTATTTTCGGCATAGACAATGGCATCGTCAATGGCTGTACCAATTGCCACGGATAGCCCGCCCAACGTCATCGTATTTAGCCCCAGTCCCATCCAATGCATGACTAACAGCGCGAATAGCCAAGTCAGAAAGAAATCCAGCAAAACGACAGCGAGCGTTCGCCAATTCATCAAAAAAGGGATGAGGATAACAGCAACAATAATGCTGCCTTCAATTAACGCTGACCTGACATTGGCAACAGAAGATTCAATATATTCTTCCTGACGAAACGTAACGGTAACTTTAATATCTTTGGGAAGCGCTTGTTGAACCTCTTTCATCGCTGCTTCCACCGCCCTCGTCACGGTGGGAGTGTCAGCGCTGGGTTGTCTGTTCACCAACACGACAACGGCTTTTTGACCGTTTAAGCTACCATCCCCCCGCTTAATAGCCGCACCAATTTGTACGTCTGCTACATCAGCAATTCTGACGGGCGTTCCCTGGCGTGATGTAATTGCAGAGTATTTCAAG
>DALYIW010000311.1:8864-9830 GCA_031970155.1 Coleofasciculaceae cyanobacterium CTOTU46601 | reverse complement strand
CAAATAACAAATAACAAATAACAAACAACAAACAACAAACAACAAACAACAAATGTTAATTATTTCCGGTTACCGCATAACCACTCAACTTTATGAAAGCACCAACTCGTTGATTTATCGGGGCTATCGTTTGTCCGATGAGCAACCTGTTGTCCTTAAAATGCTCAAAGATTCCTACCCAAATCCAGAGCGTATTGCTGGGTTTAAGCGAGAATATGAGGTTACCCGTAACTTCACCATACCAGGGGTAGTGAAGACTTACGAACTTTTACATGACACTGAACGTTTGGTCATGGTTTTGGAAGATTTTGGGGGTGATTCCTTAGCCTTGTTGGGAGTAGCCGGTCAACTTGAGTTATCTGAGTTTCTGAAGTTAGCGATCGCTATCACAGAAATTCTAGATCAAATTCATGCCGCCCACATCATTCACAAAGATATAAACCCCAGCAATATCGTTCTTAATCCATCCACGGGTCAAATTAAATTTATCGACTTTGGGATTTCTACAGTGCTTTCACGCGAAAACACTACTGGGAAAAATTCTAATGTTTTAGAAGGCACTTTAGCCTATATCTCACCGGAACAAACAGGACGGATGAATCGGGAAATTGACTACCGCACTGACTTTTACTCCTTAGGCGCCACCTTCTATGAATTGCTGACAGGTACTTTACCGTTTCAGAGTTCTGATGCCTTGGAATCAGTACATAGTCATATTGCTAAACAACCTGTACCACCACACGAACTTAAACCTGATTTACCGCCAATTGTTTCAGATATTGTACTTAAGCTGATGGCAAAAAATGCCGAAGCCCGTTATCAGTCAGCTTATGGTCTAAGAACAGATCTAGAGAGATGTTTGAATCAATTACAGCGTCATAATAAAATCAACTCTTTTTCTCTTGGTCAAAAAGATATTTCAAATCAATTTCAACTTCCTCAAAAACTGTATGGCAGAGAACAAGA
>DALYIW010000311.1:0-8851 GCA_031970155.1 Coleofasciculaceae cyanobacterium CTOTU46601 | reverse complement strand
GCATTCGCCAGAGTAAGAACATTTAATAGTACGGATTTAAGAGAGAATTTAACGGGTGATTTCATAGAAAATTCAATAAGCTTGCAACAAAACCAGACCTCTGAGGATAGTTCAGCTAAATCTATTGCTTCTCAGCAAGAACCACCTTTATCAGGCAAGAGTGAAATTATTCTTGTATCAGGTTACTCAGGGGTCGGTAAATCTGCATTGATTCGAGAAATTTATAAATCAACAATTAATAATAAAGAAATTTTTATTTCCGGTAAGTTTGACCAGTATCAACGGAATATTCCTTATTACGCGATTTCTCAAGCTTTCAATGATTTATGCAATCAATTATTGACAGAAAGTGAACTTGTATTAAATGAATGGCAAGATAAAATAAAACGTGCTGTTGGCAACAATGGTCAAGTTTTAATAGATGTAATTCCAAATCTAGAGAGAGTCATTGGTTCTCAGTCACCTGTTGCACAAGTGGGACCACAAGAAGCGCAAAATCGTTTTAATTTAGTCTTTAAAAACTTTATTAAAGCAATTTGCCAAGCGGAGCACCCATTAGTTTTGTTCATTGATGACCTGCAATGGGCAGATGGGGCATCACTGAAATTACTCAGAACAATAATGAGTGATGCTAACCTTAAACATTTACTGATTATTGGCGCATACCGAGATAATGAAGTCGATGCCACTCATCCACTGATGATGACATTAGAAGATATTAAAAAAGAACAAGAAATTGTGTCATTTATTCAGTTAGACAATTTGCGATCGCAAGATGTTAACGCTCTAATTGCTGATGCTTTAGATTGTCAACCCACTCTGACGCAACCGCTAACTGATTTAGTGTTATCCAAAACACAAGGTAACGCCTTTTTTACTACTGAGTTCTTAAAATCGCTGAATGGGGAAGGATTATTAAGTTTTGACCAAACAACGCGAAAGTGGCAATGGGATGTAGAACAAATTCAAGCCAAAGATATTACAGACAATGTGGTGGAATTAATAGCGGGTAAGATTAGTCGGCTAGCCGTCAAAACTCAAGCGGTTTTAAAGTTAGCAGCTTGTATTGGTAATAGATTTGATTTATCTACCTTGGGAATTATTTATCAACATGAACTGGCTGACGTTTTTTCTAACTTGTTTCCTGCTCTGCAAGAAGGCTTAATTGTTACTTTAGATAATCAGCAAAAATCCCTAGACCTAGAAAGTAGTTCTGAATTAAATGAAGTAAGTTTTAAATTTGTTCATGACCGAGTACAACAAGCCGCCTATTCCTTAATTGATGATTCACAAAAACAAGCTGTTCACTTACAAATTGGGCAGCTGTTATTAGAGAGTAGCCAACCCGATGCCTTGATAGACAAAATCTTTGAAATTGTCGATCATCTTAATGTTGGTGTTGAGCTAATTACTGCACAAACAGAGCGAAATGAAATAGCAAATCTTAATTTGATGGCGGGTCGAAAAGCCAAAGGAGCGACGGCTTATAATGCTGCTCTTGGGTATTTTACTGCTGGGATGAAATTATTGGCGATCGATAGCTGGCAGAGTCAGTATAACCTAACTTTAAATCTCTACATAGAAGCCGTAGAAACGGCATATGTTACTACTGACTTTGAACAGATGGAGAGATGGGCAGCAGTTGTCCTACAACAAGCAAAAACTGTTCTGGACAAAGTGAAAGTTTTTGAAGTGAAAATTCAAACTCGCGTAGCCCAAGTCAAACAACTAGAAGCCATTCAGATAGGATTACAAGCGCTGAATTTGTTGGGGGTAAACATACCAGAATCACCTACAGAATTAGAGATTCAACAGAGATTAGAGGAAACAGCAACTGCTTTGAGAGGAAAGAACATAGATGACTTGATGAATCTACCCTTGATGACAGACACCAACAAACTGGCAGCCATGCGAATCTTATCAAGTATGCTGGCTGCTGCCTATATAGCTGCGCCAAAACTCTGGCCACTGATAAATTGTGAACAAGTCAATTTATCGATTAGATATGGCAATGCTTCTTTCTCGACCTTGGCTTATGCTAGTTACGGAACATTCTTAATCGCAACCCTCCATGGTATTGATTTAGGTTATCAGTTTGGACAATTGGCTTTAAACTTAGTGGAACGGTTAAATGCGAAAGAACTTAGGTGTAAGACGTTCTTCGTAGTTGCCACATTCGTGAAGCATTGGAAAGCTCATGTCAATGAAACTTTTTCACTGTTTATGGAGGCTTACTCTAGTGGCCTAGAAAACGGAGATTTAGAATATACAAGCTTTGCTGTCATAGACAAATCCCTCTATTCATATTTCAAGGGTTCGGAATTGACAGAACTGGAACGAGAGATGGTATCTTTCAGCAATTTTCTAGCTCAAATCAAACAAGAAATGAGCTGGAATTATCATCAAATGTTTCGGCAGGCAGTTTTGAACTTGATAGGACAGGCTGAAAATCCATGTTGTTTACTGGGTGAAGCCTGTAACGAGGAAAAAATGCTACCACTTTATCTTGAAGCTAATAGCCGCTCAGGACTTCACTTTTTTTATACCCATAAACTGATTCTCTGTTATCTGTTTGGCGAGTTTTCTCAAGCTATGGAAAATGCTACCCAAGCTGAACAGTATATTGATGGAGCATTTGGGATGCTAAGTGTACCTGTATTGTATTTCTACGATTCTCTAGCACGGCTGGCGGTGTATTCTTCTGTCCCTTCTGAACAAGAAAAATTGCTGCTTAAGGTAACCAGTAACCAGGACTTGATGAAGACATGGGCGCATCATGCACCAATGAATCATCTACATAAATTTTATCTAGTTGAGGCAGAGAAAGCGCGAGTCTTAGGTCAAATTGTTGAAGCAATAGATTTTTATGAAGGAGCTATTAAAGCAGCTAGGGAAAACAAATATCTTCAAGAAGAAGCATTAGCTTATGAGTTAGCCGCTAAGTTTTATCTAGCGCGTGGCATGGAGGAGTTTGCTCAACTCTATATGCTCAAGGCTCACTATAGTTATATTTGCTGGGGAGCGAAGGCTAAAGTCAAGGATTTAGAACAAAAGTATCCTCAGTTTTTTACCAAAAGATCGGCAATTCCCCCTAAAACTACCACAACAACTTCAAGCACCGATTCAAAAACATCTGCTGAATTTGATTTAACTAGCGTCATCAAAGCTTCCCAAACCCTCTCTGGAGAAATTATGTTAGAGACTTTGTTAGGAAAGATGATGAAATTAGTCATCGAAAATGCGGGGGCACAGACAGGCTATTTGATTTTAGAAAAAAATGGACAATGGGTGATTGAAGCATCAGGAACGATCGCATCCGATGAAGTACAGATTTTACACTCTGTCCCCATTGAAACCGTCAGTGGCAGCAGCGACACTCCAATGGTTGCCAATGCTATTGTCAATTATGTTGTCCGTACCCAAGAAAGCGTTGTTTTAAACGATGCTACTCATGAAGGCAATTTCACTCGTGCTCCATATATCCTGAGACAGCAGCCTAAATCCGTCCTGTGTGCGCCGTTGATTAATCAAGGCAAATTGATAGGTATTTTGTATCTAGAAAATAATCTCACTACTGGGGCTTTTACGCCCGATAGACTGGAAGTACTCAATGTTTTATCCTCACAAGCGGCTATTTCAATTGAAAATGCCAAGCTTTATGCCGAGGTGCGCGAAAGTGAAGCAAAATTGATGCAATTCTTAGAAGCTTTACCCGTCGGCGTGTCTGTCCATGATGCAACAGGCAGAGTTTCTTATGCCAATCCTACTTCCGATCGCTTAATGGGTAAAGGCGTCATCTCAGAAGCCACCCCTGAACAATTATCACAAGTTTATCAAGTCTATATCGAAGGAACTGAGCAGCTATACCCCACTGAGCAACTACCAACACTGCGGGCATTAAAAGGCGAAAGTGTGACGGTTGAAGATATAGAGGTTCATCAAGAAGGAAAAATTGTACCCTTAGAAGTGCGCTCCATTCCAGTTTGTGATGACCAAGGAAACATTATCTATGCCATCAACGCTTTTCAGGACATCACAGAACGTAAACAGGCTCAGAAAGTATTAGCCGATTATAACCGGACTCTAGAACAGCAGGTACAAGAGCGCACCCTTGAACTTAAGAAGGAAATCGTTGAGCGAAAACGAGCTGAGGAAGCGGCAAACGTTGCCAATCATGCCAAAAGTACGTTTCTTGCCAATATGAGCCACGAATTGCGATCGCCTCTCAATGCGATTCTGGGCTTTTCTCAACTCATGAGCCGTACTCCAACCCTTACCCCAGAAGACAAAGAAAACCTGCGTATTATAGCGCGCAGTGGGGAACATTTGTTAACCTTAATTAACCAAGTATTAGATTTATCGAAAATAGAAGCAGGGCGCATCACTCTCAACGCAACGTCCTTCGATCTTTATCAACTGCTCGACGATCTCGAAGATATGTTCCAGTTAAAGGCTGACAATAAGCAGTTGCAGTTACTTTTTGAGCTCGCTCCCAATGTCCCCCGCTATATGCAAACCGATGAAGTCAAGTTACGCCAAGTCTTAATTAACCTGCTCACTAATGCCATTAAATTTACTCAAGAGGGAACCATATCAGCAAGAGTATCAGTTGTCAATAAAAACAGACAACAAACAACAAACAACAAACAACAAACAATCCACTTTGAAATTGAAGATACAGGCACTGGCATTGCTCCTGACGAATTAGACAGCATCTTTGAAGCTTTTGTCCAAAGCCAAACCGGGCAACAAGTACAGGAAGGAACGGGCTTAGGACTGCCCATAACACGCTCTTTTGTACAATTGATGGGGGGAGAAATTACCGTCAGTTCTCAAGTGGGGCGAGGCACTATTTTCAAGTTTGATATTAAAGTCAGCGTAGTTGATGCACAAGATATTAAAATCAAACAGCAGACAGTCCGGAGGGTCATTGCCCTAGAACCAAATCAACCTCAGTATCGTATTTTAATAGTGGATGATAATAGGGACAATCGACAACTCCTGCTCAGATTGCTAAACCCCTTAGGTTTTGAACTGAGGGAAGCTAGCAACGGTCAAGAAGCGATAGAAATATGGGAAATGTTTGAACCTCACTTAATCTGGATGGATATGCGGATGCCCGTAATGAATGGGTATGAAGCGACGAAACAGATAAAATCCACAACCAAAGGTCAAGCCACTGCCGTGATTGCTCTAACGGCTAGTACCCTAGGAGAAGAGCGATTTGTTGCCCTAGAAGCAGGTTGCGATGACTTTATCCGCAAGCCCTTCCGCGAGACAGACATCTTTGACTCCATGACTAAACATATAGGGGTGAAATATGTCTATGATGAACTGACTAATCAACCCGACTTAGCCCCTACTAAGACTTTTGCTCTCACCCCGACAGCCCTTGACGCTTTACCTGCTGAGTGGTTAGCTAACTTTCACCAAGCTACAATCGATTGCGATTTAGATTTGATGCTGACTCTGATCGACCAAATCCACGATCAACATGAGCCTCTAGCCCTTGCCTTAGCTGATTTAGTTAACAAGTTTCAGTTTGAAAAGCTCTTGTCTTTATCTCAATCAAAAGTCGATTAAATCCAGTATGAATAATATTATGTTTTGCTCAGAGAGATCGCCCACTGACATGAAGATAGAGGTAGCTAAGGAAGAGAGAGAAGAAAGGCAAGAATTCTCATCGGCTAGTTTAGGGAATCTGCAACAACAAAAAGCCTCTGAAGACAACCCGCAAAGTACTTCATCAAAAGGCAATATTTTAGTTGTTGATGATACCCCTGCCAACTTGAACCTTTTAATCAAGATGTTGTCTGAGCAAGGGTATAAAGTGCGACCTGTACCGAGTGGCAAACTAGCTCTAATGTCTGTCGAGTCAACTCTACCTGACTTGATTTTACTGGACATCCGGATGCCGGAGATGGATGGCTATGAAGTCTGCTCTAAGCTAAAAGCTTCTCCTCGAACCAGGGACGTTCCGGTTATCTTTATCAGTGCCTTGGATGAAGTGATCGATAAAGTAAAAGCTTTTTCTATGGGCGGGATGGACTACATCACCAAGCCATTTCAGATCCAAGAAGTTTTGGCTCGCATCGAGCATCAATTGACGATTAGTCGGCTCTATAAACAACTTAATGAACAAAATTCAAAGCTTTCTCAGGAAATCGAAGAGCGAAAGCTTGCTCAAGAGGCACTCAATCAAAGCGTAGCCACTAATCGCGCTCTTTTGAACGCTATACCAGATGTAATGTTTCGCTATCGTGCTGATGGCACTTATCTAGACTTTAAACCTGCTAAAGACTTCAAAATCTTCGTGTCACCCGATGAGTTGATTGGGAGAAACGTGCAGGAGACTTTGCCACCTGAGTTGGCACAGGAGATGCTACAAGCCTACCAGCAAGCAATCAGGTCGGGCGAGACTCAAATCTTAGAGTATCAGCTACCCATCGATGAGCAATTGCATGATTATGAAACTCGCATTGTAGCCTGTGGCAGCGATGAAGTGATCGAGATTGTGCGCGACATTACTGCTCGAAAACTTGCTGAAGTAGCACTCGCCAAGAGTGAACGAAAGTATCGTAACCTCGTTGAAACATCTCAGGACGTTATTTGGTCAACTGATATTCAGGGTCATTTTACCTTCGTCAACCCAGCAGTAAAACAGGTTTTTGGTTACGAACCGGAACAAATGCTCGATCGCTCATTTACGGAGTTCACGCCACCGGAACAACTGGCAAAAGATCTGGCGGTTTTCGAGCGCCTTGTTCATGGAGAAGTACTGCGTCAGTATGAGACTATACGTTTAGATAAAGACAACCAACCAATTTATCTTTTATTGAATGCGATCGCACTGTTGGATGAACAGGGTCAAGTCGTCGGCACAACAGGCACAGCATTAGACATTACCAAGCGCAAGATAGCAGAAGATGCTCTACGAGAATCCGAAGCACGATTTCGAGAACAAGCACAAGAACTAGAACTAGCACTCAACCAGTTAAAATGCGCCCAAGCTCAACTCATTCAAGCCGAAAAAATGTTGAGTTTAGGGCGAATGGTAGCGGGTGTTGCCCATGAAATCAACAACCCTGTCACCTTTATCTACGGTAATCTCACTCCGGCTAGAGAATACTTCCAAGACTTAATCCGTCTGCTGGAAGGCTACCAGAAGACTTATCCCAATCCCATACCAGAAATTCGACAGATAGTTGAGGATATAGACTTAGAGTTTTTGATGGAAGATTGGCAACAACTTGTCGATTCGATGCAGGTGGGAGCAGAACGTATTCGGCAAATTGTGCGATCGCTACTGCTATTCTCCAGACAGAATACATCACAAAAAAAACCGATAGATATTCATCAAGGCATTGACAACACGCTTCTGTTGTTACAACACCGACTAAAAGCAGAAGGCGTTAATGCATCAGGATGCGATCGCGCCCCTGACTCTGAGATTAAGGTGATTAAAGACTATGGTCAACTGCCTCTAATTACCTGTTATAGCGGCCAGTTGAATCAGGTGTTTATGAATATCTTGTGCAATGCCATTGACGCCCTGGAAAATCAACCTTCGCCACGAATAATTACTATCCGTACAGAACTGGGAAATCAAGATTCTAGCTTCCGTGAGCATCAGTCGAACGGAGTTAGGAATGGAAATAAATCTGCCCCTACTCCCTACTCCTCACTCACTACTCCCTCTGTTGTAATTCGGATTGCTGATAATGGCACTGGAATAAGTGAGGAAGTGCAAAAGAAGATATTCGACCCCTTCTTTACCACGAAGTCTGTAGGCAGTGGCATGGGACTAGGATTATCCACTAGCTACCAGATTGTAGTAGAAAAACACCAGGGTCAAATTAGTTGTATTTCTACTCCAGGGAAAGGAACCGAATTAATTGTAGAGATTCCAGTCAATAGTAAATCGCGGTAATATTTTCTTCCTTAAGGTAGAAGACATTTGAATGTTTAAAAAATAAAAACAACCAACAACCAACAACCAACAACCAACAACCAACAACCAACAACCAACAACACATAATCCCATGTACTTTAGTCGCGACCTGAGTAAACCCTTACCTATTGCTCATACTGCTCTCGACGAGAAGTATTGTAGGACACACTTTGAGTCGGCGAAACCCACTAAAGTCGAAGCGGCAAAGCCACTCTTGAACAATAGGAGAAGCTTTTATTAAAAAATAGTGTAGAAATCGCGGATTGACAAAAGAAGTTGTTAGTTATTGGTTGTTAGTTGCTAGATGGGTATGGGAGTAATTTCATGCTCTTTTCTTTAGATAGGGAAAATCAAAAAACATCTGTGTGGATCAACGCGATCGCACAGGGCGTTCTTTTTCCAAGCCCCCAGATTTATCTGTGGGGCTTCTCACTGAAAACTAACAACTAAGCCCCTTTTGTTGTCGAAAATTGACTCAAACAGAACCCCTGAAAAGTCACTTTGCAAATGCCTAAAAACCAAGACTTATGTAAGGAAAGCTACCGACACACTACTGTTATAGAGGTTTTCATTGCTTGTGGCAGATAGGGATTGTAGGGGCTAAAGTCTTGCCGTACCCTTGCCCCGTACCTCAAACTTGTAGAGTTGTGCGTAAGTCTTGAAAACTAAAGACAGGAGGCCAACAATGGCGAAAGTAGCGATTAACGGTTTAGGAAGAATTGGTCGAGCAGTTTTTAAAATCATCCATGACCATCCAGATTTAGAATTGGTCGCGGTTAATGACTTGGTGCCACCAGAAAATCTAGCTTATTTGCTCAACTACGACACAGTATACGGTCGGTATGCTGAAGGGGTGACGAGTAAGCTGAAGGCTTTCTCAAACAAGCTTTCTACCCCATT
>DALYIW010000310.1:0-9865 GCA_031970155.1 Coleofasciculaceae cyanobacterium CTOTU46601 | reverse complement strand
AGGGGTGAACGGCCGTTCACCCCTACTATATGTGGTATCCATGCGTAAGTCCTGAGATAGACTTGTCTGGCAATCCTGCATTAAAAGCGATATTTCCAGACCGCTCTAAGATTTCTGCTGGTGTATGTTCAATACAAGTAAAAGCTGATACAGCCCCCTGGATTGTTTGCCCTCGACGGCTGCTTGTATTGGGACGTGAGAGAGCAGGAGCAAGAACATGTCAAAGGAATTCAGAAATTGAAACTTTACGGCTCCTCGGATATGCTTCTGGTACACGGCTGGGCGTATGGCCTGAAGTTAAGTTGAAATATACCAGTGTGGTTAACGACGTGAGAATGTCTTTTGATTACACTTTTGATTATCTCTTTATGCCAATTGCGTCAGTTAGTCAGTCAGAAATTGAAAGTGCTACAAACCAGTCCTGGAGTAAATTGCAGCGTATATTCAAAAGTGGAGGCTATGTGATCGCCAAGCGAGGTAGCGAGTACTATGTAGAAGACTGTCCAACAGGAGCGCCAAGCATTATAGAAATTATGACCTCAAGCACTTCTGGTGGAGACAAAAATGCAAGAACTAGTATTCCGATGGCATTTGAAGATGCCATGCTTGGCAGACTTCATAATAGTCCTGGCATCAACTACCGCCAAGTCTGGGCGCGGATGATGAGCCAGCTGACTCTACTCAATCGATATCAAGTTTTCAAGACATCATTCGTGCGCCAATTTGTCCTCCTCTTGAGCGAGTCGTAGTGGCGCTTGCACGACGTAAACCAATCAATCAAGTTATCGCCCCATAAACAGGCGAATTAGATGATTGCTAAAAAGAAATGTTGGTTGAAGTACTCTACAAAGAGGATACGGTTGAAGATGTGTTTTCTATACCTCTGTATGATACAGAGCCTATTGAAGCTGATGACGAAACCCAAGAGGCGATCGCCGATTGGCATTACTGGATTGACATGGGATACGAGTTTGCGGAGGAGTAACAGATGACCGTTTATCAAGTGCGGTTAGTGAATCGATCGCTGAATCTTGATCGCACCATTGAGGTACCTGATGATCAGTACATCCTGGATATAGCAGAGGAAGCTGGTATTCGATTACCTGCTGGGTGCCGTGAAGGAATTTGTTCTTCCTGTATTGCAAAACTTGTCACTGGCGAGGTGGATCAAAGTGAGCAAAAGTTTCTGCAATTATCAGAAATAGAAGCTGGATATACTATCACCTGTGTCGCTTACCCTTTATCTGATTGCACCCTAGAAACTCACCAAGAACAGATACTATATAAATCTTCTCTCTACTTTCAGACTAATACAGCTCAAAGAGAATAATTATCTATAAAAAATAATTTGATATGGCTTCTTTCCTCAAATTGGTGACTGTTACGCTAGCAACTTTGAGCTTGTTTGCTCCCCTTGTGACATCCTTATCAGAGCTTGCTTTGGCGGAGGAAGTTTATTTAGATAAAAGTTGTCGTCAAAATCAGAGATTACCAGAACTTGACAGATTCGTTGTTTTTTACAAATCTGAGTTTATAGCTAATGGTCAACCCTATTGGTTATCGGCAGCTCGATATCAGGATGGCGCTGCAATTTTATGTATTTCTAAACCGAATTTTAACCAAGTCAGACCAGTGAGTGAGCTGCCACTTGAATTTATTTCTAATATTAGAAAAGACCCTAAGCGCAATGGTATTTTTATTGTTACAGTCCATGAAGGTAATGGTTCAACTGCGCCCATAACAGTTTATAGACTAGATGTTACTAATACCAACAGACCAGGGGTTAGGCAACAAAGTACAACGAGGCGATCGCGTTCCTAAGCTCTCCTCATTACAGGAAAAATTCAGTTTTCTAACTCCCTGCTAGGAACTCGGAAGCAGTGACTTGAGATAACTTAGGGCAGCTCAACAGAAGTTGGTTTAGCTATATGAGGCAAGCCCCAACCTAACTTTTCTCGCAGAATTCGGAAAAACTCCGGGTTTTGCAACCGGATGAATTTAGCGGAATATGGCGATCGCTCTATCCGCACCTGATCGTCCGGCAACACATAGCACCCCGCATTACCATCAACCACCAACACCAGTGGATTGGGAGTCGCCGGAAAAATATTTAACGTCTCATTCTCTGCAAAAATCAACGCCCTAGATGCCAACGAATGAGGACAGATTGGCACTAATTGCAGCACTGGCACCCCAGGCGCAACCACTGCTCCCCCAGCACTGAGAGCATAAGCCGTTGAGCCAGTTGGAGTTGACAAAATGATGCCATCGGCTGCAATATCTACCACTGCATGATTCCCAATCTGAATCTCAAAATGGCACATGCAAGTCAATGGTTCCCGGTGCAACACCATCTCATTGAGACACAGCGCCTCCCACCAAAGAGCGTCTTTTCGATAGATTTGAACCGACAACATTGTCCGTTCTTCAACTTTATACTCTCCTGCCAATAACTGTTCCAAGGCATTGGGCAACTCGTTGACATAAGCCTCTGTCAGGAAGCCCATATGACCAGTATTTACGGTGAGCAAGGGAATACCATAGGGAGCAACCTGGCGAAAAGCCGCTAAAACAGTACCATCTCCTCCCAGCACGATCGCAAAAGTCATCTGTTCGTCAAAACCGGGAGAGGCAAGCTTGTCAAGTGGTGTATGGCAAACCGGAGAATCTGGACGCGAATATCCAAGAATTCCTCCCTCGCCTGTAGCCATACAGACATTCCAGCCAGAAGCGCCGAGTTTTTCCTTCAACTCGCTGGCAACGCGACAAGCCATGGGTTTGAGGTCGTTGTATATAATGCCTACTTTGGGCACGCTCACTAGTCCGTGTAGTGGTCAAATGATCCGGAACAATTAGCGCTGCGGCGCGATTTTAGACACAGATATTCTCTGACAATGCTAAATAACCGTTCCCCTCTTCACTACTGGTAAAAAAACTAAGGCGTCGAGATTAACAGCAGTCCACTAGGTACTCTGTGTTATCCGGGAAGACGCCCTGAGCTACAAAACCAGTATTTTTGCTTATTATTTATTGTGACATAGATTAATCGCGCTCACTTTTCCCAAAAGTGTTTCTATGATTTCGATTTAAAGGGAGTCTTTTTCTTGGACTGCTTTTTAGCTTTGTTGGTCTCGAATTCAATTTCCTTAAGCTTGGTCA
Organism: Coleofasciculaceae cyanobacterium CTOTU46601; assembly: GCA_031970155.1. Classification (GTDB taxonomy): domain Bacteria; phylum Cyanobacteriota; class Cyanobacteriia; order Cyanobacteriales; family Coleofasciculaceae; genus DALYIW01. Next base: position 6,706 of record DALYIW010000310.1, on the reverse strand, counting down.
TAATCCGGGTAAAGTATTCTTGCAGGTAAGCCTCTAGGGTTGTTGTTTCCTTAGGATCTAGACCAAAAACCTTATATACTTCATCCATTGGAGCATCTAGAGGTTTGCCTGTTGCTAATACTTCGGTGAAAGCAAGGCGATCGGCGACATTCCACCCCCACTGAAAAAATCGCAAAATTCCCCGTACTCCGCGCAGGAGGTTGAGAGGAAGTCGAGCAATTTTAGACTGTTTGCCAGATAATCGCTCACATAAGCGGATAATTTCGTAAGCACCCCACGCACGAGTCCCTACCACTGGAAAACTCTGATTTACCGTTTCTGGAACCTCAAGGGCACGAACTGCAAATTTTGCAATGTCTTGAGTGTCCATGTAGGCCATCGGAGAGGTATCGCCAGTAATCCAAACCGACTGTCCATCCAAAATCGGAATAGCATACTGACTAATTAGCCCTTGCATAAAGCCGCAGGGTTTTAAAATTGTGTATTTTAATCCCGACTGAGCAAGGAAAAGTTCGGTACATCGCTTGATTTCCATCAACGGGACATGAGGAAAATTCTGAGCATCCAGAATTGAGAAGAAAATAAACCGCTCAACACCAGCAGCAACAGCAGCTTGAATCAGCGCGACTTGTCCGTCCCAATCTACCTGTTTGATACTCAAAGAGTCCGTCGGTCGAGAGGTTGCTGCATCAATAACAGCCGTAATGCCTTCAAGGGCAGGCTTTAGAGTTTCGGGAGATGTAAGGTCACCTTGTACAATTTCGGCTCCCCATTCTTTTAAAAAAGCCGCTTTTCTGGGACTGCGGACAAAACAGCGCACCTGATGGCCTTCGTCCAGGGCACGACGAACCACCTGCCTTCCTAAGGTGCCAGTTGCACCAACGACCAACAAGTTCATCAAGGATTTTTTAGTAAAGAATCTTAAACTTTCTACATGATCTTATCAGAAATACTGGAGCGAGCCTACATCAAAAGCTCATCAGCTGTTATCTGTAGCATTACAACCTTGGTAAGTTGATGCCGATGTGGACACAAAAGTAGACGCTCTTTAAGCGAATTATGCCTAGATGTACATGGGATTTTGCTTCAACTAGTGCAAGTCGCCACATCGGCTGGCGTCTTTAACCTTCTTCTTCGCCTCCCTGGATTTTGAGCAATAAAAAGCCTAAGCCCAAGCCTACTAGAATCAGGGTAGAGGACAACACTGCTGCATTGAACATTTCACCGTTCATTGTTTCTAATCTCCTAGATGTGTTAATGAAAATGCGATCGCGCCACGCGCACGCCAAAAAATTTGATAACTCTAACCTTCACGCCCTCATCCCTCCCTCACGAGTAGTAAGTCGAGGAAAGCGTAAAAACTGAACTACAGATGAGCTAAGGTCATCCCAACCCATAGAGGGTATTTTAGAACAGCGAGGCAGTCAATCTCCAACAGGACTTACGGATTTGAACGAAAAATTTAGAGTGCAAGGGAATCAGGAATCGGGAGTCGGGAATCGAGGGAAGCCTGCTCATATCCCGACTCTCTACTCCCTACTCCCTACTCCCATGCGTAAGCCCTGTTCAAGAAAAAGCATGGTGAGTGGTTGTAGTGGCACACAATTGGGGTGAAACCGAAAAATGAAGACACAGAAATCTTTCTTTACAGAAAAACTGAGTTCACAGTCAAGGCGTCCTCGGTTAGCCGTTACATTAGGAGACCCAGCAGGAATTGGCCCGGAAGTAGTACTTAAGGCCTTGGCAGCCCCAGAGGTTACTAAGGATTGTGAGATAACGGTAATTGGCAGTCGATCGCTTTTACACTCTACATACACTCACTTGCGGCAAACCATTGAACAGAAAGACACTCTTGCAGATCTAGATCAATTATCGATTCTCGACATGGAGTTAGAGGCGTCAGATCGGCGTCAGATTACTCCAGGCGTTGGGAATGCAGCTAGTGGGGCAGCGAGTTTTGCCTATCTAGAAAAAGCGATCGCTCTTACTTTAACTAGCGAGTTTGATGGCATCGTCACTGCACCGATTGCCAAGTCTTTATGGAAGGCAGCAGGACATGATTATCCGGGTCAAACTGAAGTGCTTGCTATCTCCTCAGGAGTTGAGAGATTCGGTATGTTATTTGTGGCGCGATCGCCTCATAGCGGTTGGTTACTCCGTACACTCCTCGCTACTACTCACATTCCTCTGCGCCAAGTTGCGGATACTCTGACTCCTGAATTGATGACGAAAAAGCTTGACTTGCTGGTGGAGTGCTTGCACAACGATTTTGGACTAGAGACACCTCGGATTGCGATTTCTGGATTAAATCCTCATAGTGGTGAGCAGGGTCAACTGGGTCGTGAAGAACAAGATTGGCTGATTCCCTGGCTAGATCAAGAGCGTAAAAAATATCCTAAACTTCAGCTAGATGGCCTTGTGCCACCTGATACTCTCTGGGTCAAAGCCGGTCAAGCCTGGTACGACTGTTCAGTCCCAAACCCAAGCAGCGTTGGAAGCGCACCAAAAGTGCAATCTCAAATCTCAAATCTCCCTGATGCCTACCTAGCTCTTTATCATGACCAGGGTTTAATCCCTGTAAAACTCATGGCATTTGATCGAGCCATCAATACTACCATTGGTCTCCGATTTGTTCGCACCTCTCCTGACCACGGCACGGCATTTGATATTGCAGGTCAAGGTATTGCTAATGCAACCAGCATGAAAGCAGCGATTCAGCTAGCGGCTGAACTGGTTAACCAGAGGGTGAGAAGTTAACTGTTGTTTGTTGTTTGTTATTAGTTGTTTGTATTTTCTAACCAACAACCAACAACCAACAACAAATAACCAACAACGCCGACTGTCTGTGAAGTTAGAATACACAACCAGTCATCATCCCAGATAGCAAAACAAAGCCTATCCAAACATTCTGACGGAACATCTCGCCATAGGCAGGTTTTGGGAGGTCTGGCTGCCGCAGTCGGGTATATTGCCAAACCCAGCCGATAGTAGCAAGACCGAGTGCTAGCCAAAAGCCTATGTGCAAGTGCATGACAAAACCTAGCACGGCTAACAAACCAACAGTACCTGCAAAGAAGACTCCCACAGCATCAGCCGCATAATCACCGAAAAACAAGGCACTAGAGCGAACCCCGATCTTTTGGTCATCCTCTCGATCTGACATCGCATAAACAGTGTCAAATCCCAGTGTCCAAAGTACTGTTGCTCCCCAGAGTAGCCAAGTTGCTGGTACTAGGTTACCTGTGAGAGCACTCCAACTAATGAGGACGCCAAAGCCCCAAGCGATGGAAAGTACTAACTGAGGTACTGGAAATACTCGCTTAGCTGAGGGGTAGAAAACAATCACTGGCACAGCTGCAACGCAAAGCCAGAAGGTAAAAGGATTGAGATAGAGGGCGAGTACTCCGGCACAAGCCATTGATACTAAGGCAACAATTACGCCGACTTGGATAGAGAGGGCACGAGAGGCAAGGGGGCGATCGCGTGTTCGTTCAACTTGTGGGTCAATATCTCGATCCCATAGATCGTTAATCACGCAACCTGCGGCACTGGTTGCCAATGTCCCCAGGATAATCACTCCTACTAGCGGTAAAGGAGGCGTCCCCTCAGCGGCTAAAACGACCGCCCACAGAGCAGGAATCATCAAAATCAGTCGTCCTGCGGGCTTGTCCCAGCGCAAAAGTCGGAGGATGGTAAGCCAAGTGGGTAAATGGTTTTGTTCTGGCTGAGTCAGCATAGTCAAGACTTGTTAGGTTGTAGTTCTTATTTTGTATAGAAGTTACACAAGTTTGCTAGCGATCGCCTTAATGAAGGATGAGGGATGAGGGATGAGGGATGAGGGATGAAAAAAAGCTGGGAAACCCTCTACCCTATAATCCTTATGAGTGGCGGATTTCCTGGACTTCCCAATGTATTAAGAAAAGTTATTCAGCTAATTGGCTTAGCAGAAATCAAGCATCTTGCTTAGCAAAAGCTGTTGGAGAAAGGATAAGTTTATAACGATAACAGATAAAGCTTTATTGGCGGTTAAGTAGGAACTTGACCCGTAGTGTGTCAGTAACCCTATTGTGTCATTCTCCTATTTGTGTCTCGGAAGCTCCTTGGATTTTCCGGATCGTTTCTTACTAACAAAGAAAAATCTCAATAGGAGATAGTATCTACTGGCTGAATCCTCTTTAAAGATATTGTTATCCGTAAAGTCTGGGCTAGAGTTCTTACTGGAGATAAATTGTGATAGTCAATTCCGCTGTTCAAGAACGTTCCCTAAATAGTTCTACTGTTTCTGTGGAGCAAGAACGCATACTTGCCGCTATTGACATTGGTACTAATTCTATTCATATGGTGGTAGTGCAGATTGACCCAGTGCTACCGACGTTTACCATTATCGCGAGAGAAAAAGAGACAGTACGGCTAGGCGATCGCGATCCGGAAACAGGTAATTTAACCAAAGAAGCCATCAAAAGAGCGATCGCTGCTTTGCAACGTTGTCAGGAACTAGCCAAAACCTTTAATGCTGAACAAGTTGTTGCCGTTGCTACTAGCGCTGTGCGAGAAGCACCTAATGGGCGAGATTTTTTAAAGCAGGTAGATTCAGAATTGGGGTTATTTGTCAACCTAATTTCTGGTCAAGAAGAAGCGCGACGAATTTACCTAGGTGTCTTGTCAGGGATGGAATTCAACAACCATCCCCACATCATTATTGATATCGGCGGCGGCTCAACAGAACTGATTTTAGGAGATAGTCACGAACCTCGTTCTCTTAGTAGCACGAGAGTGGGGGCAGTTCGTCTTACTGCCGAGTTCGTCACTACCGATCCAATTAGTAATAGTGAGTTGCAATACTTGCAAGCTTATGTAAGAGGAAACCTGGAGCGATCAGTTGAGGAGTTACGGGCACATCTGGAAGCTGGGGAACAGCCGCGTTTAGTTGGGACATCTGGCACTATCGAGACACTGGCAACCATTCACGCCAGAGAAAAGCTAGGCATCGTACCAAATCCCCTCAATGGTTATGAATTAAGCCGCAAAGATATCAAAGAAATCCTCAAGCGCCTAGCCTCAATGAGTGCGATCGAACGTGCTGCTATTCCAGGGATGTCAGACCGACGCTCCGAGATTATTGTTGCTGGTACAGTAATTTTATTAGAAGCGATGACGCTGCTGGGTGCCGAGTCTCTAGTGATAGGTGAACGAGCACTCCGAGAGGGAGTAATTGTTGACTGGATGCTCTCTCACAATTTAATTGAAGACAGACTGCGCTACCAAGAGTCTGTGCGTCAACGTAGCGTGCTGAAAATCGCTCAGAAGTATCAGGTGAATCTGGAATATAGCGATCGCGTTGCCAACTTTGCCCTCAGCTTATTTAATCAAACCAAAGGCTATCTCCATGATTGGGACACTGAAGAACAAGAACTCCTTTGGGCTGCAGCTATCCTGCACAACTGTGGTATATGTGTCAATCATTCGTCCTATCACAAGCACTCTTATTACCTAATTCGCTACGGTGAACTTCTAGGATTTACCGAAGCTGGGATTGAAGTCATCGCCAACTTGGCTCGTTACCATCGTCGCAGTACTCCGAAGAAAAAGCACGAGAACTACAGCAACCTGCCTAGTAAAAAGCATCGACAGTTAGTTAATCAAATTAGTGCCATATTACGTTTAGCCGTTACTCTTGATCGCCGACAAATTGGTGCGATTCAACAAGTACGGTGTGAGTACCACCCAGATGTTCGAGAATTGCACTTACATCTACAACCATCTCAACCCGATGATGACTGCGCCCTAGAACTTTGGAGTTTGGATTATGAGAAAGGGGTGTTTGAAGCGGAATACGGCGTTAAGGTAGTGGCAACTCTAGAACCTGCACTAGCTGTGGCGAGCTAATACTTAACTCATCCCACGACTCAAAGACATAGGATTCAAGGCTGTTTGCTGGTAATTGTTGTTTGCTTGTGCTTATACAAACAACCAACCCTCATCATTTTCGCTCACTCTCGAAGTACGATAAACAGTGGCGAATGCCCATCTAGAAAGTTTAATCATCTAAATGGGCAGTTTTTGATAAATTAAGTATTGATAATGTCATTCTCAAAATCTTTCAAATACATCAGTGTCATCGTTCTCATACTTAGTTTGCTTGGGTGCGATCGCTTACCTGGCTCAACTACTACCTCCACCTACTCTGTAAAAAAAGTTAGTGATGGAGATACTCTCACTGCAACAGATGCCAAAGGTACTGATATTAAAGTGCGCTTTGCCTGTGTGGATGCTCCAGAAGTCCCCCACACCACCAAAGAGAAAAATAGTAAAAAAGCGACAGATAAAAACCAATTTAAGTGGGGTGTACAAGCGCAACAGCGAGTACAGCAATTAGTTAAACAGGGAGGCAACAAGGTTAAGCTGACTATTACAGATAGCGATCGCTACGGCCGCCAAGTCAGTGAAGTACGTCTACCTAACGGTACTTTCATTCAGGAAGTGTTGACCCAAGAAGGATTAGTGCAAGTCTATCAACCCTACCTAAAAAACTGTCCAAGTGCACCAATTGTACAGCAAGCAGAAGCTCTGGCAAAGGCTCGGCGTGCGGGAGTTTGGGGCGATAAAAAGTATGTCTCAGCTTGGGAGTGGCGCAGCAGCAAGAAGTAATAATTTGTTGTTGGTTGTTTGTTGTTTGTTGTTTGTTGTTTGTTGTTTGTTGTTTGTT
>DALYIW010000309.1:720-9942 GCA_031970155.1 Coleofasciculaceae cyanobacterium CTOTU46601 | reverse complement strand
CCCTGCTTCCCCTGCTTCCCCTGCTCCCCCTGCTCCCCCTGCTCTGGCCATAAGGCGACCCGCTAAGCTTCGCCGCCAACAACTACATTGCGAATCCGCAAGCTGGGGCCACCACAACCCACTGGTAAACCACCCTGCCCTGCTTTACCACAGCCGCCGGATTCATCCCAGTAGAAGTCATCGCCGATCGCTTCAATATCCGCTAAAGTTTTGAAGACGTTGCCAGAAAGAGTAACATCCCGCACGGGTTCAGCAATCTTGCCATTACGAATCATCCAGGCTTCACCAGCACTGAAGGTAAACATTTCTCCATTCGTCATGCCTCCTATCCAGTTCCGGGCATAGACACCCTCTTTGATGCCTTTGAATAAGTCTTCAACAGGTGTTTTTCCTCGTGCGATCCAGGTATTAGTCATCCGGACAATCGGAGGATAGTGGTAGTTGAGGCAACGAGCATTACCAGTCGGCGTCTCAGCCAACTTTCCTGCCGTTTCACGAGAGTGGAGACGCCCCACCAACATGCCATCCTTAATGAGTTGAGTTGTGGTTGCTGGCGTACCTTCATCGTCATAGCAGTAGCTGCCACGATGCCCATCTGGTGCGGCACCATCAAAGATTTGCAAGTCTTGTGGTCCAAATTGACGGCCCATGCTCATGACTTCTAGCAAGTCTGGGTTTTCATACGCCATATCGGCTTCCGAAAGGTGTCCAAAGGCTTCATGGACAAACAAACCCGTCAGAATCGGGTCAATTACTACCGTGTACGTGCCTCCTTTCACTGAGGGTAGAGAGAGGGCGTTTACGGCACGTTGAGCAGCACTGCGTACCTGTTCATCTAGATTGGTAAGGTCTTCGTAGGCTTTGCGTGAACCATTGGTTTCTCTTCCCGTTTGGACAATCTCACCCTTACGGGCAGTGGCAGCGAAGCGCATTTCCATATCTACCCAGGATTGATCGATCAGGGTGCCTTCGGAGGTGGCAATGATCACTTGCTGGGTACTATCGCCGTAACGCACAGAGGTTGTGGTGATGCAAGGGTCAACACTTTTGAGAATTGCGTTGTAGCGATCGCACAGTGCTTTTTTTTCTGAGAGAGGAATCTGGCGCGGATCAGTCCCCGTCATGGGTAAATGGCAAACATCTTGCACCGCCTTAATAGGAGCAAGAATAGTTTCTTCATCACCAACAATGCGGGCAGCGGCGATCGCGTCTTCAATTTGTTCTGACAAGCTAGAAAGTCGGTTGAAGCTTGCAAACCCCCAGCCTCCCTTGTAACAAGCGCGTACCTGTCCACCAATCGAGAGACCTTCACTTAAGGTTTCTACCTTATCACCCTGCAATAAAATACTCGTTCCTTCTGAGTTTTCCAGGCGAATTGCTAGGTAATCGACTTGCGATCGATAACGTGCAATCAGGTCAGAGAGTAAATTTTTGGCATCAGCTATTACAGTTGGCATGTCTATGCAGTAAAAGCAAGGAACTGCCCTTATTGTGCAATGAGTTGGGTCTTTGGTGCTACAGCTAACACTTTGGGTTTTGACGATGAGTTTTCAACAGGCCTCATGGCACAATTGCCGCCACCACGAAGGAAAATTGTACTCTTCTACACTTCCTACTTCCTACTCCCTACTCCCTACTCTTTATTTTCAGCAGAGAATTCATCAAAAGCTATCAATAGCAACATGTTAGGGGCAAAATATTACCTGATAAGCTGCTTTGCCTCTAACATGCGCTACTTTCGTTTCCTGTTATTGCTTGGTTTCTGTGTGTCGTTCCTCCCTCTGCCAGCCTCAAGAGCTCAGTCTGTGCATTTACTGAGTCAAAGCCCCTCCTCTCAAGACTTTTGGCCTCAAGCACAGCGACTGGTGCAACAGCAGCTAAATTTAATTAATCGAATTGAACAAGCGATCGCTTCTCCAGATGTTAACCAAGTGGAAGCGGTACGAGGACAATTAATCGTTGAGTTGGGAGCAGTCGAACGCTTTCTGAAAAGCCAATACAGCATTCCCCGCCTCCTGTGTAGTAACGGCACCAATACCCCAGATCCAAATGTTGCTGCTGATTTGAGTTTGCCTCAGAGACAGATTTACTGTGCCCTCCATACTTCGACACAGCAGCTAAAACCAGTAGTTTCGCAGCTAGATCGACGCCTACCCCTGCTAGCCGATTTAACCGAACCCAAAACTCCACCTTCACCGGATGTGCCGTTGTTGATCTTGCCTCCTAGCCTTGAGAACCCACAACAGCCCCCCAACCTCCAGAACCCAAAACAGCCAAGTTCTGCGTCAGTACAAAATTTACCAATTCCAGAAGTACCAGTCATTGGTTTAGCTGTCAAGACAGCGACTTCTAATAATCAGCCTTCCTTCCAGCCTGCAATTAAGCCCCCTGTGCAAATTACTAGTGCTATTTCGGCAGCGCGGAAGCAGTTGCTCTCAGTAATACCCGCTTTTCCTGAATCTATCCGAATTTTCGACCCAGTAGAAACCAATCAGATCATTAATCGCAGCACCTATGGTCTGTCGCCTTTAGAATCTCAGAGGTATGCCAAGTTTCTTGCCCAGCCCAATACTGGAATTGCCCGTATATTACCAGCCCAGATCTACCGTTTTAACCCCAATCAGCGGCGAAATCGATTACAACCCACCGTAGCAGAACGATTTCCCTTTGTGCCCCTAGGACGCAGTACGAGTGGATTGACTCCTCGCTTAGCACTTCAGATTGAAGAAGGTAAGTTCCAGATTCCACTGACAGGACTCAATTATGGCTTCATGATTAACTTAGGTGAAGTCTCGCTAGAAAACCTCAATGCCACTCTGCAAAATATCCCTACTCTCTCTCAGCAACAGCGAGAGTTTTTCCTTTATTATTCCCCTCCTAATCAACTAGAAGCCCTGCAAGAAGACCGACTCCTCTTACTCAGCGGAAAAGATGGAGTGCGTCTCATGCCAACTTCTGAACTACTGCCTATTTTGCGATCGCTTCCTTGTACAAGAGAAAACGGCAGGACAGCAGCTTTTCTCTCTACGAACTTACCAGCATTCATCCAAGCGCCAGTAGTACTGAACAACACCTATTTGCTCAGATTATTTCAGTATCAAGTACCCGATGTAATTCTCAAAAATGAACCAATTTCTAGGTCACAGCGCCGCAATCTCGACCAGATACTAGAGACACCCAGTAGTGATGTATTAGTTGCTATTCGACCTGTCAATCGAGGTGCTGATGGTAGTTATACTATCCTTTGGCGTTGGCTCAATCAGTTTCCAGACCCTAAGATTCAAGACTTAGACAAATACCTAGATTTAGAGTAATTCTGAATTGTTATTGGCTCTATTAGACATGTCGTGAAAATAGGGAGTCGGGAGTTGGGGAAGAAATATTTTCATTTTGCCACGAGTTGTGAACGATAGGTCATGGCGTCTCCTACAAAAGCTCTTTTCATCAAATTTTTGGGCAGGCGGGACGCCTACCCCACAAGCAAAAATGACTGTTGTGGGATGGGCCGGAAAGCCCGTCATAATTATTTTTTCAAGACACACCATAAACGCGAATACACAAAGAAAACATGAAAGTCTCTTTCTCCTACTCCCAACTCCCAACTCCCAACTCCCAACTCCCAACTCCCAACTCCCTATTCCCTACTTTCAAGATAAGTCTATTAATCATCTATCTATTTTCATTAGCGTGGGCTTACCAGTACAAATCCCCGTGTCTTTCCCGAATCTGAATCTAACGTTGCCATAGCTTTCCAAAGTTCTTCTGCTTTTACCCAGACTGGAGGGTATTTATAGCGGGAGACATCTAAGATTAGAAAACGGTCTGTCTGTTGGTTGTAGGCAGCTACAGGGGAGATATGCCCTCCTGTTTCCTGACCAATAGCTTTACGCAAGTAGTTAATTAGGACAAAATTTCCAGGTTCTTGTAAATTCTTAACGACCAGAGTGCGAAACTCCTCTAAGCTACTGTCAGCACTATGGTGAACTTCGGCTTTAACAGGATAGCTTTCTAATAGTTTACCCAACTGATCGAGAGTCATCCCTTTGCGAGATACAACCTCAGGCGCAACGACTTTTTGAGTTTGTGTATTAAAAAAATTGTCTTGCGTGAAGAGGCGGTAGGGCTTATATTCAGGTGCTTCAGGTGCAGGAATAGAGAGGGCATTCAGTACCATGACGCTGCTGGCAACTCCACAGTAAGCTTGATTTTTCTGAGTGATGAATTGAATACTGAGAGGGAAGTAGTCTTGTATGGCTTTGCTGTCCATCAGTAACTTTTCTCCCTCGCTAGAGTTGAGGTTAATCAAGTTTTGGGGGAGTTGCAGTGTCTGCGCCAAAAGGCTTCCACTTGCAAGACAAAGCCCGATAATTGTTGCTTGTAAAGGGAGGCGAATAGCCTTGAATACACCAATTCGATGCTTGCTGGTGTTCATGAGTGATAATCCAGGAGTCTGACGTTGGAGCTAAAGCTTTTTGTTTCCAAGTGTAGATTATAGAAGAAATTTGTTCACTGATTAGTAGTCAGTGGTCACTGGAAAGGATGAAGGATGAAGGATAAATGCGCCAATCGCCCCATCAATAAATAATAGTGCTTGAAATATTGAAAATTTCTTTTCTTCAACCTCATTAAATATAGGGACTTGCACCCAAAGTTTTTCATCCCTCATCCCTCATCCCTCATCCCTCATCCCTCATCCTTTTTTAGTGCATACACATAGTCTTCTAATTGTGCAGCACGATGCGCGGCAGTATGTTCTGCTAAAACGCGATCGCGTGCCTTTTGTCCCATTGCACAACGCTCAGCTTCTGGCATCTCCTGAAGATACCGCAAAACCTCCTCTGGAGAATTGGCGATCAGGATTTCTTTACCAATTTCAAAAATTGTCTCTATTCCCTGCCAGTAGTCACTGATAATAGGCGTTGCACAGGCAGCCGCCTCGAACAATCGCACACTCGGAGAGTAACCAGCCCGAACCATATCAGCTCTTGTAATGTTCAGTGTAAATAACTGAGAATTGTAGAATGAGCGGTGTTCTGACGGTGGTAAGTGCTCAATGCGATCGACGTTATTAGGCCACTCTATCGTACCGGGATACTGAGGTCCTGCAACGACGAAGTGACCTTCTTTCCACTGACGTGCAGGTTCAAGCAAAAGACATTCTAGTGCACTTTGACGGTCATCACTGTAAGTTCCCATGTAACCTAAATTCCAGGGCTGATTACACTCCTGTGGGTAGTACAACTGAGGGTCAACTGAACAATACAATGCTTTTGCGATCGCTGAACCATACTGCTGTTCAATCTGCTTCAGTGTTGGGCCACCTGTGAAGGATAGGTAGAGGTGATATTTCGGGATTAAGGAAGGACTAAGGTATTCTGTCTCACCCTGTTCTAACTTGGCTAGAGTTACTGGGGTGTCGATATCGTAAAAAGCGGTTATTCCTTGCGCTGTATCTGTCACCCACTCGCCTATAGCTACACCTTCTGGCACATACGACCCTACCATGACAAAATCAGCGTTACGTACTTCCTCAAGGAAGCTGTCTTTCAACTCATCCAGACTTGAGTAAAGCTTCGTGCAACAGTAGGTTGGATTAGAGAGGTCACGATTTGCCGCATACCACGGCACATCCCGTTCAAGGAATAGCACATTATGTCCTCGTGCCACCAATTCACGCACCAATCCTCGGTAAGTTGTCGCGTGTCCGTTTCCCCAAGAGGAAGTGATTGATAATCCTAAGATGACTATTTTCATCAGACGTCTTGCATAAATATAGCGGTAATACAAAGCACCAGAGCTACAACCTGAGTTCAGGTTCGCAGTTGACCATGAACTTCGCAATTTGCTAATATTTCATGATTTAGCTACAAAGCTAAACAGAATAATCAAAATCATCAACATCATTACATAGGAATTAATCATGCATATAATTCTTACCTTTCAAAGAAGAACACCATGCAAGTTATCTATGTTAAAATGGTAGACTCTAGTACTTACATCGAATTGCTCAAAGCCTTTCCCCCACGCCCCATTACTTCTGAGGAAGAGTTAGAAGCGGCTCAAGAGGTAATAGATTCTCTAATAAATAAAGGTGAATTGAATACAGACGAACGTGACTACCTCAATGTATTATGCACGTTAGTTTATGAGTACGAACAAACTCAAGAGTTTATCCCGGATATTTACGGCGTAGATTTGTTGAAAGTCCTGCTTGCAGAATTTAATCTGCGGCAAAAAGACCTTGTTCCCATTTTTAAAACAGAATCAATTGTGTCTGCCATACTAAGTGGAAAGCGTCAACTTACAGCTAATCACATAAAAAAAATTGCTGATTTTTTCCACGTTTCGCCTGCTGTTTTTTTCCCCGAAAAGCTAATTGAAGAAACTGTTGAATCGCCGCAACCACAGGAAGAACCACCTGAACTCTCAGAAAGTGAAACTTATTCAATGTAATTATTGATAATTTTCATGGATTTACGGTATTAGTCTTAGTCTAACCATGAACTATCTATCTGTAATTGACACTGCTGAAAAGCATAGTTAACCGCACCAAACAATTTATCTAAATCCTGAATGGTGTAAAAAACTTTGTTTCTAGTAAAAACATCTAATTTCAGTTTACCAAACTGCCATACTTTTCCATTAGAAACAATTCCAAAAATCGTCTTTTCTAGCTCGTCGTTAATCCGCTGCACTGCAACCATTTCGGCTAGGCATTGTCCCCATCCTTCTTCAAATTTGTCCTGCTTGGCTTCAACTACCAAAAAATATGGCTTGTCAAAGACAATAGTACCAAGAGGACTTCGCTTAGTCACTATGTAATCAGGAACTCCAGATAAATCTTCATCATAACTTATTGCCTGATGACTCCAAAGCGTCAGCTTACTTCGGTATGACTTCCATACTTCTTTCAGAACTGGATAAATCAGATTTTCACAAATAGCATCTTCTGAATTATCAACAACTCCATCAGTGAAAAGTAAATCTAACTCCTCCTTAAAAGAGTCTTTAACGGGAAATTCTATTTCAATTACATAGCTAGCTTGGACATACTTAATTTGAAATTTCTTAGCAACGGCACTAATACTCTTGTAATTGCTAAACGGCATTTTTACCTCTTTGATTAATTCAAGTAAACAGAAAGCCGCCTGATACAAAGGATGCAGAAAGTTTGTGCGTCAGTGCCACCTATGAGAAAGAGTTAAATTTTTCAGTAAGTAAGGCTTCGAGTTGTGCAGCGCGGTGAGTGTAGGTGTGTTGGGCGAGAACTCTTCTATAGGCAGCTTGACCAATCTCGTGTGCCTTCTCAGGTGTAAGATTACGCAAATGTTCAGCAACCATCAACCCATCCTGGGCAACTAAAATTTCATGTCCTGGCTCTAAAAATAACTCAATCCCTTTCCAATCGTCTGTAATAATACAGGCACCTGCACCGGCTGCCTCAAATACTCTCGTTGCTGGGGAAAAACCGTATCTTGCCATGCTCTCACGGCTGATATTTAAGACGGCTTGTGAGGTGCAATTCAAGGCATTGTGATCGCGTGTATAGACATGCCCAATATAGTTGACATTGCTGGGCACTGGCTTATCATCCCAACCGTTGCCGCCTAGTAGAAATTGACTGTGTGGAAGTTGGGCTGCTGCACGTAAAAAGAATTCCTCAACACGGGTTTCTCTATCTGGTAAGCGGTTTCCCAGAAAACCAAGGTGACATTTAAATCTGGGATTGGGTGAGACAGGGTAGTGAGTTGCTGGGTCAAGTGCATTGTAAATCGGAACGCACTCACTCGCCCCCAATGCTTTATAAGCTTTGACGACTGGTTCACCGCCACCATAGGTGAGAATGAGGTCGTAGCGTGGAATAAGAAGGCGAAAAGGGTCATCTAGATTGTGTTGCACTCGGTCTAACGTTGCTGGTGCGTCCACATCCCAGAAGATAATGAGGGAGTTGGGTTTTCTAAGTTCTAAAACGGCTGATTCTAGGAATTCATCAAAGACACCAACACCACTAGCTTTGACAATCAAGTCTGCGTTGCGTGCATCCTCCAAGGCAAGAGTTACGGCTTCTTTACCTTCAGCAGAGTAAACGACGACTTTTGCCCAATCCGGATCGGGGATGTCGCGGTGTTTTTGGCGATCGTAGGCGTCTGGTTCATAGAATGTTACGTGATGTCCCAGTTCATGCAAAGCTCGGATAATACCGCGATAGTAGGTAGCAGCACCATTCCAGTATGCAGATACAAGACTCGAACCAAAGAATGCTATTTTAAGCTTGGCTGTCATGTCATCACCGCTTGCTGTTGAGTGCCTTCGAGTTCTGCGTAGATATTGAGAAGTTCGTCTACGCGATGAGCGCAAGTGTGACGTGCAAGAATGGTTTGATGTCCGTGGGTTGCAATTTCTTTTCGCTTCTCCTCATCTTGAAGTAGGTTACTTAAGTGGTGTTTCATCTCATCGCCAGTGTGAGCAATTAGGAAGTCTTTACCGGGTGTAAATAAACCTTCAACATCGTCCCAAGGCGCGGATACTAGGGGAATGCCACAGGCTAAGGCTTCAAAGACGCGGATGGTAGGAATGCCGGGGAGGGCTTTAACGTAGGGGCGGCGGGGAACGTGGATAGTTAGTTTAAAGCGGGAAAACACTTGGGGTACTTCGTAGTTGGGCAACCAGTTTGCATATTCAATGCCAGCGGCGGCTAAGGATGCGATCGCTTTTTCTGGATAACGCACTCCATGCACCCGTGCTTTTAATCCTAGTTCCTGCACTGGCTCAATCAGAAACTCGTATAACTCAGCGGTACGTTCATCATCTCCCCAGTTACCAATCCATACCAAATCGCTTTGATAGGGAGTAGGGAGTGGGGAGTGGGGAGTGGGGAGTGGGGAGTGGAGAGTAGGAGAGGGCTGATTGTTAAAGCCAGAGGACTGTAGTTCTAGGGGAAATGAACTGTTCTGTCCCACGATTCCCGACTCCCGACTCCCGACTCCCCCATCTTGATTAATTGGACGGAAAAGGCGTGTATCGGCGGCTTCGTGCCATGTCCAAGCGCGTTGTGTCCAGCCTTGAGTTAAGTATATGTCGCGGATAATATTACCAAATGCCAGGACGCCATCATAGTGAGAGAGGTCGTAAGCTGCCATGCTAGAGCGATCGCTTACTGACCGATGATGCGTATCATGAAACAGCAGTCGATATCCACCTACTCTTTCACGATGCTTTCCT
>DALYIW010000309.1:0-710 GCA_031970155.1 Coleofasciculaceae cyanobacterium CTOTU46601 | reverse complement strand
CACTAACTCATGATCGTTCCATTCGTGGACAATTACCAAGTCTGCATTATCTAGTGCGGCGTCGAGGTCAAAGGTTTTTAAGTCGTAGCGTATACTCTCAAGACCAGGGTAAGTTGCATAAAATCTCTGGATGGGTTCTTCTCCGTGTTCTGTCAGTAGATTCTCAAGACTCCATGCCTCTTTTGGTTCATACACACAGACTTCATGCCTACGCGAGAGCAATTCACTTACTATCCCACGTAAAAAGTGAGCATTCCCGTGGTTCCAGTCAGACAGGAGCGAGTGATAAAACATTACAATCTGCATACAATTCCTCTCGCTTAAGTTACTAGTTTGTAGAAGCACAATAAGTCGTGCCCCTAAAGTTGACCAATTAAGTCTTGGTAGGCTTGCAAGTAGCTATTTACCATTCGCTCAGGTGTAAATTCAAGAGCGCGAGTACGTGCTTTTTGTGCTAGCTGATGGCGTCGTGGTGAATCTGTAATTAGAGTATTGATTGCAGAAGCGATCGCATTCCCATCATCTGGCGGCACAAACACAGCCGCATCGCACCAAATCTCCCTCAAACTAGCAATATCCCCCAGCACCAGCGCACATCCTGACAAAGCCGCTTCCAGCACCGATAAACCAAACGGTTCATACCGCGCAGGTAACGCATAAATTGCAGCGTGTGAATACCAGGAAGCCAATTCCTCAGGAGACAGACACCC
>DALYIW010000308.1:0-10013 GCA_031970155.1 Coleofasciculaceae cyanobacterium CTOTU46601 | reverse complement strand
CAGACCAGCGAGAGTTTGTGTAGCCCCAGTCTTCTAGACTGAGGGCAAATAAAGTGCAATCATCTTGACTAACTTTCAAAATAGGCGTCATAGCCCATTCGCCGCACCAAAAATGATGCATAGCCTTTCTTCCCCGACTCCCGACTCCCGACTCCCGACTCCCTATTTTCCCAGGAGGTCTCTTGAAGAAGATTATCATCAAATATATTGCTCTAAGCACGACGAGTTAACTGCACCTGTCGTAGCTGTAAAACCTCAGCATAAAGCTTTTCTAGACTGGTAATATTGTCACTGAGAGTGTAGCGTTCTAGAACCCTCGCCCTAGCTTTTTCTCCTAGTACAGTTGTCCACTCCGGGTGGTCGCGAAACTGAGGCAAGAGAGTGCGAAGCTGGGATGTTACCCAGTGGGTTTTAAGAATTACCCCAGCGCCATCCTCCAATACTTCACCATCTGCACCCGCGTCTGTTGCCACACAAGCAACGCCACAAGACATAGCTTCAAGTAACGATAAAGACAGCCCTTCTAATAGAGAGGGCAAAATAAATACATCAGCGGCTTGCAGAATTTCGATTCGACGCTGCTCATCTGCAACAAATCCCAGCCAGATTATGTTATTTTCCTCTCCATAAAATGGCATTAAAGAGGGTGAAAGTGGCCCATTACCAACTATCAATAGTTTGCTAGAGTCACCCAGGTGAGACTGCTTCCAAGCTTTTAGCAGCGCCTCAACATTTTTTTCGGCGGCAATTCGACCTTGGTAAACAAACAGGCGTTGGGCGTTGAATTGTGACTTTAGATTTGAAGTTCCAGGAGAATATTTCTGGACATCCACTCCATTCGGAATCACGGCAACTTTTTGCACTGGAACACCGAGGCGTTTCAGAAAATTTCGCTGCACTTGAGAAAAGACGATTACCCGGTCATAGTGCGCCAGAAACGGAGCATAGATTTGATAGGTGAAAAGTTGTGTTCCCGATTTGATGTTACGTCGCTTACCATCAAAGGGTGTGTGGAAGGTCGCGACTAGAGGGATGTTGAGTTCTTCGCAGATTTCCGGTAGCAGGAAGTCTAGCGGAGACAAAGTTAGAGAAGCATGAACTAGATCGGGTCGTAGCTGCTTTAGCGATCGCGATAGAACCTTGCTCGCTTTGAGCGATGGAATTGTGTACGCTTGCGATCTGTATATAAAAGGCAGCGACACTTCCTGGAACCCCAATTCGGTGCGGTTCTCTGCTTCTTCTTCTTGTGCAAAATGGAGGAAACTGACCTGATATCCCCGATCCAAGAGGGCGTTGGTAACCTCTCGACCGTAAGTAACGTTGCCACAAAAAGGTGATTTTTTTCCGAGCCAGGCGATATGCATTCGGGTTGAGTCTTAAGTCTCTATTTGTCAGTTGTGATTGACATAGATGATCCTGTACGGGAAATATACCAGTTTAAGACCCCTCCCGCGATCACTAGTGCAGCTAAACTCAAAAAAACTGTTTGTAACCCTAGTAAAGTTTCGGCAACACCCGCTAAAGCTAAGGGCAAAGTCAAGGCAATATTGATCGCATTGTTTTGTAGACCGAAGACTTTACCTCGCATCTCTTCTGGAGTTTCTGCCTGGATGGTGGTCTGCATAGGGATACCGACTAAAGCCCCGAAAGCGCCTAGAAGTATTGTCATCAATACAGTTAGCCAGAGGTGATGGGTAAACAGAGATAGACCCACCAACGCGCCTGCTACACCCACGGAACCGTATAAACTCAGGCGAGCGTGGGAACCATGCTGATCCCAGTGCCCTATCCCTAGGATGGCTGCACCGCAAGCTAGACCGATGCCGCCGGCAGCGAGTAAAAAGCCAAACTGTGAGGTTTTCATGCCAGGGAGAGTTTCTGCTAGACGAACAGCTAGAACTGTTAAAGCGGCGAAGACGGAAAACAAAATTACCAGTTGAACTAAGGCATTACGGACACGTCGATGGTGTTTTACATAGCGCAGACCATCTCGGATGTCTTCAAAGACGTGAGGTGTTTCTCCTGAGGGAGCTTCTCTATTTTCACCGGTTTTCAGGAGTAGTAGGAGTAGTCCGGCGATCGCATAAGAACCCCCGACTAACAGTTCTTTACCAAAATCCCACCCCATATACAGCTGACGCATCAGGGTATCTGCCAGCGCCAATATTGGCTCACCTACTGCAAAGCCAATAATCAACGATCCCATCATCGTTGTGGTGTACAGTGAGTTAGCCGAGAGTAAATTTTGAGGCTTCACAATCAGCGGAATCACCGCTTGCTCTGCTGGTGCAAAAAACTGTGTCAGCGTTGAAACTAAGAACGTAATCCCCAACAAGACACAGAAGCCTACGGGTAAATTGAATAGCGGAGTCCAGCCTTGAGTGAGCCATAACAATACTGGCGCGACAAAAACCAGGACACCTCGCAACAGATTTGTTGCTACCAGCACCGCTTTTTTCGGCCATCGGTCTACAAAAACTCCGGCAACCGAACCAAATAATACAGCAGGGATAGTGAACGCCACCATAAGCGCCGACACCCAGCCACTGATGGTTTGATTAGTTTCTTGAAAGCGATTAGCAATCAGAGCAATCAACAGTACCAGATAAACCTTATCTGCCAACTGAGAGAAAACTTGACCACTCCACAGAGCTAAAAAGTTGGGATTTTTCA
Source organism: Coleofasciculaceae cyanobacterium CTOTU46601 (assembly GCA_031970155.1). Taxonomy (GTDB): domain Bacteria; phylum Cyanobacteriota; class Cyanobacteriia; order Cyanobacteriales; family Coleofasciculaceae; genus DALYIW01. The sequence continues at coordinate 7,340 of DALYIW010000308.1, read as the reverse complement.
GAACCGGAATAACCCCCCGTTTCAATGGCTCAACAGAGGTATTATCAGCATCTGATTGGATATTCTTTACTTCATTTGCTTGAGTGGACGTTGGCTCTTCCGCTTGGGAGGAGCTGGGCTTCGCCATAGGGTTAGACTCTTCATTAAAAGGATGTTTTGTTTCTCGGTCGAACTCTGATAATCGCATTCTTACTCGTTTGGTGATAAATTCAACTTACATTTGACTAGACTTTGAAAAATTAATAGGTATATAAATCTCACAGGTCAGGAATAGATAAAGCATCCACTAACGCGGCTGAACGAATTGACTTACCGAAATGATACTGAGCGTAGTCTCGTAACACTCGCTCTACTTTCGCCCAGACTGTATCAGCAGTTTGAGAGATTTGATCTCCTGGTTGGTCTGGTAATACTCTGTTGAGCTGGGGCAATTCAGTTTCTCCTAGATTTTGGAGAAGCGTCAATTCAAAGGCATCAAGTTTAGTAGAAAGCCGGGGAGGTGGGGTAGGGTGGATGTCTAACTGGTCGTTATCACTTTCTGTAGTCCTAATTACTTTCTTGGTAATAATTGGAGGGTAAGATTTCTGGACTCCCAACTCGTTATCTTCTAAACTAACTGTGCCCCCTGCATCCAGGCTAAAACCAACCCGCCAATCAGGATTAGTAAAATCTGGCTGGAGGGAATTCTGAGTGACACAACAAACTTGAACTTGAGGTGCGATGCCTGCCAATGCCAGTAAGTGAAAGATTCCCTGAGATAAGTGGGCTAGCACTAAGGATGTTTCTGTTGTGGGCAATCGCTCTAAACGCCGTAGATGTTCATTAAATAGCTCGTACAGTTCTTCCTGTGGCTGTTCGCTCAAGGCATAGCAGAGAACTACTTCTGCTAGGTACTGACTGGCTGCTAACTTACTTAAATTCTTACTCAATCCTGGGTAAGATTCTAGGGTTTCTGCTTGAGTGATTTTATCGAGCGATCGCCCTTTGGCCACCAACAACTCATTGACAACAAACAAGCCACTTCTGCCCGCCAGTTTTGAATTCTGCTTACGTGCTCCCGGTGCCACTACCCGAAGCAGACCAAACTCCCGTGTCAAAATTGTGACTAATCTGTCCGCTTCACCCAGCGGCATAGTTTTGAGATTAATTCCAGTAGCTTTGTAAGTTCGGCTCATTGGGAATTGGGCATTGAGAATTAGGCATAGGGCATGGAGAATCGGTTGCGGCTACTCATTGTCGGGTTTCCCATTCCTCATGCTCCTTTTCCAGACTATCGCGCTGTCGCAATAAAGCAGGTCCACGAGATGTACCTAACCGCGTCGCACCAGCAACGACTAAATCCATAGCTTGCTCGATGGTGCGTATTCCTCCTGATGCTTTAATGCCAACTTGCCCCCGCGTCACTTTTTTCAGTAGGCGGACATCGGCAACTGTCGCACCTCCATACCAGCCAGTGCTGGTTTTCAGGAATTGCACCCCAGCGTCCATACATATTTCCGCAGCGAGTTGTTTTTGGGCATCTGTCAATAGGGAAGTTTCCAAAATAGCTTTGACCGTTTGACCCGTTTCTTCACAAATTTGTGAAATTTCCTGGTAGAATTCCTCGGTTTTCCCCGCTTTCAAACTCCCCAGATGGATGACCACATCTAGCTCTGTCGCGCCATTTTCCACTGCCTCTTGAGCCTCATAAAGCTTCGATGCGGGTGTTGTTGCACCTGTGGGAAAACCGATAACTGTACATACTTTCGGTGTTTTGCCGTGAAGAAACTCAGCCGCTTGTTTCACGTAAACCGGGTATACGCAAACGGCGGCGAAGTGATATCGGTCTGCCTCTTGACAACATTTTTCCACTTGCTCCGGTGTTGCTGCTGGATCTAGCAGTGCATGATCAATTAGCGGAGCAATGTCTATCTCCGGATAGTCTATAGCCATCGCCTTGTCTGCCAGTGCCTCTTTTGTCTCTATTTATTAAAATCTTATGATATTAAGAAAAATTAAAGGCGTTTTCTCCGAATATAGTTGGGTTCGGTTCTAAAAGAGCAGGGGAAGCAGGGGGAGAGAAAGTTACCTCGCGTGAATGCAACTCGGTATCACAGACTAATACCAGTTGCGGTCAAACCTAGAAGATAGGGGGACAAGGGGGACAAGGAAGACAAGGGGGACAAGGAAGACAAGAGGGACAAGGAAGACAAGGGGGACAAGGAAGACAAGGGGAACAAGGGAAGGGAGAGAAAACACTATTTACGTTAGCTCTAGCCGCAGGCGAGCACAGCATAGCGAGTAAGCGACTCCGTAGGAGTAACGCAACTTCGTATAGATCCTGAACTTGCATCAGGGCGTAGAAGTCTTTTTCTGTTTCTCAGCTGGTTGGAAGGCCGTGTACTTACCTCCCAGTGCTTCTACAATTGCGCGGGTATTCGCTACCAGCATCTTGACGTAGGTATCTCCCTCGCTACCCGGTGCGCCGATTGAGTCAGAGTAGAGTTGTCGCGGTGCTATTTTTACCCCGGCTTCCTCTGCAACAGTCTGAATCAAAGCAGGATTAATGGTTGTTTCCGCAAAAATGCTCCGCACCCCAGTTTTTTTGACGGAATCTGATAAGCTTTTCACCGTCTGAGCGCTGGGTTGTTCCTCTGTGCTGATGCCAATTAAGGTACCAGCAACGGGTATGCCGTAGGCACGAGAATAGTATTGAAATGCATCATGAGTGGTCACTAGCTTGCGTTGGTTCTCTGGAATTGTTTGAATTTGCTGCTTTATCCAGATGTCAACTCGCTGCAATTCGTCCGTAAGACGCGCTGCATTCTGTGTAAATTTTTCTCGGTCTTCGGGTGAGAGTTCAATTAAGCGATCGCGAATTGCCTGAACCATGGCGATCGCATTTTTAGCATTACCCCAAACATGAGGGTCAGGCTTTGTTTGACCTTTGTAGTTAAAATCTAAAGGTTTCACCACTTCCCCAACCGCAAACTTTTTAGCTTTAGCACCAGCAGAATTCATCAGCTTAATCAGCCCAGGCTCTAGATTGTAGCCGTTGTAGAGAATTAGATCGGCGTCCTCCAATGCCTGAGAGTCTGCTGGCACTGGCTCATAAACGTGGGGATCGTTTCCTGGTTTGAGGATACCCTTGAGCTGAATATCGTCTCCCCCTACTTGTTCTGTCCAGTCTGTAATCATCGTGCTGGTAGATACTACCTTAGGCTTGTTGTGACCGCTAACAGTCCGGTTTACCTTTGTAGAATCGCATCCAGTCATCCAGACGCCCAGGATAAAACAAGCTGCCGCCAACCAAGGATACTTTCTGCCTTGCGACTGAGTAATAGCTTTCATAGAGTTGATACATTTATTTTCATATTCTTCTCATTTTTTACGTTACGCTAATTTCATATTTCTTTCATTTTTTCTAGGGTGAAAGTTCTACGATGCCCCAGTAGGACTTACGCAGCCTGGATGGCATTTCAGGTAATTGGGTCTTTGTAGATCCCCCCCAGCCCCCCTTAAAAAGCAGGGCTAATTTATTGTCATTAGAGAAATTGGGGAAGCAGGGGGAGCAGGGGGAGCAAGGGGAGCAGGGGAGCAGGGGAGCAGGGGAAGTAATTTATACTCAGCACAGCAAGCCGATGAATTTTCTCTTGTGACCATGAATTAGCCCTGCCTTAAAAAGGGGGGAGAAAGGTAAGTCCTGCTCAGAAGGCTTTCACCTGCCGCAAGGTCGATTCAACTGATCAAGAACATCAACACAAAGAGCGTCAAGATTATGGATGGCATGGGAACCCTTACTGTCAAGCAACTAGGTGTGCAGTACCGCATGGTAGAGGCACTGAAAAATATCACAGTTGAGATTCAACCGGGGCGGCTTACAGGCATTATTGGGCCTAATGGTGCTGGTAAAAGTACGCTGATCAAAGCAATGCTGGGCTTGGTTCCCACGACTGACGGCATGGCGATGTATAAGGGGAAACCCTTAATGGAACAGTTGGAGACAGTCGCTTATGTGCCGCAGCGATCGCAAATTGACTGGACTTACCCAGCCACGGTATGGGATGTAGTAATGATGGGACGAGTGCGGAAAACTGGCTGGTTTCGCCGCTTTTCAACGGTATCACGGCGTCTAGCAGCAGAGGCTTTGGAACGGGTGGGGATGAGTGAATTTCGCGATCGCCCGATTGGGCAACTATCAGGAGGACAGCAGCAGCGAGTCTTTTTAGCAAGGGCATTAACTGAGGAAGCCGAGATTTTCTGTTTTGATGAACCTTTGGTAGGGATTGACAAAAAAACCGAAGCTGTAATTTTCGACATCTTCCACCAACTCGCCGACGCTGGTAAAACTCTACTAGTTGTCAACCATGACTTGGGGCAAGCGATCAAAAACTTTGACGACTTGATTTTGCTAAATCGCGAGTTAATCGCCAGCGGTTCCCGCCAAGAAGTACTAAAAGCAGAAAACCTGCAACATGCTTATGGAGGTCAAGTAGTATTCTTCTCAGAAGAGGCCGCATAATTGCTCACTGTTTCCTAACCAACAACCCAACGACCAAGATCAGGGCAAGCCAAACAACAAACAACCAACAACAAACAACCAACAACAAACAACCATTTATATGCTCGAAGCTTTAATTGAACCGCTGCAATATGGGTTTATGCAGCGATCGCTAATCACTGCTGTTTTAGTTGGTATTGTTTGCGCCTCAGTGGGTAGTTACTTGATGGTGCAGCGACTTGCCTTACTTGGAGACGCGATTAGTCACTCGGTATTGCCGGGATTAGCGATCGCATTTATTGTGGGTGCTGACATCTTTGTGGGGGCGTTTATTGCTGGTGTTGTCAGTACGATGGTGATTACCTGGATCAGGACGCGATCGCAAATCAAAGAAGATGCAGCAATGGGCATCGTCTTTTCTGCCTTTTTTGCCCTCGGCGTTACCTTAATTACCATTGTTCAGAAAGACAACAAAATTGACCTCAATCACTTTCTCTTCGGCAATATCCTCAGCGTCACTCGTGAGGAAGTCATCAATACAGCAATTATTACTGGGATTGTTCTATTCGTTGTTGTATTGCTGTACAAAGAATTGATGTTTTACACTTTTGACCCAATAGGCGCACAAGCCTCAGGGCTACCAACTAATCTGCTTGATTTTGGTCTAATGATTTTGATTGCCCTGACGATTGTTGCTAGCTTGAAGGCAGTAGGTGTCATCTTAGTTTTAGCAATGCTAATCACTCCAGGAGCAACGGCTTATTTGTTGGTTAGTCGGCTGCACCAAATGATGATTTTGGGTTCTGTAATTGGTGTTGTTGCTAGCATCAGCGGGATGTATGTAAGTTATTTTTTCAATCTGCCATCTGGAGCAGCTATTGTCTTAGTTGCTTTCGGTTTTTTTATGCTGGCGTTCTTGTTTAGCCCAAGTCAAGGGATTTTGACTCATCCTGGTTCTAAGGTATCGGGTCAGTCACAGATTTGGCGGGAAATCAGGGGTTTGCTGCGTTGAGGGGTGGGGTGCGATCGTCTTTACACCAATTCAGCTGACCATAAACAAGCAAGCTCTCGATAATCATATTTGTTGCATTTTGTCAATTTTATAGAGAACCTAATTTACCAGCGAGATACACGTATCTTAAGAAGATGTAAACAGCGTCCTTACTGGGAATTTATGAAAACTCAGACGATCTTCTATCAACAAATATCAACTCAAGAGGCACAGCGCATAGAACACCGAGCGAACTAACACCTTTGCCAGAAATTGACTGACAATAAAACAAATAATTACTGTTAAACAGTGAGAATACAACATGATCCAGCTATCTTCTAATCGCACTCCGCGTCGGGGAAGAATATTTCCAGAACGCCAACTATCACCGGAAGAGAAAGCTAGACGTAAAGCTGAAGACGAAGTATTTTATCAGCGTTGTTGCGTGATTTTTGAGCGAGTTCAACCTGAGCTAATCAAGGAACATTACGACTGGTTTATAGTAATCGAGCCGGAGAGTGGAGATTACTTCATCGATCCAGATGAAAAAGTTGCTAGGCAAAAGGCGCGTGAGAAACATCCTAATACTAAGCGTCTCATTATGCAGATCAATGAGACTGGAACTTGCGGCAGAATATGATTTCAGGTGAGTTTAGCAATAAAGGGGAGTTAATCTTTGAAATTGGGTTAGTTGCTGCTGATGGTGATGTAATTCCAGTTAGGGCGCTTCTAGATACAGGCTTTACGGGTTGGCTGGCAATTGATAACCAGGATGTCGAGAGTCTGGGGTGGCTTATTGACAGTGATCAACGGGATATGAAAACAGCACGGGGGGAAGCGCGGTTTAATCTCTATCAGGGAACTGTGCTTCTGGATGGACAGGAGTCTACAATTGAAGTCCTGGGTGGAGATGAACTGGAAGACATTCTCTTAGGTGTACCTTGGCTTCAGACACGGCGACTTGTGGCGGATTTTCCAGCAGAAGTGCTGACGCTGGGATAGAAGTAAGGGCGATCGCTTTTTCATCTGTTCATTGGCAAAAAGGCGATCGCTCTCACATTCATAATTGCTGTCAATTGTCAAGTTCACAGAGAGCCTGATTTCCGCACTGGATGTGCCTATCTTAATGAGGATGGTAGGCAGGGTTCTTCAGAAAACTTGTGAAAACAGATACGATCTTCTATCAACTCTTTCAAACTTTCCCCAGCCTTTTATTTGAACTCATCGGTCATTCTCCCACCGAGGCTCAAGGTTATAACTTCTCATCCCCAGAAATCAAAGAGTTAGCATTCCGCTTTGATGGCGTGTTTTTGCCAACCACTGATTCCTTCGACCAACCTATCTATTTTCTAGAGGTACAGTTTCAATCAAAATCTGACTTCTACTGGCGCTTGTTTACTGAAATTTTCCTCTACCTGGGTCAAAAAAAACCGAAAAATGATTGGCGTGCTGTGGCGATATTTGCCAGTCGGAATTTAGATCCAGGAGTACCAAGACAGTATCGGGGGTTGCTGATGAGTCAGCAAGTACAATTCGTGTATTTAGACGAGTTAGGAGGAACAACACAACCATCGATTGGCTTTGGGATGGTGCAGTTGGTGATGGCAACACAGGAAACTGCCCTAGAACAAACTAATCGACTCATGCAGCAAGCACGACAGGAACTTGAGGATGTTGCCCTCAGGCAGAAAGTTCTAGGATTGATAGAGACGATACTGGTTTATAAATTTACTAATTTAAGTCGCCAGGAGTTAGAAGCTATGTTTGGGTTAGATGAGTTAAAGCAAACTAGGTATTTTCGAGAAGTTGCAGAAGAAATCGCACAACAAGCCAAGTTAGAAGGCAAGTTAGAAGGCAAGTTAGAAGGCA
>DALYIW010000307.1:0-10016 GCA_031970155.1 Coleofasciculaceae cyanobacterium CTOTU46601 | reverse complement strand
AAGCTTTAATGACTTGCACTAACAAGGGCTGCCACCAACTGCGTCATGTTCCAGTAGAGGAACGAGACCCAACATCAAGCTTTAATGACTTGCACTAACAAGGGCTGCCACCAACTGCGTCATGTTCCAGTAGAGGAACGAGACCCAACATCAAGCTTTAATGACTTGCACTAACAAGGGCTGCCACCAACTGCGTCATGTTCCAGTAGAGGAACGAGACCCAACATCAAGCTTTAATGACTTGCACTAACAAGGGCTGCCACCAACTGCGTCATGTTCCAGTGCCCGGTATAGCGAATTCCATTGATAAACAGGGCTGGGGCAGTGGTTACTCCACTGTGTATTCCACCTTCGATATCTTCATTGATGCGATCGACATGCACTCGTTTAGACAAATCTTTCAGAAACTGAGGGATGTCAAGCCCTAAATCGTTGGCGTACTCTACAAGATAACCATTCTCCAACTCCTGTTGATGGGCAAATAAAGTATCATGCATCTGCCAAAATTGTCCCTGGGCGGCGGCGGCTTGGGCGGCTTGGGCTGCCCGTTGAGCATGAGGATGAATCTGTGTCTGCGGAAAATGACGGAAGACAAAGCACAAATTGTTTTTTCTCGAAGAAACACTAAACTGTTGTCTGATGACTTTAATCAGCCGATAAACGTCCGCACTCTGAGAACATTGATAGTCCCCATACATGACCAGCACCACGGCAGCACTTAAAATGCCCTGAATATGATCCTGTAATGAAGCTGGAACGAGTAATGAACTGCGATCCTGGTTTTGGCTCACTCGAACACCTCCGAGGAAAAATGCTGATGGTAAGCGAGGCCTGCAATGGACTACGCTCTACACCCGTCTTTCCACGATTTTGCTTAAAGCAAACTCAAATCTTACAACTCACTTGCCGTTTGTGTTTGCTTAAGTTCAATATATGCAACTCTCTTTAATCTGTAGTCCACTCACAGTTGAAACTTTTGCACAATCAAGTAGTTGATTAATCCGTCCATCTCTGAAGGGTTGGAGTGCTCCAACTCTAGTTGGACTGTAAATTCCAACCCAAGTACAACCTGATGTGTTCTTGCTCACAATCGGCTTCAGGACTTACGCAGAACCTCTACATGTAGGGTGGGCACTGCCCACTGATGTGTTCTTGCTCACAATTGGCTTCAGGACTTACGCAGAACCTCTACATGTAAGGTGGGCACTGCCCACTGATGTGTTCTTGCTCACAATTGGCTTCAGGACTTACGCAGAACCTCTACATGTAAGGTGGGCACTGCCCACCCTACTACTTACGCAGAACCTCTACATGTAAGGTGGGCACTGCCCACCCTACTATTAGCAGTAGCGTTTAAATCAGGAATTTGCGTAAGTCCTGTGCTTATAAACTGACGATCCCGCGCTTAACGGCAACAATCACGGCTTGGGTGCGATCGCTCACTCCCAACTTACTCAAAATACGATTCACATGAGATTTGACTGTACTTTCACCAATTGTTAAAGCCGTTGCAATGTCTGGATTGCTCATGCCTTGCGCTATTAAACCTAGTACCTGTAGCTCTCGTTCACTCAGTTCTGGATTGCTCAGGCGCTGCACCAGTTTTGCTCCGACCTCTGGCGGAATATACTGCTGACCGCGAGCCACGGTGCGAATTGCATTCAAAAGTTCACTCGGTTTAGCATCCTTGAGCAGATAACCTTTCGCACCTGCCTGCAATCCCTGATAGATATCTTCATCGCCATCGTAGGTCGTGAGCACGATAATTCGGGCCGGTTTAAATTCAGCACAGATAGCACTAATGGCTTCAACCCCACCGACTTGTGGCATTCGCAAATCCATTAGGGTTACATCCGGTTGGTGTTCGCGAAAGTAAGCGATCGCCTGCTGCCCATCTTCTGCTTGAGCCACCACCGTCATCTCCGGATCGCGATTAATAATTGTTGCTAACCCCTGCCTGACAATGGAATGATCCTCAGCAATCAGAACCCGAATCATAGTGGATTGGCTCATCTGTCTCGATTAACAATGACAACAATTTCTGTTCCTTGCCCAGGTTGGCTCTCAATCTTAAGTTGCGCTCTAATATGCTCGGCCCGTTCGCTCATTCCTAATAAACCAAACCCACTGCTCAAGGGAACACTACCCACTCCAAAGCCCTGGCCATCATCTTTAATTCGTAAGATACACTGTCCATCGTTGTATACTAACTCGACGCAAATTTCACTAGCTTCGGCGTATTTAATTGCATTAGTCAAGGCTTCTTGTCCAATCCGGAGTAAGTTATGCTCTACTTCGGCAGGTAAAGGATAGGCTATCCCCTGACTCTCATAAATCAGAGCTGTATCGGTCGCTGCTTTCATCTGGTTTACCAGACGCTGAAGGGCACTCGATAAATCACCTGACTCTAACAACTGGGGACGGAGTGCTTTGACTGATCGACGCGCCTCACTGAGTCCGGTGCGTGCTAATTCCTCGATTGTGTCTAAATGCGCTTGGGTGGCTTCTGGCTCATCGGTTAGCACTTGAGTTGCCGCACCGACCTGGATGAGAATTCCTGTAAATGCCTGGGCTAATGTGTCGTGTATTTCACGCGCCATGCGGTTGCGTTCTTCCAAAATCGAGGCTTCTTCTGCTTGCTTAAGAGCCGTGATATCTCGCGTCAGCCAAATAACTTGCTGATGCCGAATCGGTGCAATGCGCGCCGAAAGCCAGGTTTCTCGTCCACCCATCCACCGACTGTATTCAACTGTGAGTACTTGTTGAGTTCTCAGCACCTGCTGAATGTAATTTAGGAATTCATCGGCTTGTGCTTTTTCAAAAATCTGGTGCAGTGTTTTACCAATGCATATGTTTTCCTCAATGGGTCTATGCAACTTCCCTTCGGCCATTTCGATTATTTGCCCTTCAGCGGTGAGGACACACAGCTGATCGGGAATGGCTGAAACGAATGCCCGCAGTTCTGCTTCAGAGGCTTGCAACGCTATTTCTGCTTGCTTGCGATCGCTAATATCTGCAATCAGACCGTAGTATCCTCTGACCTGAGCGTTGGCATCAAAATCAGGGATGAAGGTCGCACTGATATATTTTTTGCCAAATGGGTAGGGAATTTCTGCTTCATAGGTGGTCATCTGCCCTGCCAGTGCCCGATTAATATACGGTTCAGCAATCTTATAAGCCGCCTCACCCAGGAGTTCACGACTATGCTTGCCCAGAATCTCTTCTCGACTATAGCCAGTCCAAACCTCATAGGTATGATTGACAAACTGATATCGTTGATTGATATCCACGTAACAGATGCAAACGGGTAGAGCGTCGGTGATCAGTCGTAACTCTTGTTCTCTATCGCGTAGTGCAGCTTCTGTTTGCTTAAGAGCCGTAATATCTCGCGCCAGCCAAATCACCTGCTTGTGGCCAAACGGTGCAATGCGAGACGAAATCCAAGTTTCTCGTCCATCCAGAAAGATACTGTACTCAACTGTGAGGATTTGTTGGGTTCTCAGCACCTGCTGTATATACCCAACGAATTCATCAGCTTGTTCCTTTCCGAGTTGATGCATGGTTTTACCAATCATCTCCTCAGTGGGTTGACATCGCAGATGCGGCTCCACTACGGTCATTTCGAGGACTTTCCCTTCAGCCGTCAGTACAAATAACGGATCGGGAATAGCTGCAATTAAAGTTCGTAGTTCTGTCTCTGAGGCTTGTAGAGCAGCTTCTGCCTGTTTAAGATCGCTAATATCTGTAATCACTCCCTCTATGCATTCATCGGCTGCATTCAGACGAGAGGAGTAAAGTCCCCAAAACAACGTACCGTCTCGCTTTCGCAGTTGCACTTCCAAGCTTTGCAATTTGCCATGACGCTTGATCAATTCAATGGCTTGTTGGCGATCGCTGGGATTCGGATAATAGTTTATGGAGTGTTCAAGCCCAATCATCTCCTCTGGTGAATCAAAGCCAATCAGATTGGCGAGGCGTTGATTGGCATCGAGAATTAATCCATCCGAGAGGCGTGTTCGGAAGATGCCGACTTGGGAGTTTTCAAAGATATTGCGGAACTTAGCTTCACTACGTTGTAGAGCTGACTGTGCCTGTTTGCGCTCATTAATCTCCTGCTGTAAGGCTTGAGTTCGCTCTTCTACTTTCCTTTCGAGTGTTTCGGCATAGTCTTCTAAGCGTTCATACAGTCGAGCATTTTCCAGTGAAATCGCTGCCTGAGCAATCAACAGTTTGAGGACTTGCAAGCGATCGCTAGTAAACACTCCGGTACTGAGATTATTTTCCAGATAAAGAATGCCAATCAGCTGATTTTGCTTGAGGATTGGCATACACAGGAGCGATCGCGTCTGTTGGTTTTGAATATAAGAATCAGTCAAAAAAGACGGTTCGCTGAGTGCATCATCAAACACCAGAGTTTCCGATGTGCGTTCTACCGAGTGAATCACGGAGATAGGAATCGTTGCACAGCCAGCCACAGCGATGTTTTCCAAGTGGCAGTGTCTACTCCCACTGCATTGAGCCACCACAGTGAGTTGATCGTCTTCTAAGAGAATCAGAGCGCCTGTTTCAGCTCCTGCATTTTCTATCACCACCTGCATCAACGTTGCAATTAATTGATCGAGATGGATCATTTCTGAGAGGGCTTGAGCTGCTTTCATCACCGCCGCCAAATCGATCGCCGCAGTCGGACGATGGATCGTATCATCGGTCAAGATTGAATGCGATTGCCGAATCAGGTTGGAGTTGAGTAGTTGTGGATAGCGTTTTTCTAAGTCTTTAACTTTGGCGGTTGCGCCCCAGCGATCGTAGCAATAGTGCGCCTCTTTCATGTAGGTTTGGGCAATTTTTTTCCTACCGCGAGAGAGGTAAAATTTGGCAGCTAATTCATAGGCTAATGCTTCTTCTTGAAGATAGTTATTGTCTTTAGCACCAACAATTGCTTGTTCGTAGAATTCTTCTGCCTCAAGCAACTGCCCCAAAACTCGCGCTTTCTCTGCCTCAACTAGATAATATTTATGCAAATAATTCATAGGAGCATAATGTGCCCATTGTTTCATTTCCTCCTGACTACGGGCAACTTTTCTAAGAATTTCCGACTGGACTTGAGCGCTACTTTCAGAATAAATGGCAAGTTTTGCCAGAGAATTGTAGAGGTAGTACACAACAAAAACACCAGCCGACGTGACGCAATTTAAGTAATTTTCCGCTATGGCTGCGTATTCAACTGCCCGAACATACTCAGAAAGTAGATAATGTAGGAAAAGTTTGCTGAAATAGACACAAAAGATGGCCGTTCCATCGTTGGCTGCTGAATGTTTTGACGAGCCATTTTCCTCATTGTAGAATTTGCCAACTAGACGGTAGGGATCGAGCGATCGTCCCATCAAATTGGCGGTCGTCTGCTGAAATATTTGAAGCCAGGTGAGTGCTCCTTCTTGTTTGATTTGGCGGATTGCTTCGCTATAGGTTGCCATGTTGCGCTCAACTTCCACGAGTTCTATTCCACTGAAATAGCATTGATTGCAGTAACCCTGAGCACAATAGGCAGCAAACTCTAAATCTCCAGTTTCTAATCCGCTTTGATAACCTTCTAGTAAGGGCTGCAACATTTCTCTTCCATCTTTTTTCCAGTGAATGATAGAGATATTGACGATGAACAATGTTTTAGATCTAAGTGAATGAAGATTTGACTGCGACAATAACTTTAAAGCAAGCTGTCCAAACTGGTAGCCAGACTCGATGTTTCTGACGATTCCACAGAGAATTAATCCATACAAGGCGTAGGCAAACAGAGACACAAGTGCATTGCCATACTGGATTGACAAGTTGACCTGTTTAGACACCAGCAGAGGCATTAAATCAGGAGAGGCAATCCAGGCAGCAACCGTTATCCTAGATAAGATTTGCATCACCGCCAACTTGTCTGGCTCGGTCATTTGGGGCAAATAGATCAAGTCCTCGATCGGTTTCTCACTCAAAAGAGATGCGATCGCGTCTAGTTCAAGTTGAATATCTGACTGGCTTGGCTTTTCAGGAAAACAGATACCCAATTGCTTTAAAACTTGCAATGCTATGTCGATCGCCTTTAACGGCTGGCTCTGCGCCATGTAAGCTTGAATTTTGACTTCGTAAACTTTTACGGTATCAAGAACCGTTTTTGCTTCTTGTAAAATGAGCGCTGCCCAGTATTCTACCTGCTCAAAATTGCCACATAAATACTCAACTTCTGTTGTTTCTAAATAGAAATCTAATGTTAGTTGATAGTTGGTTTGCCAGCTAGAAACGGAAAGCCATGCTCTGCCTGTGGCTAAGTAGTTTTGAGTCATATTATAGGCGATCGCTGCCTTGGCTTTCTGAGCTGCTATCAAGTTCAATCTGGCAATTTCAGTTCGTTCTGGTTGAGCGTTGACAAGCTCAATTCCCTGATTGAGATGATCCACAATGGCAAACAGGCGATCTGATAGTTGTTCTGGTGAATTTTTTTCGAGTAAATTGCGACCGATCTGTAAATGAACAACTTGTTTGTGCGACTCATTAATCAAAGCATAAGCAGCTTGCTGAACGCGATCGTGCGAAAATTTATACTCTTGAACTAACAAATTTTCGTCTAAGTCAGACAGCGGTTGAATTAACCCAGCTTGTATTACTGCTAATAAATCCTGGGAAATCGTTTTACGTGATTTTTCGCAAACGATCGCTAACGTCTCCAAATCAAATTCAGCCCCGACACAAGCAGCTATGGAGAGAATTTGCTGTGCTACTTCCGGCAATTTCTGCAACTGACGCAGCAGCAACTTCACTACATTATCAGTGATATCTTGAGCTTTAATTTCAACTATGTCCCATTGCCACCCCCCTTTACTTCCCCCCTTAGGGGGGTCAAAAGTCAATAGATTTTCGCCATGCAGCATTTTCAAAAATTCACCGACAAAGAAGGGGTTGCCCTCGGTTTTACGTAACACAGTTTGGGCTAGGGGACAAACGGTATCACGATTGTGATGTATTGTCTCAGCGATCAGTTGGCTGAGCGGTTCGAGTGTTAAGGGGGTCAAAATGATTTCCTGAAGTACTGCTCCCTGGTTTCGCAGTTTCTCTAGCGTCAAAACCAATGGATGCGCTGGAGTCACTTCATTATCTCGGTAGGCTCCGATTAAAAACAGATATTGGGTTTGCTCGTCGAGTAATATGAGTTCGATTAACTTTAGCGTCGCAGGATCGATCCACTGTAGATCGTCTAAGAAGATGACTAGAGGGTGCTCTTTTGCACAAAACACCCGCATAAACCTTTGAAACGTTAAATTGAAGCGATTGTGTGCTTCTGTCGCTCCAACTTCTGGTACAGGTGGCTGCTTGCCAATGATTAACTCAACTTCTGGGATGACATCAATGATGATTTGTCCGTTGCTGCCCAAAGCAGTGAGCAGGCGCGATCGCCACCATTCCACTTGCTCCTTAGGTTCCCCTAATAGTTGCTGCACCAACTTTTGCAGGGCATCCACAATGGCGCTATAGGGAATATTGCGCCCAAATTGGTCGAACTTACCCGATATGAAATAACCACGCTTTGCTGTGATCGGTTTATAGAGTTCCTGCACCAATGCCGTTTTGCCAACGCCCGCGTAACCGGACACTAGCATCATTTCACGATGGGGTGATGGGGTGATGGGGTGATGGGGTGGTAGGGCAATGTCTTCTCCTGCCACTGTGTCAAACGCCGCCAATAAGGCTTCAATCTCCGCTTCTCTTCCATACAGTTTTTGAGGAATGCAAAACTGTTCGGAAACATCTTGTAGTCCCAATGGAATGAAGCTAATTTGACCCGTTTGTGCCAGTTGCTGGGTGCAGCGTTCCAAATCCGCTTTGATACCCCAGGCACTTTGATAGCGATCCTCCGCATTTTTCGCCATCAGTTTCAAAATCAGGTTTGAGACGGGTTGGGGAATCGTCGCGTTCAATTCATGTGGGGGAATTGGTGGTCTGGCAATGTGGCAATGAACTAGCTCTAGGAGATCTTTGGTAGGAAACGGTAATTGTCCCGTCAACAGTTCGTAGAAGGTTACGCCCAGCGAGTAGAAATCGGTGCGGTAGTCGAGCATCCTGTTCATCCGCCCGGTTTGCTCTGGCGACAGATAGGCAGGGGTTCCTTCTAGAAGATGGAGACTTTTGAACGTGGGATTTGTGCGATTGAAGCGAGTCGCAATGCCAAAATCAATGAGCTTAACAACACCAGTGTTTGGATTAAAGACAATGTTGCCAGGATTGATGTCTTTATGGATGACATTTGCCGCATGGATTCTGCCCAGAGTATCGGTAATGGCGATCGCCAACCTAAAAAAACTAGATAAGGGCATGGGGCAGAAATCCGACTGCTGCTGCATCCAGTATTCTAAAGACTCTCCACCAAAGTCTTCTAAGAGAATAACCAGGGTGCGCTGGTAGTCTTGCTGGCTGTATGCCTTAACTACGCCTTCGATGTCGAGGGAGCGAGTAATTTCATATTCCTGCCGATAGCGAGTTAATTCTTGAGAAGAGGGATAATCCTGCTTGAGAACTTTAGCAATTACTGCACAATTCTCTTGCTCTGTGATGCCCCGATACACTAGAGAAGCCGAACTTTCATAGATTTTGCTGTGGATGGTAACTCTAGGTAAGGCAATCATGGAACTTTTTTGCGATGAGTGTCATCAGCCACATCACAAAGTATATCGTTTGCCAAATTCCCAGAAATAATCTCTGTAGCTAATTTGCCGAAGAGCTTGTACGTCAATTTTCTGTAATTAGGATTTACACAAGTTGCCTTTTGAACTGCTATTTGTAGGGTGAACGGCCGTTCACCCCTACTCTATGCGGTGTGAATCACCTTGATTTAGACGAAATCTTCCATAATCAGAGAGTGATTTACTCCGCTGGCGATGGATGCAAATAAAACGCGCAGTAGCTTACTTCAGCGGCGATTGTGAGGAGATTCAAAATCAAGAATTGGCCCTTTAGGAACAATGCCAGTTGGGTTCACGCTGGGATGACTTTTGTAGTAATGCAGCTTGATGTGTTCAAGATTGCAGGTTTCCTTCACCCCTGGCTGCTGGTAGAGGTCTTTTAGATAATTCCAGAGATTTGGGTATTCGTAAATATGGCGCAGGTTGCACTTGAAATGCACATAATAAACGGCATCGAAGCGCAATAAAGTCGTGAACATACACCAATCGGCTTCGGTGATGGAATTGCCACATAAATACCGTTGCTTCTGTAGAACCCCTTCCCAGTAATTAAGAGTGTCAAACAGTTCAGTTACTGCTTCCTCGTAAGCTTCTTGACTCGTAGCAAATCCTGCTCGATAGACACCATTGTTAATCGGCTGATAGATAGCTTCAATCGTTTGATCAATATTTGCCCGCAAGTCCTCTGGGTAGAAGTTCCAATCCGACTTGACAACAGGGTCAAACTCTGTATCAAACATTCGGATAATCTCACGGGATTCATTGTTAACAATTTTATTAGTTTGCTTATCCCAGAGAATTGGAACCGTTACTCGTCCGCTAAATTGAGGGTCAGCTTTGAGGTAAACATCCCGAAGATATTGGGTACCATTCACTGTATCAGGAATGGAGCCTGGGTAATCTGAGAATGCCCAGCCCTCTTCACCCATCACCGGATCGACGACTGAAAGCGTGATTACGTTCTCTAAACCCTTTAACTTCCGCATAATTGCGGTTCGATGTGCCCAGGGACAAGCCCAACTGATATAGAGATGATAGCGATCTAACTCGGCTTTGAAGCCGCTAGAACCATCTGCTGTAATGCGATCGCGAAACGTTGTCGATGGTCGAAGAAAACGTCCTTTTGAGTCTTCTTGTTCGCGTTTAGATACCCACTTCCCCTCAACCAGCTGACCTAATGCCATAATTACCTCCTGTTTAATAATGCACCTTCAAAGCAAGAGCGTAATTCAATGCTAATTCTTGCTCCCTACTCCCTACTCCCTACTCCCTACTCCCTACTCCCTACTCCCTACTCCC
>DALYIW010000306.1:648-10074 GCA_031970155.1 Coleofasciculaceae cyanobacterium CTOTU46601 | reverse complement strand
GACCACCGTCTTTTTAAGCGGTGGAATGAAAACGAGAAACGGGTTTAAACCCATTGTGTCAACTGTTTCTTTGCTAGAATGGTGATACCAACTGTGAGGGTGGCGACCCATGCAGGATATCCATAACTGGACTCCGAGAGCAAAAACGTAGTCTTTAGACTCACAGTTAGGAGGCTCTGAGGTGGGACGCATCTTAGAGGGTAAATTAAGTTGCCTGTGGAGGCGGTCTGACGGGGATGTTGAGACATGGGTCTTGCATCTAGTTAAGAGCCTCATAGACAGGAAGAAAGAAGTTTGTAGGCGCGGATTCATCCCGCCGAAAAGCAACTTTTGAGAATCCCCCTGCTTCTAGCTGGGGGAGTACTTCAAAGCGAGAGCATCCCGTTGTTGTAAGTTTGTAGCGCGGGCTGGATCCTGCTTAAGATTGCAGGACTTACGCATGGACACCACATAGAGTAGGGGTGAACGGCCGTTCACCCCTACAAATAGCGGTTCAACCGGGAATTTGCGTAAGTCCTGTACTGGTATTTTTACTGGCATTGAGCTATACATATCCACCGCAAGGTAGCACCGATTCTCTATCGCCAATTTGTCTGTGGCTGTTTTGAAAACATTAGCTCCTTAAGCTATAAATCACTTCATACAAGTTTAATTCAAAGAAATTTAATATTGATAGTGTTAGGTATGTGTTTTGAGTAAAGATTACCTAAGAAAGTTAATTAAAAGCATTAATTAAATTATGCTGGTTGTTATACGAGACAAGGCTGACTACCTCAATAATCCTTTCAAATTATGAGGTAAAGCAGCGTACTAACAACTAAGTACAAACGCATCTATCAACTAGTAATCTTTCAACTTACTAATATCCTGGCACAGGTGAATCCTGTGGCTCTCTATAACGAAGTGAGCAGTTTTCACTGTAAATTGTCGGCACGAGTAAGAGAGTGCCGGGATGGAAACTCTATTGAGTGATTACACCCTATTGACGATAGCTAGGCTGAACTGAAACCTAAGAATTTACCAAACATTGAATTATGACTATTTTACTTGTCAGTTTATTTATCAGTGCTTTGACGGGTGGGATTATTATTCCTCAAATTTCTTCGTTTCTACTTATCCTTGAAGCGGACGATTTTGATTCTATCAATTCCGACAGTCTCTACGAATTACCTGAACAGGAACTGATGACGCCATCAGCCTCGCTGATGCATGAAGTGCGATCGCATCATGTACCACAGTCAACAGTGAGTCAACCATCATTCTCACTATCTAGGGTAGAAGCGATCGCCTCAGTTGAACACATTTAAAAAAATTCGGTTGTTGGTTGTTTGTTATTAGTTGTTTGTATCTGTTTACAAACAACCAACAACAAATCATAGGAACTTCTACGTCTTTTGAGCGTGCAATGAGTTAAATAGGATTACTCTAGCTAGTGAGACATGGAATAATCATTGACATCTAGATAGTGGATGGTGCTATAAATGAATCGCATCTTCAAGTTATTCTAGGTGGCTACCTAGTCAATTTTTCCTCTAAGTTGGGTGGAATCATTCCAGTTTTAGGGTGCAAGGTAAAGCCCTCAGATTTGTCTTTCTTGAAATAGTGGATAGTGGATAGTGCAGCTAGCAGAAGTTCTTTACCTGTTGCCAGATATCTACTTACCCATATTCAAGTGAGACTTGATTTGTGTATAGCTGTCTATCAAGATTTTCATCCTTGGTAATCTGCGTTAGCTCTTTTAGAACTGCGTCCTTAGTGATGCATAGCTTTAGGGAATGTTATCGCATCCAAGAGCGCGATCGCACCTTGAGCGCGAGACATTTGCTCTCCGATTAATTGTCATATCGAAAATGAGTACAATTCAGCAATTAGGCGGATTGCAAAGACGCCTGAAAACACTGGTGAGAAGATTAGGACTCCCTCATTTTTTGGGAATAGTTGTTTTCTTAATCCTGGTGTTACAGTTCTGGGCGCAACCATCCCTAACCCAGGAACCCGTTACACTTACCCTACTGATGAATGCTGGCGAAGTTCAACGGTGGAAGGATTTAATTGTCAAAGACTTTGAGAAAGAGAATCCAGATATTCGCATTCAAATCGTAGAGGCACCCAACGCAACAGACTTAACTGAGAATCTTTATACTTCAGCGTTTATCCTAGGTGACTCGCCCTATGATTTGGTTTACATGGATGTGATTTGGACATCTAAGTTTGCTGCCGCTGGGTGGTTGATGAATCTTTCTGAGCGAGCTAATGACAAGTACTTAAAAGAATTTCTAGACAAGGATGTAGAGGCGGGACGGTATAAAGGCAAGCTGTACCGAATTCCGCTTCGTTCCGATGTGGGGATGCTTTACTATCGCAAAGACTTGCTAACTCAAGCAGGAGTAAAGCCGCCAGAAACCTTTGATGAGTTGGTAAAAATTGCTCAACAATTGCAGGAAAACAAAGTTGCTACTTGGGGCTATGTTTGGCAAGGTGCTCAATACGAAGGGTTGCCAGCCATGTTTGTGGAATTGCTTAAGGGCACTGGTGGTTTTTGGGTTAACCCTGAAACTAAGGAAGTTGGATTAGATAAACCTGAGGCGATTAAAGCTGTTGAGTTTTTACGGAATGCGATCGCACAAGGAATTTCTCCTCCCGGAGTCACAACATACCGAGAAGAAGAAACCCGACGCTTATTTGTGAGTGGCGAAGCCGCCTTCCTCCGCAACTGGCCTTATGTTTGGTCTTCGGCAAATGAAGAGAATTCAAAAATTAAGGGCAAGATTGGGATTAAACCAATGGTTCATGTCCCTGGTGAAACAGGCGGCGCTTGCTTAGGGGGTTGGGGTATGGGAATTGCTAAAACCTCAAAACATCCTGAAGAAGCGTGGAAAGCCATTCAATACTTTACTACCAAAGAAGCACAACGCCGATTCACTCTAGAAACAGGCAATATTTCAAGCCGACGAGATTTATTTACAGATGCAGCAATTATTGCCAAATATCCCCACTACCCACAGCTACAAAAAGTAGTAGAAAGTGCCGTACTACGTCCATCCATTGCTCAATATGCCCAGGCTTCTGATATTTTGCAGCGCTACCTCAATGCCACACTATCAAATCCTCAACTCAGTCCCAAAAAAGCAATGAAGTCTGCCGCTGACGAAACACGCAAACTATTAGGAAACGTCAAAAAAAGTTAAAACCTGTTCTTAGTAATTGCTTATTAGTTGTTGCTCCTTGATAACCAATAACCAATAACAAACAACAAATAACAAACAACAAACAACTAGATGAAAGCTGACCCAATCCAAGCCAAGGAACAAAAGACAGGTTGGCTCATGGTAGCGCCTGCATTACTACTACTCCTGCTGATTTATGGTTATCCAATTTTGCGCTCATTTTGGTTAAGTTTATTCACCAAGAATCTGGGTACCCAGCTAGAATCTGTCTTCTCTGGTTTAGATAATTACGATCGCATGATTGGAGATGGCCGCTTCTGGCAAAGTCTCTGGAATACAATCATCTTCACCTCAACATCCGTTGTTCTAGAACTTGTTTTGGGGATGGCGATCGCTTTAATTTTGCATCAAACCTTCATCGGACGTAGCCTAGTGCGAACCGTTGCCCTTCTCCCGTGGGCATTACCAACCGCCCTCATTGGACTTGCCTGGGCATGGATTTTTAACGACCAGTTCGGTGTTTGGAACGACATTTTAATGCGTCTAGGCGTTATTCAGACTGGCGTTAATTGGCTAGGAGACCCCATCACAGCCATGATGGCAGTCATTGCAGGTGATGTTTGGAAAACCACACCCTTCATCAGTATCCTGTTGCTGGCAGGCTTGCAATCGATTCCTGGAGAACTCTACGAAGCCCATGCGATCGATGGGGCACATCCTTGGCAAAGTTTCACCAAGATTACCCTGCCGTTGTTGATGCCGCAAATTTTAATAGTATTCCTATTCCGCTTTGCCGGAGCTTTTGGAGTCTTCGACCTAATTCAAGTAATGACAGGAGGCGGCCCTGGCGGCGCAACAGAAATGGTATCACTTTACATTTATTCCACAGTCATGCGTTATTTAGATTTCGGTTATGGTGCAGCGCTAGTTGTGGTGACATTTCTACTGCTAATAACTATCGTGCTGATTGGCACTTTCTTACTCAATAAGGCTAGTAACAATGTTTCTAGAACTAATTAATAACAAGCAGAACTCATGATTATATCAACTTAGACCATAAGAGTAGTGTTCTGTCAACTTTCCTATCAAAGATACTAAAACATATAACCATGAGTGCAACTCAAGAATTTCAGGCTAACCAACCCCATGCAGGTAGCAAAACAAATTTACTCAAGATACTTTTCCTTCCTCTAGGAATTGTCTTCCTCTTAATCTTTTGTCTGGCACCAATCCTCTGGCAACTGCTCACGTCAATTAAGGTGAGTGAAGATATATCCGCCGTTCCCAATATCTATTTTCCGACTCAGTACACGCTCAAACACTATATTGACTTATTTACTCGTCGCCCATTTGCGCTATACATCTTCAACAGTGCTTTCGTGTCGATTGTCTCCACAATCCTGTGCTTGGGAGTTGGTGCCCCAGCCGCCTACGCACTAGCAAGGTTAAGTCTTCAGGGTGAAAAAATTATTCTTGCAGGTATCCTGATAGTCACTTTATTTCCCTTTATTTTATTTTTTCTGGGGTTATTAGAAATTATCCAGGTGTTGAAACTAGGTAACAACTATCTGGGATTAATCATGCCTTATACCGCTGTCAATTTGCCTCTAACAATTTCAGTGATGCGAAGTTTCTTTCTACAGTTACCTGTCGATTTAGAAGACGCCTCTAAGGTAGATGGCTACAATACTTGGCAAATGCTTACCCAAATTGTGCTACCAATGACGGTTCCTGCGCTAGTAACCACTGGAATTCTTACCTTTATATTTGCCTGGAACGAGTTTATTTTCGCTCTCACGTTTATTACTCGTGAATCTATGAAAACGATTCCTGTTGCTACCGCTCAGTTAGGCAATACATCAGTGTTTGAAATTCCTTACGGCCCCATTGCTGCGGCTACAGTTTTGGGAACATTACCTCTGGTGGTGCTGGTGCTGTTCTTTCAGCGCAAGATTGTTCAGGGTTTAACCGCTGGTGCTGTAAAAGGGTGATTTGTTGTTTGTTGTTTGTTGTTTGTTGTTTGTTGTTTGTTGTTTGTAAATAACCAATCACCAATCACCAATCACCAACAACCAATCACCAACAACTAATAACCAACAACCAATAACCAACAACCAACAACCAATAACCAACAACCAATAACAACTATGTCTATGCTTGAAGTACACAATCTCAACAAAACTTACTCTGCGAAGGTAATTCCTGTTAAAGATATCAGCTTAGATGTTGATGAAGGAGAGTTTCTTACCTTGCTTGGTCCTTCGGGATGCGGGAAATCGACTCTACTACGGTTGATTGCAGGGTTGGAACAACCTACCCGTGGCAAGGTGGTGATTAACGGACGTGATGTGACGCGAACTAGTCCGGGCGATCGCAATATTGCTATGGTGTTCCAAAGCTATGCCCTCTATCCTCACATGACGGCCTATGAAAACATTGCCTCTGCTCTGAAACTACGCAAAATGCACTCTGCTGAAATTCGTCAGCGCGTGGAGGAAGTCGTTGGCAAGCTGGGACTAACCAACTTGATGAATCGCAAACCTGGTCAAATGTCTGGGGGGCAGCGGCAACGAGTTGCTTTAGGACGGGCGATGGTACGCCAACCCGATGTGTTCTTACTTGATGAACCGTTGAGTAACCTTGATGCGTTGCTACGAGAGCAAGTACGTGCAGATTTGAAACAGCTGTTCTTAAAGCAACAGGCACCTGTAGTCTACGTCACCCACGATCAGACGGAAGCGATGACTCTTTCCACTAAAGTTGCAGTGCTATACGAAGGCAACTTGCAACAATTGGATACGCCGCAGCGTATTTACGCCCAACCAGCTAATCAGTTTGTTGCTGGTTTTGTTGGCAGTCCTCAGATGAACTTACTCACACTCAACCGTGAGGGTTACAACGCTGTCTTGGGCGAGTTTAGAATTCCCTTACCCGACCTACCCACAATACCACCCAAGATTGTAGTGGGCATTCGTCCAGAAGAGGTTTCCCTTGCCAAACCTGAGGATGAGCAAACGATACAAGGTCGGATTTACTTGGTGGAAAACCTGGGAATGCACAATCTAATTAGTGTTCGTGTTAAAGGTTCAGACTCGGTTACTGTACGTGCTCTGTTGCCGAAAAGTATGATGTGGGAAACAGAAGAAGTCACTCTAGCCATACCACAGGCATCAATTCACTGGTTCGATCCAAAAACAGGCGATCGCCTCTGCAATCACTTATCGACCATCGGGCCTAGTGTTTCCGTCTCTAGATTTAGCGATCGCTAGTGTTGTCTATCTAAAAAATCGGGAGTCGGGAGTCGGGAGTCGGGAGTCGGAAAGAGACATTTTTATTCCTTGTTCTTTCACTTATCACGCCTGATGTCTTATCTCTAAATCAACTTTATTAAGAAATTTTAAATAATTTATCAAAGTAAATAAAAAGCTTTCATGAAGCATCCAGAAACTGAATGCTTCCTCAGTAATCTTTATCAGAGAGATTTGACGTTCTCATACCGCTTTGCTAATTTACTGCAACCAATCAGATTCTTGCTCTCCTCTCGTTTCTAATATCTACCCTTAGCACAGGGAGATTAGGAGGGGAGAGATGAGGAGATCGATATGTAGCGTTTTACAAGCAAAATGGTATAAATACACCGACATCCGACAATCTGGCTGCCAGAAGAGCAAACTCCTAGTAAGAGAGTTTAACAGTTCTCTTTTTTACAGCCGTCTCAAAAAGTTGGACTAGAACTACTAAACGGCTAACACTCGTTTTCATGGACATTGCCTAGAGCCGTTGTTGAAAAAATGTCAAAATCTTTCAACTGTTGAAGTATCAATAATTAAGGCACACACAATGGAACTAGTAGCAATCATCGTTCTTGGTATTTCGACGTTAGTTGGCTTTTCTACCAAAGAGCGCAAGCAGCAGCCTCTGACTGATAATCAGAATAACGATGACCCCGATTGGGCTTTCACGCAGTCCTATGATTTTGATGGCAACAGTGGTGAATGATGATTGATGAATTCACCAAGGCTTGTACTAGAGAAGACTAATACTCCTGAGCTCAAGTTCATTGGATTACTTCGGATAAAAGTTGTTGCTTTTTGTCAGTAGTCACTGGTCAGTTGCAACCGATAAAAAGTCTGAGCTGATAAACGAAGTAATTAGCGAGACTTGATATTAATCAGGAACTGGGCTAGCGAACAAAAAAATCAAGCTAGACCAGCTTAGCAGAACTAATTTACCAGTTAGGAAGGGGCAAAAGGTTAGAGAGATTGCTAACAACTTCATGGTGTGAGGTACAACCAATTCTCCTTGAGCCTAACTGGTATTCTGCTGAGTTCACCTCTGACAATATGCTGAATCTACAGCGCATAATTGCTGAATAGCACCGAATCTAATAGATATCTCCGGAAATTAAGATTCAACTACCGTATTACAAGGATTTCAAATTAACCGTAGATGTCTTAGGAATCTGCATCTAATTACTCCGAAGAAACCAAGACATCAATCAATCCATCAACACTGGTATCCGATATATCTGTTATCTGTAGCTTTTGTTCTAAATGCTGATTGTACTGACCCATTGACCGACTGTAAGTAGGGTCATAGTGATAGGTTAGTAAATCTTCTACCAAAGCGTGCCATTGACCCGCATCGATAAGACTGTACCACTCGTTGATTTTTTTCCCGCCATAGCGAGATTTAAGGCGCTGTAGCTGATATTTGAGAAGGTCAGGGTGAGTGACTAAGTGCGGATATTCTTGTAACAACCATTCGACTCTGGCAGATTGTGGCAGCTGAATTTCAATACACTTAGCTTGCTTCATTTGTTGCCACAGGGATGGGGGTAAATAAACCTGTCCAATTTTGTTGCTTTCGGCT
This sequence comes from Coleofasciculaceae cyanobacterium CTOTU46601, assembly GCA_031970155.1. Taxonomy (GTDB): domain Bacteria; phylum Cyanobacteriota; class Cyanobacteriia; order Cyanobacteriales; family Coleofasciculaceae; genus DALYIW01. Next base: position 2,035 of record DALYIW010000306.1, on the reverse strand, counting down.
TCCACCCACACAGGTTTACTAACATCAAAGCTTTTTAACTGTTGCAGTAGTAACGATTCAAAGCGTTTTTGTGAGGGTTGAGGTGAAAATTTGCCTTCCCACTCTTGACCTAGCAAGGAACCCCGATGATTTGCCAGACTTTCTAAATCCAACACTTGGACACCTCGCTGTGCAAGCTGTCGCAGGAGATGGGTTTTTCCACTACCAGTCAGTCCACATAACACCTGGTAAGTAAATTGTTCGGGTAGCTGTTGCAGCTGCTGGCGTACATCAGCGCGGTAGGTTTTGTATCCTCCTTCAAGGACGGTAACTTGCCAACCAATTTGACTGAGTACCTGAGCCATACTGTTAGAACGCTGACCACCTCGCCAGCAATACACTAAAGGATGGTAGCTTTTATCTTTGGCGGCGAAGTGAGTGTCGAGATGCTGTGCAATGTTGCGGGCTACTATAGCTGCACCGACTTTACGGGCGTCGAAGGGGCTAACTTGTTTATAGATGGTGCCAACTTTGGCGCGTTCAGCATCATTGAGTACGGGCAGGTTAAGAGCACCTGGCATATGGTCTTCGGCAAACTCGCTTTCGCTGCGAACATCGATAATTTCGCTATAGGTGGTTGTCCAAGGCTGCTGGGTATATTCAGGCGATCGCGGCATTACAGTTAATCTAGAGCTAGTAGCGGCTTATAAAACATCAATCAATGCACAGTCCTCAACTTCCACCAGGTAGCTTCGGTCTGCCAATTATCGGAGAGACACTTTCACTCCTGTTAGACCCCCAGTTTATCGAGAAGCGCTATAAGCAGTACGGCCCAATCTTTAAATCTCACATTCTCGGCAGACCAACGGTGTATATGATTGGTCCTGAGGCAGTGGAATTTGTCCTGTCCAGTCATATGGATCATTTTTCTTGGCGGGAAGGATGGCCGAACAATTTTAAAGAGTTGCTAGGAGAATCTCTGTTTCTCCAGGATGGTGAAGAACATCGACAGAAGCGCCGCCTGATGATGCCAGCCTTTCATGGGCCAGCGCTAGCCGGATACATCACCACGATGGAGTCGATTACACAGGACTATCTCCAGAAATGGGAGCAAAAACAGGAATTTGGCTGGTTTGAGGAATTTAAACAATTGACGTTTGATATAGCTAGCCAGTTATTGGTGGGTGCTAGTCCTGGTTCAGAAGTGGTTCGCCTTAGTCGGTTGTTTACAACGCTGACCAATGGCTTGTTTGCTATCAACCCCTTACCGTTGCCGATTACGAAATATGGGCGTGCGATCGCAGCTCGTGACCAATTGTTGCAGCATATCACCCAAGTGGTACATCAGCGACAGCAACACCCCACCAACGACGCCCTCAGCATGTTAGTCCAAGCTAGAGATGAAGAG
>DALYIW010000306.1:352-632 GCA_031970155.1 Coleofasciculaceae cyanobacterium CTOTU46601 | reverse complement strand
AACTGACTGCCCAAGCGATGCTGTTGCTGTTTGCCGGTCATGAAACCACTACTGCTATGCTTACCTGGTTCTGCCTGGAGTTAGGGCGTCACCCAGAAGTGTTGCAAAAGGCTAGAGAAGAACAGTTGAGTCTTGCCAGTCAAGGCGGGCTGAGTTTAGAACAACTGGGCAAGATGCCGTATTTAGAGCAAATCTTCTCAGAGATAGAACGACTCCATCCACCAGTGGGGGGTGGGTTTCGGGGTGTTATCAAGCCTTTTGAGTTTAATGGCTTCCAGGT
>DALYIW010000306.1:0-336 GCA_031970155.1 Coleofasciculaceae cyanobacterium CTOTU46601 | reverse complement strand
GGATGCTATCGTATTCCATTCCAGCGACACACCAACTAGCGTCAATTTACCCAGAACCCAAGCGGTTTGACCCTGAGAGATTCAGCCCAGAACGCCAAGAACATAAACAAAAGCCTTATAGCCTCATCGGTTTTGGTGGCGGGCCGCGAGTTTGTATCGGAATCGCGTTTGCCAAGCTGGAGATGAAGATTATTGCCGCCCAACTGTTGCGAGGCTACCAGTGGGAACTCCTACCTGAGCAAAACCTTGAGCCTGTTCTGTTTCCCATGCGAAGTCCAAAAGACGGGCTGCGCGTCCGCTTTGAGAAGATTAGACCTAGCTTGAAAGTCGGGAGTC
>DALYIW010000305.1:0-10163 GCA_031970155.1 Coleofasciculaceae cyanobacterium CTOTU46601 | reverse complement strand
TTGTTGTTGGTTGTTGGTTGTTTGTTGTTTGTTGTTTGTTGTTGGTTGTTTGTTGTTTGTTATTTGTTGTTGGTTGTTGGTTGTTGGTTGTTTGTTGTTTGTTGTTTGTTGTTTGTTGTTTGTTGTTTGGCTTGCCCTGAGCTTGGTCGTTGGGTTGTTTGTTGAATGAAAAGCAAGTGGCTTTTGATTTATAGTACCACTTTTTTTAAACAGGGCTAAGTTCGACCACTGAGTTCCATTACTACCAGTGGAATAAAAAAATTATAGTAATACTTTAGAAACTTGGTACCACTTTTCTTACCAACAACCAATAACAAATTAAGTGTTGAGAACGAACTGTAGATTTTTCAACAGTTCATTTGATGTGTAAGGTTTTGATAAAAAGGTTTTTACCGTATTACCCAAGATGGCAATCATCTCGTGATTTGACACGAGTCCGCTGATGCCAATAACCTTGACTTGCGGGTTGATTTTTTGCAACACACGAATAGTAGTTGGACCATCCATTGATGGCATCATCATATCAATCAACACAACACTAATTTCTTCTTTATGTTGTGAATACAAGGCGACGGCTTCGATACCGTCACTAGCCAGTAAAACTTTATAGGAATTGGCTTCTAGTGCTGTTTTGGTAATCTCGCGGATTGAATCTTCATCATCAACCACGAGAATCAATTCTCCATGCCCTCTAGGTACTTCATTACCTTCCTCGTTGATGTCACCTGTTGTACTTGTCTGGGTAACTGGTAAGTACACGTTAAATTTTGTTCCGTTTCCGACTTCGCTAACTACGTTTATAAAACCGCCGTGGCTTTTGATAATGCCCATCACTGTAGAAAGACCAAGCCCTGTGCCTCTGCCTAGCTCTTTTGTTGTAAAAAATGGCTCAAAAATTCTATCGACTATTTCACGAGGAATGCCCATTCCTGTGTCCGATACAGTAATGACAATGTAGATACCTACCTTAGCATCAAGATTCATCCGGGCATAGTTTTCATCAATCCACACATTGCGAGCAGAAATTTCTAGGATACCGCCCTCTGGCATGGCATCACGAGCATTAACACAGAGGTTCATCAACACCTGATGTAATTGGGTAGCATCCCCAGAGATAGTCCAAAGGTTTGGGGTTGATACATCAGTATGAATTTCTATGGATCTGGGAAATGTTTGTTTAACAATCTGCTCAATATCTGTGATTAAATGCCCTACTTGTAGGGTTGTGCGCTGACCTTCGAGTCCTCGTGCAAATGATAGGACTTGTTTGACTAAATCAGAACTCCGTTTAGTATTTTTTTCTAGTATTTTTAGTAGCCGTTGACTCTGCTCATCCTTGATTTTTTGTTCCAGACATTGAACGGATATCAGAATAGGTGCTAGTGCATTATTGAGGTCGTGAGCGATGCCGCTTGCTAGGGTTCCGATACTCTCCATGCGCTGCGCCCGGAGAAATTGTGCTTCGAGTTGTTTTTTTTCTGTAATGTCGGTGTTGACTGTAAGGATAAATTTGGGTTGCCCATCTTCATTACGTACCAGAGACCAACGACTGGCAACGATAATATCCTTGCCTTCTTTTGTAATTTGATGTAGCTCACCCTGCCATGAGCCATGTTCAGCTAGTATTTCCTGATGGTGTTGGAGTTGAGATGACGTTTCTTGATACAACAATTGGGTAGCATTCTTGCCTAGTGCTTCTTCTGCTTTCCATCCGTATAAACGTTCAGCCCCTTTGTTCCAAAATAAAATGTGGCTGCTTAAGTCTCGAAGGATAATTGCATCGCTTGCGACATCAAGTAGGGCGGCTTGTTCGCGGATTTTCTGTTGTGAGCGTTCGCGCTCTTGAATTTCTTGTTCTAAGCGAGCATTTTGTTCTTTTAATGCTTTGGTTAGATTCTGGAGGCTTAAATGAAGCTTGACACGGGCTAAAACTTCTTCATGTTGAAGCGGCTTGGTGATGTAATCTACTGCACCGAGATTTAAGCCTCTGACTTTATCCGTTGCTTCGGAAAGAGCCGTCATAAAAATTACAGGAATGTCTTTGGTTAATTCATTGGCTTTCAGAAGGCGGCAGGTTTCAAACCCGTCCATTTCTGGCATGAGCACATCTAATAAAATCAGATCGGGTGGAGCATATTCTGCTCTGGCGATCGCACTTTCACCATCTTCAGCAATCAAGACTTTGAAGCCGGAGTTGCCTAAGAAATCAAACAGCATTTCTAAGTTGCTGGGAGTATCATCAACAATTAAAATGACACCTTCATAAGGAGTATTAATACTCATTTTGCCTCTTAATCTTTTTTAAAAATTCTAAAATTTGTTTTCCTTTAAAGCTTTTGGCGAGTTGACGTAGATGGGTAGCAAAGGGCACCCACTGCTGATCTAACTCCTCTAGTCTTGCAGCTTGTTCTACAATCCCTTTCAAGTCGCCCATCATTGCCAGATCGAGTAAAACAGCGATTTCTGGTGCAGGGGGAGCTACGAGAGAATTTTCAGGTGTAGAGGATGAGGTATAAAGTGAGATGTTTTGAGCCTCTATCCTTCCTGCTACTGTACGAGAATCCGCGATCGCATCTACATCTTTCCCATAAATCCATTCCAGTCCCAAGTAAACCCGTAATTTTTCTAAAAGCTCTGCTTCCTTGATGGGCTTGGGGATAAAGTCATCGCAACCTACTTCCTGACTTTGCTGTTGATCGAACGTAAAAACACTCGCTGAGATGGCAATCACCACTACTCCTTTGAGTTCCGTCAACATTCTGATCCGACGGGTGGCTTCAAATCCATCCAGCACGGGCATTACTAAGTCCATAAAAATTATGTCGGGCTTAAACTCATGTGCTTTGAAAATACCATCTTGTCCATCAGTTGCTTCTAGAACTTCAAACCCTAAAGGCTCTAGCAGATTGACCAAAACCGAACGATTTGCCCAGTGATCATCTACTACCAGAACTTTTCGCTTGTTACCTTTGAAACCAATAATGTTTTCTTCATCTAAGTTAGTAACCTCAGCCCCTGGAGAAACCTCAGGCAAATCCAAATCCAGCCAGAAAACACTACCTTTACCTAAAGTACTCTTCAGCTTCAGTTCACCGCCCATCATCTGGACTAATTGACGACTAATCGCCAGTCCTAATCCCGTTCCTTCTGGCCTTCGACTTTGCTCACCCACCTGCTGGAATGGCAAGAATATTTCTTCTAATTGCTCAGGTGCAATGCCAATCCCTGTATCTTTTACCTGAAACCGGAGTTTCCCTTCGTAATACCCTACTACCAACGTTATACTGCCTTTTTCTGTAAACTTGACCGCATTGCTAAGTAAGTTAAACAAAACTTGCCGCAAGCGTTTCTCATCAGCTCTAACGGCTTGAGGAAGTGGAGAAAGCGTCTTGTAAATCAACGAAATACCTTTTTGTTGGGCACGAATTCGGCAAATTTCGGCAATGCTCTCAATAAATTCAGGAAAACGAAACTCTTTGGGGTAAAGTTCCATTTTCCGGGCTTCAATTTTGGAGAGGTCTAAAATATCGTTGATCAGCGTTAGTAGATGTTCGCCACATTGATGAATGATGCTCACACCATTTTGTTGCTGTTCGGTTAAATTTTTGTGTTTTTTTAAGATTTGGGTGTAACCTAAAATGCCGTTGAGCGGTGTTCGGAGCTCGTGGCTCATGTTAGCTAGGAATTCGCTCTTGGCGCGGTTGGCAGCGTCGGCAGCTTCTTCTGCTCGTTTGCGATCGCAAATCTCCTGTTTTAGATGTAAATTTTTCTGTTGTATCTCTAAGGTGCGCTCTTCGACTTTTGCTTCCAACGTCCGGCTATAATCTGCTAATTGCTCATGAGAGGATTTCAATCTAGCATTGGCTTCTTCTAAATCCTGATAGAGACGAGCATTCTCAATTGAGATAGCGGCTTGAGAAGATAAGAGTTGTAAAACTTCTAACCTCTGGGCTGTAAATGCCCCAGTGGTCAGATTGTTTTCTAAGTAAAGAATACCAATAAGATTACTTTGATAGACAATGGGAGTACATAAAACAGATTTAGGTTTTTGGTTGATAATATAGGTATCTGTCGTAAAAATCCCTTCACAGGTGGCATCACTGAGGACGACATTTTCCTGAGTTCTGGCTACATAATTAATCACAGATAGCGGGAGTTGCTGGCTGGTTTCTACGGGAAGCGAATGTAGCACGGTTATCTCCCTAATATTCACACCTCCTGAAACTTCTATCCGCAACTGTCCAGCATTTTCTAAAATCAGAAATCCGGTTTCTGCTCCAGCATTCTCTATCACAATTTGCATCAACGTAGTCAGCAACTTGCTCAGAACAATTTCACCAGAAAGTGCTTGTGAAGCTTTGAGGACTGTCGCTAAATCTAAAAAGCTAGAACTATTTATATTTGTAGAGTTAGTGAGTTGAGTTTCTTCGATTTTTTGGGGTTTCGGCATCTGGGAAAAAATGTGAGGATATTTAATTTCTAAGTCTTTGACTTTTGCCATCGCTCCCCAGCGAACATAGGCATAGTACGCCTCTGTCAGATAGTCTCTTGCCACTTTCTCTCGACCGCACGAGAAATAAAATTTTGCCGCTAGTTCATTGGCTAGAGCTTCTTCCTGGATGTATCCAAATTCTCTGGCTTTAGCGATCGCACAATCATAATACTCCATTGCCTCTACAATTTGACCTAATACCCGTGCTTTCTCTGCCTCCACAAGCTCATACTTATGCTGAAAATTCATCGGCGCATACGTTGCCCGTTTTTGCATTTTTTCTTGGTTATCTCTCACTCTGTTCAAGAGATGTTGTTGTTGTGAGAGTGACACTGAAGGATATATCGCTAGTTGTGCTAAAGAATCGTAGAAATGGAACAACGGCTCAGCCAAAAACCCTGTTACTCCATCTAAATACTGTTTAGCTTTGGTAGAGTTTTCCACAGCTTGAGAAAATTCACAAAATAGGTAACATAAAATTAATTTATTTAGAAATATGTATTGAATTGCCACTCTATCATTAGCTTGAATGTGCAGTGGCAAGAATTGCTCCTCATTGTAAGCTTCACCAATTAAATAGCAAGGATTTTCAGATAATTCTATTAAGTTCAGAACGGCTTGATGAAAAATTTGATGCCATTTTAATGCCGTTTGTTGACGGATATTAGCAATCACATTACTATAAGTAGCCATTTCTTGTTCAAGTTTTTTTAGTTCCAGCCCGCTCCAATATGAATACTGATATTTATGAGTTACTGAATAGCCAGCATGGGCTAAATCCCCATTTTCTATAGCGCTAGAGTAGGCATCTTCTAAAAGCGGCAAAGTCTCTCTGATATGAGATTTACAATGCATTATGGATGTTGATACTTTAAAAAGCGTCGGAGACTTAACTTCACTAATATTTAAACGAGAGAATAAATTTAAAGCCAAGCTACCAAATTTATAACTAGCTTCAATATCTTGTAACACACCGCTGAGAACGATTCCATAATCAGCAAAACCGCTAGCTGAAAAAGGAGTATTTCCATATTGAATAGATAGATTGACTTGCTGACAAGCCATCAGGATAAATAGTGCAGGTACAGATTGATAGACAGCAGGAATTAAACTGGCTATAAGCCGAAATATTGCTAGTTTATTTACATCTGTCATTAACGGCAGATTAATTAAATCTTCTATTTCTTTTTCTGCTAAGTTTGCTTTTGTTTCTTCAATGGCTGTCTGGATGTCTAACGGGGTTGGTGATTTATTGAGGTTCACTCCTAACATTTCCAGAACTTTCAGACCAAGTTCTACTGCTTCAAGTAGTTTTCTTTGTACTTCACAAGTTTTGATTTTTACTTCATAAACTTTCATTTTGTCCAAAATCGTTTTCGCTCGTTGCAGCACTATCTCAGCCAGTTGCTCCATTTGCTCAAAGTCACCGCTAAGAAATGTTGCTTCCGCTGCTTCCTGATATAGAGTTAATGTCAATTCATAGTTTTGATGCCAGCTATCAGCTGTTAATAAACTCAAACCTACCTTTAGATAGCGGATAGCAGAATCATACGCTGTCGCTGCTTTCGCCTTCTGGCCTGCTATGAGATTAAGTTCAGCCAGCTCATATTTTTCCGATTCTAAAGTAAGTAAATCAGTACCATAATTTAGTTGGTTGACTAAGGCAAAAATATTTTCTTGTCGTTCTTCAATCGTAGTATTTTGTAGTAACAGCTGACCGATTTTTAGATGAGTTTCTTTTTGGAGTAAATTTGGGATAAGACAATAAGCCGCTTGTTGTACGCGGTCATGCAAAAATTTGTAGCCCACTTTTAACGGCTCAACTTGCCAAGAAATTGAAGTTTCTAGGTTATCAATTACTAGTGGAACCTTATAAGCCTCCGAAAGAGGTAAAATTAAACCTGTTTGTAGTGCTTCCCACAAATCATTTGCCGTTTCTGACTGAGATTTTTCGTTGACAATGGCTAAGACATCTAATGTAAATTTGTCTCCAATACAAGCGGCTAACTTTAAGACATCCTGCGTCTTTTGTGATAGCTTTTGAATTTGGTCAACCATTAGTTCAACGACATTATCAGTAATATCAATACCTTGAATCTGTTCAATGTCCCACTGCCAGCAGCCTTCACTAAAGTTAAAGGATAAAATCTTTTCCTGATAGAGAGATTTGAGCAGTTGAGTTAAGAAGAAAGGATTTCCCTGAGTTTTGTCAAACATTAACTTAGCCAGCGATTTAGTTTTTGAAATGTCGCTATGCAGAGTATCACTGATTAGTTGGTTGACATGATTGAGTTCCAAAGGTTTGAGGACAATGTTGTTCACAACGCCACCAGTTTTTTGAATCTCCTCTAAAGTCAACATCAACGGATGAGTTGCACTGACTTCGTTATCTCGATACGCTCCAATCAGTAATAAATATTGACGAGCAGGGTCACAAGCAAGCAATTGAATCAACTTTAGGGAAGCTAAATCCGCCCACTGTAAATCATCCAGAAAGATTACCAGCGGATGTTCTTTGGTTGTAAATACATGAATAAATTGTTGAAACACCCGATTAAATCGATTTTGAGATTCAGCTGCTCCTAATTGAGGAACAGCTGGCTGAGAATCAACAATTTGTTCGACTTCGGGAATAACATCAATAATGACCTGACCATTTACTCCTAAAGCCTCTAAGAGTTGGGTTTTCCAATCTGCTATCTTATCAGTACTTTCAGTTAGCAGTAGCTGCATCAATTCCTGAAAAGCTTGAATTAGGGAAGCATAAGGTATATTCCGCTTAAATTGGTCAAACTTTCCAGAAATAAAGTAACCTCGCTGACGAAGGATGGGTTTATGAATTTCATTGACTAAAGAGGATTTACCAATTCCTGAGTAACCGCTTACTAACATCATCTCTCCCCATCTTGTTCCCTCGTTGCTATGAGGAAGAATTGGAGGGTTACTTACTCGCTCAAAAGCATCCATGAGGGTGGCTACTTCTTTTTCGCGACCATAAAGTTTTTGGGTAATAACAAATTGACTGTAGAAATCAAGCTGACCGACAATGAAATGGGAAATCTCGCCAGATGCCTGTAATCTATTCAAACAAGTTTCTAAATCACTCTTCAGTCCCAATGCACTTTGGTATCTCTCTTCAGCTGTTTTGGCTAAGAGTTTCATCACAATATCGGAAAGGACTTGGGGAATTTCTGGATTTAGCTCTCTAGGGGGTATTGGTGTTTTAGCAATATGACAGTGAACTAATTCTAGAGGTTCTGTAGCTTGAAAAGGCAGTTGTCCTGTTAGCATTTCATAGAAGGTGACACCCAAGGAGTAAAAGTCACTCCGGTAGTCAATTGAGCGGTTCATCCTCCCAGTTTGCTCTGGAGACATATAAGCAAGGGTGCCTTCGAGAAAATTGGGGTTACTGACCGTCTTATTTTCTCTTGACAGACGTGAAGAAATGCTAAAATTGATGAGTTTAATTTGACATGTCTTTATATTGATTAAAATATTTTGGGGTTTAATATCTTTATGAAGAATATGCTTTTGATGCAGAGCGGCGAGAGTTGAGATTAACTGAATAGAAATTTGCAAAAATTGGTTTAATTTTAGTTGATTAATTAGTAGGAATTTTTCAAAAACTTCTCCATCAAAATCTGAAAAAACTATGGCTAACCCGGATGGAAAACTGTTTAAAGATATAGGTTTAATAATTCCTTCTATATCCAGGCTTTGAAGTATTTGATATTCATGTCTTAACTGAGTCAGTTCTTCTATAGAGGGATACTCGGTTTTGATGGTTTTAATGAGTACTGAGGTTTGTTCTGACTCTTTCAAAGCTCGACAAATCCGAGTATTAGCGCCTTCATAAAGAATTTCAGTAATGTGATAACCGACAAGGTTACTGCTCATTTTGGTATTCTCAACGTTTGTAAGGTTAATGGGTGTTATGTAGTAGACTTCCGCCGATAGGGTACATTCCAATGGAAGCAAAAATATTGGGTAGCGTGTTGGCGATCGCATCACAAAAACTGATGAGAAGCCCATTACCTAATTAATTAGAGAAAAATGAATAGAGGGGGTGTACGAGGCGGATTTAGGAGAAATTCTCTAATTCTAAACACCTAGAGGCTTTTTTTGGCATAACTTCCGGATAGGTACCTAGGTTCCAGAAAAGATTATTCAGATGGACTAAGCTACTGTCAACGGAAAGATGAAGGATGAAGGATGAACGCCGTCCACTCACAGGCGAAGTCGGGTTGTACCCGAACCCAATGCGGGGCGTGAACCAGAAAATTGAAGAATGAAGGATGATAGCGCAGCGGGACGTTAGTCCGGGATGAGGATTGTAGTTGAAATTCATGCTTCATCCCTCTGTTGATGAATTACTCCATAAATTACGAGGCTTGTATAAACACTATTCATCCTGCTTATCGCCTGCATTCATCCTTTCATGGTCAATTCACCACTAATTGGTGTGGGTAGCATGATTGCACACTCACTTCATCCCTTGCGTGGTTTAGTCAAAACAGTGTTACTCAAGCACAGACGAGAAAGCTATGGTTATGCAACCTTCGTATGATAGCGGTGTTATTGAAAGCCCTACCATTGAAATTTCTCAGGAAAGCTTGCGCTCTATCCTGAATCAAATAGAAGCTGAACTTTTCAATAGTGAAGTTTACCGGCGCACAATGGCAGGCTTACAGACGATGGTAGGCGAGGGTTTTGGCCCGGCTCAACTTCTAGTTAAAGCCGTGGGGCGAGAGGCTGTTCGGTTGACGTTTCAGCAAGTTGCAAAACAGTATAAGGTGGTTCCTGTTACTTCTGAGGGAATGAATCCAGCTAACTACGAAGCTCCTGATTCTCTCCAGAAGGTACTAGATAATTCAGTACAGGCGGAGTCACAGCCTACGGCACCTACTGTTGCAGAAGTCTCTAAGCCAGTTAACACCAGCCAATCGCGCCGTCTGTTCGGTAGACGTACTAGCGACAATAAACCAACCAAAAAGCCCACTAAGGCAGAACTAGCAGCCCAAACAGTCAAACAAGAGCGGGAAGAGCTTTTGCGAAAAGTTGGTCAAGAACTGCGGCAGGCGCGTGAAGCGCGATCGCTAAGTGTACTGCAACTCCACCGTCAAACCTTAGTGCCACTTCACCAAATCGAGTCCTTGGAAGCTGGGCGCATAGATGATCTACCAGAAGATGTCTACATTCGCGGTTTCATCCGTCGGATGGGTCATGCTTTAGGTTTGAATGGTATATCGATGGCCGATTCCTTACCAGAACCCGATCCAGTCAAGTCTGTGGTTCCCTCTTGGCATCATTCCGTTTCGGTTCCAGGATTGCAAGTGAATAACATTCATTTGTATCTTGGCTATACAGCCCTGATCGCGGGAGCTGTAGGAGGACTCAGTTGGATGTCAACCACCTCATCCACTCCCAGAGTATCCGCTGAACCGAAGCCACTGTCTTCTTCCCAGAGTTCAGTTTCTCCTAAAGCTGAGAAGAAAGAAGCGACTAAGAAGCCTGGGATAAAATCTAGCCCAAGCAAAACGGGTCCAAAAGCAAAAGCTGGGGCTGATATTGCTCCACCGGAGTCGTTACCTGTAAAACGTACGCGTTAAACGAAGGGGAGTAGGGAGTCGGGAGTCGGGAGTCGGGGAAAGACACAAATCATTGGTGTCAA
>DALYIW010000304.1:0-10186 GCA_031970155.1 Coleofasciculaceae cyanobacterium CTOTU46601 | reverse complement strand
GTGTTGTCGCTGCCATCGATATCGAGACCATCTTCCAAGTCGGGACTGCCGACTCCATTGTCGCTCAAGCTTGATTGTTGAACGGTGACGCTGTTGTTGGTGCCATCGACATCGATGCCATCGCCCACGTTGCCGCTGACGTCGGACTTCTCTAGCTTGAAGCTGTTGTCGGTACCATCGATTTCTACACCATCATCTCCGTTGTCCGTGACTGTGGTTTCCGAAACGTTGATGACCGTTATCGATAAAACTTTCAAATTGCACTTCTTCAATCTTAAATAGGGGTCGATGAGTGCCATTTTGATGATTGTAGTCGTGCATATTGAGCAGCATTGGGAGTAAGTCTGTCTCCACGCTAGTGTCAGCCGTATGACCAATAAACTCATATTGGGAAGCAATTTCATTGAGAATATTGGGAATCGGTATCTTTGGTTCATACCCGCCATAAGACCAAATAAAATCACCTTGAATAATCAGTTCTAGCGGCTCTAATTGCGGCAGAGTTTTCTTTTTAGAACCCGGCAAAACGGTGCAACCTTTGCTATCAAATTCAAGTGCATGAAAAGGGCAGACGACTACACTTGTTTTATCTTCATGCTCGTGACACCATCCTTCAGATAACAGCGCTCCCATGTGAGGACAAGCATTAGGTAAAGCGTTGATTTTGCCTGCTCGATCTTGCCAAAGCACATAGTCGGCACCGTAAAGAGATACTTTTCTCGGCTTGTTAATTTCCAGCATAGATTTATGTGCCAATAGCCAGGGCGCACCCTCAAGCATAGACATAGGTTTTTCTCCTTGTTTATTATGGTAAATTCCAAATCGATTCCCTCATCCCATGCTTAAAAGACATAGGATGTGAGTGTTGTTGGTTGTTGGTTGTTGGTTGTTGGTTGTTTGTTGTTGGTTGTTTGGCTTGCCCTGAGCTTGTCGAAGGGTTGTTTGTTGTTTGCTAAAAACAATCAACAGTAAATGACAAAGTAGTATTAGTGACAAATTCTTTGCTTCTATTTAAAAATATGACATTAAATTCATGTTTGTCAAGACGATCGCCTCAAGTGAGCAGCGCTTACGCGATCGCACAAGTTACGCTGAATCCATGAACGCTTCAACATCAAAAAACGCATCCCTACGCCGCCAGCCTAAGCAGCAACGCAGCCTACAACGTGTCGAACGCATTCTAGTTGCTGCTGCTGAAGTGTTTGCTGAGGTGGGTTACGAGGCGGCGACAACTCATGCGATCGCTTCTCGCGCCAAAACTGCGATCGGTTCTCTCTACCAGTTCTTTCCCGACAAACTAGCGATTTTCCACGCTTTGGAAGAACGTCACATGGAGCAGGTAACCGCCATCCACGCTAAGTTAATGACTCCTGAGATGGCGAAAGTACCACTGGAGCAGATGATTCAGCAGATAGTAGAGACATTCGCTGTCTATTTCGAGCATCCAGGGCCGAAAGTTGTCTACATCCAGTACTGTGTCGCCCCAGAGATGTTTAAGTACTTTGACGATAGTTTTACTCAGGGACTTATCCAACAGTTTGCTAGTCACTTAAGGCTGCGAAACCCTGCTTTGAGTACCGAGAAAAGCAAACTACTCGCACAAGTCTGCATCCAGTGCTATAACTCCCTGCTGTTGGTCGCGTTACGTAGCGATCGCACTCACCGAAAGCTGCTTTACCAGGAAGTTCGAGAGCTATTGGTAGCCTACCTACAGCCCTACGTGGGTGATGAATTACTGCCCAACACAGCGCAAGCTCTTGCTAAGGAGTGTACTCCCGATGTACTTTGCCAGAAGTACCAGCTTTCACCTCGCCAACAAAAAGCCCTTACTTTCGCCATTGAGCATGGAGGGCTAACCATTCAGGACTTTGAGGAGATTTGCCCAGAGCCTTCGCGGCGGACCCTCCAGCGCGAACTACGAACAATGGTAGAGAAGGGTCTACTGATGCCTGAAGGAGAGACCAATCGACTCTACTACCGTCTTAATCCACTCCATCAACTAGCGACAACTTGTGACATTTGCCACGGGTAAGGAGGATGCGATCGCTATTAGAGGGAGTAGGGAGTAGGGAGTAGGGAGTAGGGAGTAGGGGAAGAGAATTTTCATTCTTTCGTGGTGAGATCAGATCTCGTGGTGCCTAACTTGATAGAATTGCGATCGCTTTCAATACAAGAGCTTCTAAATGTCCGTTATAACTGGGCAGGTCAACTGATGCTGGTGCTATCGGATGAGATAGTTAACCAAGCGGGAGTATCTCATCAACCTATCAGAAACTTGACCCTTCAAGAGCAAGCTCACCTAAAAGCAGCTTTCTACTGGATGAATGCCTACGAACCAGAACCAGATGCTTCTAATTTAGAGCAAGTGCGCGGTTACTTAGAAGCTTTTCACCATCTCTGCGAAATTTCAGCATGGCAACCAGCTAGCCAGATACTGTTCTCGCCAACGAAAACTGGAAATGCTAAAAAATTGCATGAACAATTGCAAAGTTGGGGCTACGATTCGGAACAAATAGAACTTTATAGTCGGATTTTAGGTAAATTTAATCTAGATTTAGACTGTTTATGTTTGTGGGGTTTAGGTAGAGCTTATTGTCACTTAGGGCAGGTTCAGAAAGCTCTCGGCTATCACACTCAACACTTAGAACTGGCTCGTAAAATTAGCAACAAGCTAGCAGAAGCACAAGCGTTGAGTGGATTGGTTGGTGTTTATTTCTCACTAGAACAGCATCAGAGTGCATTCGATTGTCTTGAACAACAGTTAGCTATTGCTCGTGAAATCAAAGCTAGAAAGGAGGAAGGGCAGGCGCTAGGGGGCATAGGAACTTACCATATCCTTAGAGGAAATTATCGTAGAGGTATCAAATATTCTCAGCAAGCATTAACGATCGCGAAAGAACTTGGCGATCGCGAAATGGAAGGGCTAATACTGGGATGGCTAGGAGGAGTTCACATCTCGCGAAGACGATACAAACAAGCGATCGCTTATTTACAACAGCAGTTAGAAATTAGTACTCAAACAGATAATCAATGTCAGAAACACACAGCCTTATACTATCTGGGCTGTAGTTACTTTCTTCTCAGACAAACTCAAGCGGCGATCGAGTGCTTGAATGAAGCTCTAAACTTTGCTCGTGAAACAGGTTCTTTACCCACACAAGCCGCGATATTGAGTGCTTTGGGTGGTGTCTACAGTACTTACTTAAAACAGTACCAGGATGCCATTGAGTGCTGTGAACAAAAGTTAAGAATTGGTCGTGAACTAGGAAAGCGAATAACACAAGCAAGCGCGATGTCCGACCTCTCCTATTGCTACGGTTGCCTGAAACAATATACAAAAGCAATAGAGTATGGAGAGCAAGCTCTTGTGATTGCCAGTGAAATTAACCACAAAGAAGAGAAAGGAATGGCACTGGCATGTGTAGCCAATGTTTATTGGCATCAAAAGCACTACTTTCGGGCTTTGTGCTTAGTAGTGAAGAGCCTGCTGATTTTGCCTCCATGGGTGAGTCCCAATGGTGACCTCATCTTCAGGAAAGTGATTGAGGAAATCACTCAATTAGGCATAAAATTTTATTTAAAATGTCAGAGAAAATTTTAGCAGATTCTGTGCTAAAGGTTAGCAGTTTCCCTCTCCTCATACACTAATCACGTTTTCTTACATATGAATCATTAAAAAGCAATGAATTTGACCACTTCTGCTTCACTTTCTCAGCAGTTGACCAACCACCGCTCTCATTTTTCTCCCCTGTTCGTCAACTGCACTAAACTGTGAGCCTTTTAAATCTTTGCCTTTAACAATCTCAGTCATCTGGGCAGTCACGCTGCTTCTGCCGCTTGAATTAGTTGTATAACTGCTGTTCGGATTCTTGGTAGACAGTCCACAGCTAAAAAGTAATACCGGAAAAAAGCCAACAAAACTGTAGAGAAATGTCTTTTTCATCGTTTTAGTTTTTGCTAACGATTCAGATCCCCGACTTCTTTAAGAAGTCGGGGATCTTTTTTGCTGCAATGTTTGAGCGACTAATCCTCGTCAGCACTGACTGGCAACTTATTCAGGGGCGTTTCACCAGCCACTCGCGTTACGGCTACAAGCTGTCCACCTTCGACTTTAAAGTTTTGCACTTCCATGCCTTGTAGTTTTGTGTCTTGCATACTCATACTCTGAGGCTTGATGCCGTTGAGACGCCAGCCGTTGAGATGCCAGCCCTGCAATTTGATGCCGTTAAGGTACATGGCACCAGTGCCACCTCCACCGGTAGCCGGGCCTATCTGTTAATGCCAGCCAAAGATATTTTTCACGATACCGTCCGGTCAGCTCTAGAAAAAGATGGGTGGATTATCACCGACGATCCTTTATACATTAAAGTTGGTGGAACTGAGATGTATATAGATTTGACAGCCGAGAAACTCATAGCTGCTCAGAAAGCCGATCGAAAGATAGCCGTAGAAATTAAAAGTTTTTTAAGAGAATCGGAAATGACTGAGTTTCACTTAGCACTTGGTCAATTCCTAAACTATCGGTTAGCCCTGAAACAAAAATTGCCAGATATAATTTTATATCTGGCTATCCCTACAGATACTTATGATACTCTGTTTCAGCGCCAATTTATTCAGGATGCAGTAGAAGAATATCAGCTTAAGTTGCTCGTGTTTGATGCTAATAAGCAGGAGATTGTTTTATGGAAAACTTAAATTATCCCGAACTGGTGCGAAAAATTCTCATGGCACACATTGCCAACCTTAAAGATGATGAAACTGAAGTGCAGTTAATTTTTGATATAGAACGCAATCATTACTTATTAATGCTTGTAGGTTGGCACGACCAACGACGAGAATATGGCAGTCTAATTCACATTGATATCAAGGATGACAAAATTTGGATTCAGAGTGATGGAACAGAAGTGGGAGTAGCCAATGAATTGGTTGAAGCTGGAGTCCCACAGAAGGATATCGTTTTAGGATTTAAGTCTCCCTTCAAGCGACAATTTACCGAATATGCCGCTTGCTAACAACCATTAATCCTCCAGGGCGTAGGTTGGGTAGAACTCTCTTCGTTACCCAACAAATACAAAGATGTTGGGTCTCATAACTTCGACCCAACCTACTACAAAACTCAACTCTTGTGGAATACACATTCTTGGTAGGGGCTTAGGTCAGCCGTGCCCCTACTGTATTCTATGCTTGCTTAGCTTTTGTGAAAGGGTAAACAATGCGATCGCACAACATCAAGAGGCATCAGGTTCAGCCGCAGACATGGAAGATTCGCCTCGCAGTCTTTTACGGCGCTGATTTTTGGGGACGCCTCCTGCCATGCCATATTCCACGCTGCTTTTCCCATAGCGGGCGGCAACGCCTAACAGCATATGTTCTGCCATATCGCCCAACTCGCTTTCGGTTTCCAACATTTCACGGTAAAGCTTATCTAGGTTAGAAAGGGCACTGTTATAGTCATTCTCTCGGGTTCGCATCGTTTCAATCAGAGTGGAGAAGGCAGGCAGGGTGAGTCCATTGCCAAGATCTAAATTGGAACTAATCGAAGACAAGCTAGCTGCCCGCCGCACTGCTTTTTCTAAGGTCTGGGAGGTTCGTTTTTTGCGTACCATGATGATGCACCTGTAATTGTGTACAGTTCGAGCTATTTCACACCATTTTTGAAGTGAAATGGCTTTACTCTTCCCACCATAAAAAACTTTAGCGGTAATCAGCCTGAGTAAATATAAGGAACTCTAAAAGAATTTTTCCCTACTCAAAGAGTCATCCTGAATGCGGAAATTACTGAAATGAGAAAGCAAACAGACATCAAGAAAAGGCAATTTACCTTTCTGCTTACGGAAATTACTTAAATGAATGCGGAAATTACTGAAATGAGAAAGCAATTTGCTTGTTGGCTTACGCAAATGACCAAAATGAATGCGTGAATTACCCAAATGAGAAAACCAACTGGCATCAGGAGAAAGCAATTTGCCTTTTTGTTTATTCAATGGCGTAGGTTGGGTAGAACTTTCTTCGTTACCCAACAAACACAAAGATGTTGGGTCTCATAACTTCGACCCAACCTACTACAAAACTCAACTTTTGTGGATTACACATTTTTGGTAGGGGCTTAGCGTCGCCCATTGGTGTCAACTTAAGCCCAAAGGCTGGAAGCCTTAGGCTACACAAACGTTCGCGCAGCGTTCCCGTTCCCCGAAGGGTAGGGTAGGCCGCCTGCGCGGACTCGCATCTTAGGCCTGCCTACGCAGGCTTTGTTTGTGTAGCCCCAGTCTTCTAGACTGCGGGTAAGGAAATTGGGATAACAATCCTCAATTACAGGATGCGGAGGATTTCTTATAAAACTGTGTTTCTACTCCCCATTTAATAATGCCTCCGCCACAAGGCAAAGTCTTCTCTCCAACAACTTTTTTATAAGTTGCATTGCTGTAATAAGTAGTTGTCACTTCCTTGTCATGCCTCGCCTGTGTTTTCAAAGAAACACCAACTCCAAGTATCAAAGCTAACGACATCACTGGTGCCAAATAGAATATTTTACGCATGTCAGAATCTTCCTTGTTCTAGAATCGAAATAACTGGTGTTGAGACAATCTGTTTAGCTGAAGAAGATGAAGTCGCTCTGAGTCAGCGTGAGTGGATCAAACTCAAAGTTGGACTCAATCAAAATACTGCCGCCGTCGAAAGGAATAGGGCTGCCGTCTCTTTGATATTCGATAGTACCTAGAGACTGCTGGTCTACAGATAAGAGTTCACCGGATTGTGGTAGGTTGAGGATTAGATCGCCATTGAGGTTGTGCGTCACGAATGGGGTATCTGTTTCGCTAATTACTCCATCTGCCCCTTGAAGATTTCCGTTAGGGTAAACATCAAAGAGCTCGAAATTCTTAAGGGCTGAATCCAAGTTGGGATTTCTCAGATCGGGATTTCGCTTGAGTACAATATCGAAACCGAACTCAATTTTGTCTAATCCTGGATCGAAGCCTTGGATGGTATCGTTTCCGAAACTGTTACCCAACTCGTCTCCAGTAAACCTGAAAGTATCGCTTGTATTATCACCAAAGCTCTTACCTTCAGAAATAATACCGCCTACGAGCAAATCGTTGTCCGCTCCACCAATGAGAGTATCCCTGCCTTCGCCACCAATAAGCGTATCGTCACCACGATCGCCGAATAGTAAATCATCGCCAGTGAAGCCGTCAAGCTGATCATTCTCGAAGCTGTCACCCTGATCATTCTCAGCCGCACCGTAAAGTGTGTCGTTGCCAGTGTCGCCATAGAGTTTGTCGTTATCTGCACCACCCATCAACACATCATTGCCGGAATCGCCGTCTAGAAGGTCTTCCCCGCTACGTCCATAAAGGGTGTCACTGTTCTCTCCACCTTTGAGGCTATCGTAATCGTAGCCACCGTCGAGGCTGTCTGCACCCGAACCCCCATCTAGGAAATCATCGCCAATATCGCCTATGAGGATATCGTTATCAAGTCCACCGTATAGGGCGTCGTTGTCCTCTGCCCCATATAAGTAATCGTTGCCAGACCCGCCGTTGATGATGTCATCACCAAAACCACCTAGGAGACTGTCGTTACCAGAGACACCGCTAATGTTATCGTCACCTTGGTCACCAGATACTGTGTCGTCCCCGTCGTCACCAGCGAGAGTATCGTTATCAGCACCGCCGAATATCGAATCATTGCCAACACCGCCAAAGATGCGATCGTTACCAGAGTCTCCAAATAGTGTGTCAAAACCCTGTTCACCAAGGATTGTATCGTTGCCCTCGCCACCCCGAATTACATCATCGTTTGGAGTATTAGTAAAGAATTGAGGACTAGCTGCCTGCCGGAATTCTTTTGTCCAAATAATACCGGGGATAATACGGAGGTTACCTGTTAACAAGGAATTTCTCGTTACATCGAACACAGATGTGAGGATGTCATCCGGACCTGCGAAAGGGGTGCCGTTTGAATCGCCTAGAAGACTATCATGACCTTGACCACCTAAAATGCTATCTGCGCCAAGACCTCCATAGATATCGTCATTGCTACCCTCGCCAAGTAACGTATCGTTACCGCCTAATCCTCGGATGCGCTCGGCTTGTGAGCCTCCCTTATGGTAGTTGTTGCTATTGTCACCAGTCCAGATTTGCATAGTTAATTCTTCCTTTTCCTTGGTTGTGCGATCGCTGTTTCCTACTTATTAGCTAGATGTCGTTGACTAACTTGATTTCTTATTTTGCTCAAGAGTTTGCATTGGACATCTCAGCTCTACAAATTCATCAAAACTTTTACCTAACCGAGATAGAGACTGAGAATATACTGACTTTGTACTGACTTTCGAGTGACTTATTGTGCTAAAATCTCTATAACTTTCGGGGCTTTTTTGAATTTCTTTCCCAGAAAAAAAACTTAATAATTGTTAGCCTTTTGATATCAGAGCAGCCATGTCCCGATCGCTTAAAGTTCGCAGCGCCTGCATTGAGCAAGCTAAATTAGCCATCCAACGTAATGGCTTTCGCAGCCAAAGAGCCTTCTCTGAAGAACTAGGATTTGCTTTATCCACAGTCAGTCGGTTCTTCACCGGAAAAACCGTTGATTATGCGACGTTTGTAGAAATCTGTGGGAAATTAGCCTTGGATTGGCGAGAAATTGCTGACTTGAGTAATCAGTTTCCATCCCAGTCTTTCGACACAAAATCCTCCCTAGCAATTGCCAACAGACATCAAGATTGGGGCGAGGCACCAGATGCCTCGTTTTTTTTTGGTCGTAGTTGCGAGAAACCACAAGAACTAACCGCCTTAGAGGGCGAAAATTTACACCTTTGCTGCTTGCAACTGAAAGGTTTAGCCCAAGCCGAAGGACGAGAATTACCATTTCCAGAGGGGTTAGTGGCATTGGATTCTCCTTTTTATGTGAAACGTCCCGGCATCGAGTGTCTCTGCTACGAGACAATTATGAAGCCTGGTTCTCTAATTCGGATTAAAGCACCGAAACTGATGGGCAAAACCTCATTAATGATCAAGCTTTTAACGTATGCTGCTCATCAGAATTATCAAACGGTGTATTTGGATTTGAGCAGTGTAGAGCGAGGAATTTTAACGAATTTGGATAAGTTCCTACGCTGGCTTTGTTTGATGGTTGGTCGGCAGTTAAGGTTAGAAAACCAGTTAAATGATTATTGGGATACTGAGATTTGGGGCAGTAATGATAACTGCACTGTCTACTTTGAAGAGTATTTATTGGCAGAAATAGACTGTCCAGTGGTCTTAGGATTAGATGAAGTGGATCGGCTTTTCCCCTATACCGAAGTGATTGAAGACTTTTTGGGAATGCTGCGAAGCTGGCATGAGAAGGGGAAAATTTCGGAAAGCTGGAAACAACTGCGGCTGGTGATGGCACATTCTACCGAGGTTTATATCCCCTTAGATTTGAATCAATCGCCGTTCAACGCAGGGGTGCCAGTAGAGTTGCTGGAGTTTGACAAAAAGCAGATACAAGATTTAGTTCGCCTTCATGATTTGAATTGGAATGATACCCAAATAGAGGAATTAATGAGGATGGTTGGGGGACATCCTTATCTAGTGCGGTTGGCAATGTATCATGTTAGTTCTCTTCAGGTGACATTAGAGCAGTTATTGCAAGAGGCTGCCACAGAAGCCGGAATTTATAGCAACCATTTGCGGCGACATTTGGAAACGTTGCAAAAATGCCCAGAACTGGCTTTGGCGTTAAAAAAGGTTGTTACGTCACCGGAGGCAATTGAATTAGATTCGATGCAGATTTATAAGTTGCACAGTATGGGGTTGGTGCAGAGGCAAAATAATGAGGTGATGCCTCGGTGTAATTTGTATCGTGAGTATTTTCGCCGAGTTTTGGTGTGAAGGGGGGAGATAAAATTAAGCCTAAGTAAATCCCAAACGGGAGCATGTCAGGGCAAGCACGTAGCACTCATGTAGGTTGGGTAGAGCGAGAGTGTTACCCAACAGACAATCCTTGTAGTTAATAGTTGGGTTTCGTTCCAAAGGCCCAACCTACACGCTTAGTAAGCCTCGCTATTTCCTTAAGCGCGAGAATCCTGTAGCGTCGGCTCTGATGGCGAAGATGAGAATAGAGCCATTTGAACGTGGGCACGTGAAAGCTGAGTGTTTACGGTTACTTGCTACGCTTAAGTTAGACCGAGAGAAGATGGAGTTAA
>DALYIW010000303.1:9409-10352 GCA_031970155.1 Coleofasciculaceae cyanobacterium CTOTU46601 | reverse complement strand
TGGGGTATAAAGCTTGATTTATCAAGTCTTTAGCTGGATTGTCACCCCTTCAGGTCGGTATGACAAGAAGGTAGAAAGTGATGAAAATAGCTTGATTGTAGAAGGCAACCATTACAAAGTTTTAAGTGAAAAAGACCCAGCTCAATTGCCTTGGGGAAGCTTGGGAATTGATGTAGTGTTTGAAAGCACTGGTTTTTTTACTAACAAGGAAGCTTTAGAAAAACACCTTCAGGCTGGTGCTAAGTATGTTATTCTTTCAGCGCCGACTAAGAGTGAGGGGGTGGAAACGGTGGTTTATGGCGTTAACCACGTTCCTGAATCCGCTCAAATGTTCTCTTGCGCCAGCTGTACTACTAATTGCATCTCCCCAGTGGTGGAAGTGATGGGGCGTCGGATTGGGATCAAAAAGGCGATTCTGACAACTATCCATGCTTACACAGCTACTCAAGCTATTGTAGATGGACCGAGCAAGAAGCTATTCCGGGAAGGAAGGGCAGCAGCAGCTAATTTTGTACCCAGTACTACGGGAGCTGCGATCGCAACCACCAAAGTTTTACCTCAATATAAAGGTAAGTTTGATGGTGTATCTGTACGTGGCCCGATTCCTGTAGGTTCTATCTCTGACATTGTTTTTGTTACTGAACGAGCAACAACAGTGGAGGAAATTAACAGTATTTTCCGAGAAGAAGCACAAAGCGATCGCTATCAAGGCATCATGAGTGCTACTGACGATCCCATCGTCTCCTCTGATATTGTCGGTGATGCCCACGCCTCAATCGTTGACTTGACTATGACACAAGTTGTTGATGGGGACTTGGTAAAAGTGATGAGTTGGTATGACAACGAATGGGGTTATGCTAACCAGATGGTTCGGGCTGCGGCTGAAAAGGTAAAAGCTGTCTAAAAACTTTACACGGGTGGGCAATAGCCCACCCTTCATCTA
>DALYIW010000303.1:9093-9323 GCA_031970155.1 Coleofasciculaceae cyanobacterium CTOTU46601 | reverse complement strand
CCTTACTCTGGGCCTTACTTTCTGATGCCGAAGCGTTACAGCTTCTTCCTCAAGCGTTGATTTCCGTGTGCCCCACGGTATGATGCTATTTTAACATTTTGTTGTTGGTTGTTGGTTGTTGGTTGTTGGTGGTTCAATGGTCAGGAGACTGACTTTTTCAAAAGCCAGACTACTCTTTCTTCCCCAACTCCCGACTCCCGACTCCCGACTCCCGACTTCCTATCTTTCTT
>DALYIW010000303.1:0-9056 GCA_031970155.1 Coleofasciculaceae cyanobacterium CTOTU46601 | reverse complement strand
CGACTCCCAACTCCCAACTCCCAACTTCCTATCTTTCTTCCCCGACTCCCGACTCCCGACTCCCGACTCCCGACTTCCTATCTTTCTTCCCCGACTCCCGACTCCCGACTCCCGACTCCCGACTCTCAAGACAGAAATTAGAAGGTTGAAGCAACGACTTGACATCTTGTTAGTAGATCTAAATCTCTGCTCCTCGCGGCAGCTGGCGCAGAGGCTGATTCGTGCAGGTGAGGTGATGGTGAATCAGCAGGTAATTGATAAGCCGGGAACTGAGATTGAGATAACCGCACAAATTCAGATTAAGGAGAAATTGCCTTATGTTTCTAGAGGCGGTGAAAAGCTGGCTAAAGCCTTAGAAGAGTTTGCCATTCCGGTGCAGGGGCGGATTTGCCTAGATGGGGGGATTTCTACAGGTGGCTTTACCGACTGCTTGCTGCAAGCTGGTGCTAAACAAGTTTATGGCGTTGATGTTGGCTATGGACAAGTAGCTTGGAGTCTACGGACTGATGAACGAGTAGTTTTGCGAGAACGTACTAATTTGCGGCACCTTCAGCCTGCTGATTTATATGGTGATGCCCAAGCGGCTGATTTGGGAGTTGTGGATGTGTCGTTTATTTCCTTAACTAAAATTTTGGAGGCTTTGTGGAATCTACTGCAACCGCCTCGTGAAGTGGTGTTGCTGGTGAAGCCGCAGTTTGAAGTAGGGCGATCGCGTGTTGGTAAAAAAGGGGTTGTACGCGATCCTAACGATCACGCTGATGCGATCGCGCAAGTCTTACAAGTCTCCCACCAGCTAGGTTGGGCTTATAAAGGCTTAACTTGGTCGCCAGTTACAGGACCTGCTGGTAATATCGAGTATCTGCTTTGGCTAAGCATGGATAGCCAAATATCAGCTCCCGACTTAGCGACTATCAACAAAATTACCGAATTAGCTAGTTCTACCTTTAGGAGTAGTTAATTCGATGAAATTTGTGCTATCTAAACTGTAACAGACTTACGCACTTGTCCCCTTAACTCTCAACCTTTATCTAACAAGATTTAGCGCTCTCCAAGGTTGAGCGACGCACGAGATATTTGATGAATATTGTTTCAGTTCTGAGAAAAGTGTGTTTGCCTACACCTGTTTGATGTATTTTTTAATACCTATTTTTTGTATTATTTGCTACAATTAAATTTATGGATGCAGTCGGCGAAGTATTCCTAAGAGGAGATTTTTAGGGAGGGGAGCGCTCAGCGTTTCTATCCTTAGGCCGTTGTTAAGAAAATCTTGACGGTTTTAAGCTAGTAAGGATTCAGGCTGCATACTCCAAAGAACCAATCAAAAAACTGGCTTAGGTGCAGCCAGCAAGCTAAATGCTGATCAACTTAGGACTAGGAACAAAAGAGTTTGAGGAGCATCAATCTCTTGAATGTTCAGTTAAATACAACAATAGTCTCTTTTCACAACTAGATTGGTTGAGTACCAATCTGTGGTTCTTTGGTGCAGACTCTGAGACAGCAGCCGTTTTATTGTGGAGTTCCTAGACCGCAATGGATACACAGCGATCGATGTGGAAATTAATTAGACAGCCGCGTTATAACGACGAACCCCTGCAAGAGTCATTGCATCTGTTGCATCCATATCAAAGCGGAGATCTACAACTGGCTCATGTGCCAAGTCAAGATATGACACAAACTAACTTCTCTAACCCCCACCAAGGGCAGTCATTTACACCGAAAGTTGCCAGCAGCATCTGGCGAGAAATAGCGAGGTTTCTGTCTCCTTTGAGCCGCTCTAGTCAAAGGAAGTCCAGCAAAACACATGATTTTAGCCGAGCTATTAGAGGGCAAGACTACATCTTTGAACCTATAGGTGACGGTCTCAGGGCTTACATAACGGGATATGGTTCAGGGATGAAAGTTGGTGATTACTTGATTCTACGAGAAGGCTTTGACCGCTGCCGATATCAAGTAGAGGAAGTTGATTACTACTCTAATCCGGAAGATATGTGGATTGCTTCGGTTAAGCAAGTAGGATTTTTGCAAAACTAAGGGGCTGTAAATCTAGTCTTCCTAATCGGAAAGTAGGGAGTCGGGAGTCGGGAGTCGGGAGTAGGGGAGAAGAGAAATTTTCATCCATTCTTTGTGTGCTTCCGCTCAGGGTGTCTAATCTGCATTCAGGTTTTTTGCCCGTTGCCCGTTGCCATTAACTACTAATAAGTAGTAGTTGAATAAAGATAATTCTTTGATGAGTCTGCATCAGCAGGCTCATTTATGTTATGTATGCTCAACGTCAATTTACCCAATCAAAACTTACGCATGGACACCACATATAGTAGGGGTGAACGGCCGTTCACCCTTACAAATGGCGGTTCAACCGGAAATTAGCGTAAGTCCTGAAAATTCTGGAATTGGCAGTATAAAAAGCAATAGTTAACAGCAGACGGGGCGTCTATCTTGGCAACAAAACAGAGCAACAGGTTAAATTGAAGACGGCAATTCAAGCTAGATACCCTGAGCGGAAGCTCACAAAGAAAGAATGAAAATTTCTCTTCTCCCCGACTCCCGACTCCCAACTCTCAACTCCCGATTTTCACCTTAGCGAATCTGAGCAATTTTTCTGAGTCAACAAAAAATTTACTATGCCCAATTACCGTTCTTCAAGTAAAGCTGTTGTAAATCTTGTCAAGAGCATCTTATTGTCTGCGATTCTTCTTGTTGGTATTTGGGTAGTGCTGTTTACAGGTGGATATGTGACTCTTGGAGGCGTTCCTGCACCCATTATCATGAAATTTTTGAGTGATGAAACAGCGCGAGAGGCTTACTTTCAGGGCGATCGCACAAAACTCCATAACCGCCTCGACGATATGGGTATAGAAGACGACATCAAAGCCTACTACCGCCCCCAGATCCCAGACGAAGCCCAACTCGATCAATACATTCATCAAATCTTCTATGAGCGAACTGGCTACGTTGGTGAAGGATATCGAGTTAACTCTCAAGGCGTTTTAGTTTTGAAATCATAGGAGTTCTTTAGAGAAGGGGGAGTCGGGAGTCGGGAGTCGGGAGTGGTGGAAGAGTGATATTTTCATGGCACAGCGGTAACGGGAGTCTTGCCTGCGACTAGACAAATCAGCCCATGGGCTTAGCTAGTAGCAGGGTTAACTCTCCCCATCGACTGAGAGGAAGGGACTGGACGCAAGGCTACTTTTGGAGTGGTGCATCTATCAATGTTTGGATTAGTTCACTCCGTCGTTTCAGGGTGTATGGGGGGTGTACAGTCCATCAGTTCATGTCTTTTTCTATCGTCACAAGCCTCTATCACCCACTTTCCTTGTGTAGGTGGGTGTTTTTATTTGGGACAAGATTAGGTTCGTCATAGAATACGCAGCTGCCGATTCAAGAGCATCACGTCGGAACCATCATCACAAGCACCGTGGATGGAAGCTGTGTGAGTCAAAATGTCTTCAACCATCTTTCGATCTTCACTACTGCCACTTTCGTAATAGTCAGCGATCGCAACTAAATACCCGTAGACTTCACCTATATGAGTAGCAAGAATACGGGCGTCAGTTTCGCGAATGTGATCAGCAAAATCTGCATAAGAAAAGCCACGAGGAATATCAAACCAGTCACAGCAAAAATCTGGCATCGGTTCTAAGCACTTGGACATTTCATCAAGCAGAGGTGTCACAAAAGCATGTGCTGATAATTGCTCACTCTGGGAGGCATCTCCAAAGTCTTGCCCGAAGACGGTGGCTATAACTTTGATGCATCGCCCGAAAAGTTGTATCGAATAGTCAGTCATCTGCAAGGATGAGGGATGAGGGATGGGGGATGAGGGATGGGGGATGAGGGATGAAGGATGAGGGATGAGGGATGAGGGTACAAGCACATGAATTTAATTGGTTGAACAAAAGAAATCTTCAATATTTCAAGCACTATTATCTATGGGGCTATTCATCCTTCATCCTTCATCCTTCATCCTTATTTTGGTCACAACTTGCTGGTTAGAACAAAAAGTAACGCTGTGCCATTGGTAAAACTGTTGCTGGTTCACAAGTGAGTAACTCTCCATCAGCCTTAACTTCATAGGTTTCAGAGTTGACTTCTATTTGAGGCAGCGCATTGTTGAGTTTCATATCTCGCTTAGTTAGCTGGCGTGTCCCCGACACGGCAACGGCTGGTTTCTGTAAGCCGATTTGAGTGGAAATATCTTTTTCTAGGGCGGCTTGGGAGATGAATGTCAGTGAGGTAGCTGCGATCGCACCTCCAAAACTGCCAAACATCGGACGCATGTGAACTGGCTGGGGTGTTGGGATACTAGCATTAGCGTCGCCCATTTGCGACCAAGCGATCGCACCTCCTTTAATTACTATCTCCGGCTTTACCCCAAAAAACGCGGGTTTCCACAGACACAAATCTGCCAGCTTGCCTTCTTCCACGGAACCGACATACTCAGCAATACCATGTGCGATCGCTGGATTAATCGTGTACTTGGCAATGTACCGCTTTGCCCGGAAATTGTCATTCTCACCTCTCCCTTGATAGTAGGGCGATGCTTCTGCTTCTCCTCCTTTAAAAGGGGAGGCTATAGGGGGTAGATATCCGCGTTGCACTTTCATTTTGTGTGCCGTCTGCCAAGTCCGAATAATCACCTCTCCCACTCGCCCCATTGCCTGAGAGTCGGAAGAAATCATGCTAAACGCGCCTATGTCGTGCAGGATATCCTCGGCGGCAATGGTTTCGCGGCGAATCCTAGATTCAGCAAACGCCACATCTTCTGGAATTCCTCGATCCAGGTGGTGACACACCATCAACATATCCAGGTGTTCTTCCAGGGTATTGAGGGTGTAGGGGCGAGTTGGGTTGGTAGAAGAAGGCAGCACATTGGCTTCACCGCACACCTTGATGATATCTGGGGCATGACCGCCTCCTGCTCCCTCGGTGTGGTAGGTGTGGATGGTACGATTTTTGAATGCAGCGATGGTTGTTTCTACAAAGCCTGCTTCATTGAGCGTGTCGGTGTGAATGGCTACCTGCACGTCATACTGATCCGCTACATTCAAGCAAGTATCAATCGTTGCTGGTGTAGTACCCCAGTCTTCATGTAACTTTAAACCCATTGCCCCAGCCGTTACCTGTTCTACCAGTCCTTGAGGCTGACTAGTATTACCTTTACCTAAAAAGCCGAGATTGACAGGAAAGGCATCAGCTGCTTGAAGCATTCGGTAAATGTTCCAAGGGCCAGGGGTGCAGGTTGTGGCATTGGTTCCTGTGGCAGGTCCTGTGCCGCCGCCAATCATGGTGGTGATGCCTGATGCGATCGCGACTTCAATCTGCTGGGGACAGATAAAGTGAATGTGGGTATCAATGCCGCCCGCGGTAAGAATATGCCCTTCCCCAGCCACTATTTCTGTACCAGGGCCAATAATAATATCAACTTTGTCCTGAATGTAAGGATTACCTGCTTTGCCAAGCTTGAAAATCTTGCCGTCTTTAATCCCGATGTCGGCTTTAACAATACCCCACCAGTCTAGAATCAAGGCGTTAGTAATCACCAAGTCAACAGCCCCATCAGCATTGGATATAGGGGATTGTCCCATACCGTCACGAATCACCTTACCACCGCCAAACTTTACTTCGTCACCATAGGTGGTGAAGTCGCGTTCAACTTCGATGAATAGTTCCGTGTCTGCCAGACGGATGCGATCGCCTACCGTTGGTCCATAGGTTTCCGCATAAGCACGACGAGGCATTCTATAGCTCATAAATTTGTCCTTTCGGTTCTTTCTCTGTTTAGTTGACCTGACAGGATTAGCATATAACTGTGAATCAATAAATTTGGTCAGAATAACAGATATTTCTGCAAAAGTCTATATAAAATCAGTTTCATGCCTGGAAGTCAATCACTCTTAAGGATGAAGGATGAATTCAGGAAGGATGAATCAACATAAATAAATAATGGAGTTTTAAATAATGAATATTTCTTTTCTAAATTAAATAAGGGTGCTTTACTCTCCTACCTCATCCTTTCTTGCTAAATCAATTACTTCAAATAATCAATTTGTATGATATTGTCTTTGCTTCAACAAAAAATAACTTATTTCTTCATTAGCTTACTAACATTTATAGTTGTCGGCTGTATTTCCCAGCCTACTCAGGAAAATTCAACCGAAGTTCTAACAGTTGTTCAGCCATTGATACCTCAGATAGAACGTTATCTAGAAGAACAACTCGATCACAAACAAGCATTTTTCACCTCAATCCCAAAATCCCAAGACCAGACAGCTCACTTAACCGTTCCTAATCGAGGTGATTTAGCAGAAACTCAAACATTTGTCCAGCGTTTAACCCCCCAAATGAAACGTTTCCTGGAACAACAACTCCAGCGGCGTCAAGTGTTTTTTGCTACGACTCCAAAACTAGAAGGAAAGAGCATTCACTTAGTTGTTTCGACGCGTGTTGAGCGGGAGACTGTATTTGATGTTGTCATCAACTATGAAAAAAATACGCCCATTTTAAAAGGCAAAGTTTTTACTAGAGAACAAAAAGAATTAATTGAAAAGGTTGCGGTAGAGAGCTTTAAGAATAAAGTGCGATCGCAGTTAACAAGCTTTCCCTATGATGATGTAGAAGCTGATTACGGTATTACGATTCAACCTATGAGTAACCTCTATGTCAAACCCCGCAAAGCAGCCAAGAATAACTTAGCAACTCAGGTACGTTTAGGGACGCCTGTCAAACTTTTAGAATACAGCCCAGATAAAAAGTTTGTTGGGTATGTACAAACAGTTTTCAGAGCAGGAAATATTGAATTACCTAGAGATGCCGATCAACAACAATTTTACACTCAGCCAATTGCTCCAACTCTCCAAAAAATTGATGAGTTACAACCAGGAGATTTAGTTTTTTTTAGTGATAATAGAATTGATACTACTCATGTAGGTATTTATATTGGCAATTACCAGTTGATTCATTCATCTCGTGGAGGTGCTTACAGTGGTGTTAAGATTAGTAGACTTAAAAATGGCGACAATTATGATAAATATTTACAATCAATCTATTTCGGAGGTGGTCGTATTCCCAAGCTTGCCAATTAGAGAATGATAGGGAAACAAAGTTAGTCTGTTTTTATTTATAGAATTTGGCTGCTTATTTTCGCTCATTCTCAATTCTCCTGTTCACAAGCTACGAATTTTGAATCCTTCAAACGTCATAGGAAAGCCATTTCCCTCAGGGGACGCACACATCACGCCAACACTTAATGTTTCAGCTGAGGTGAGATAAGCTAGCCTCAACATTGTGTATTGCTTGCTGTCTAAAGAGTACTGCACTTCTACAGCCGTGCCGCGTCGAGTTATACGCACCCAAAGCGAAGCGGGGTTTTGTGGCATCGGTACGACAGACCAATCCGAGTAATCTCTTGTTACCACAGCACTGACTTGTTGTACACCTTCTACAAATTCAATGCCACACTTCAACCAATTGGCTTCATCTAAACGCACCATTAGTCCAGCCTGATCGTATAATTCCTGATACTCACCAGTGACTTTCACCTCAACAATGAAGTCTCCCTTTATTGGTTGATAAAAAAAGTGTCCATTATCTCTAATGAAGCCGTAGTGAGTCTCTCGCCAGAAGTCTGTCTTTGTCCCAGAGGTGATGTGGATTGTGTCCCCTTTTACATCCCAAGTAGGCGGTTCATTATACCATTCCATTGCCATTTTCTTCTAGTAACCCTGTATATAGTAGACCCAAACAAAGAAGACAGTTAGTGGATAATTGCTACTGAGATCGGTGAACTAATTTAAAAGCGAAAGCGTCTAATATTTTAGCCCAAGTCACTTTCCAACAGTCACTAGCTATGACTCAAGTCCAAATTCAGCTGATTGTATGTATTGATGAGTTACTTCTCGTGGTATTTAGCGATCGCCAAGGCTGGAAATTCAGAATTGCTAACGCTAGAGGTGAAGTTTTTGGAGAGCATGAAATCTTTGAGACACCAGAAGCAGCAGAGTTTGAAGGTCGATCGTGGATTAATACGGAAGCTGGGTGAGGTTAACTTATCTCACTTGTTGTTTGTTGTTTGTTGTTGGTTGTTTGTTGTTTGTATTCTTGACAGACACCATGAGCGGAATCTCACAACGAATGGATGAAAATCTTTCTCTCCTGACTCGGAGACTCCTGACTCCTGACTTCTATTTTCAAGCTAGAGTGATTAAAAATGTTGCACCTTCATCCAAGAACTAATAACCAACCACCAACAACCAACAACCATTTTCAGTGAGGCATCTTACTCAAGGCGTTCCAAGTGCGATCGCCAATAATGCCATCAGCAGGTAGCCCACTATCACGCTGGAAGGTACGTACCACTACTTGCATTTCGGGGCTAAAAATCCCATCAATTACGTAGGGATAGCGACCACTGAACTGTAATATAGTTTGGACAAGCTGAACATCGCTACCTGTGCTACCAGAACGAAGAATCGGCATATTTACCGGAGTACCTGCGTAAAGAGCCTTCCAGGTTAGAGAACCGACTATACCATCTTCCTTGAGAAAAACTCGATGCTGGTAACCTTTGACGGCCGTCTCGACATCAGCACCGAAGACGCCATCGAAGGAACCGTAATAATACTCCCAATGAGCCAGGAGCTTTTGCAATTCTACGACACCAACGCCACGAGAGCCGATTTGAAGAACTGGCTTTCTCGGTTCAGTTGTATTCGTAGCTTGGGTGAAAGTGCTTTGAGTGTCAGTGTTGATGTTGGTTTCAACGGAGTAGTTAGTTGACATATGTTTTATTGCTCTTAACTGAAGTGTGTTGTCTACATTCCTAAGGTACTTATCCTGAGGAGGCAGCCACTTCACCTATTGCGGTGAAGCTGCTTTCACCCCGACAGTTCACCCCAGCAGTTCACCCACGAGTAGGAGGTGAATAAATTACACCAATTTGGTAAACCAATTTACTTTATAGCTGCAATAGATCTTCGGAAATTCGGCAACAGGTAACTTCTTCTCCATTACCCATTACCCATTACCCATTACCCATTACCCATTACCCATTACCCATT
>DALYIW010000302.1:0-10352 GCA_031970155.1 Coleofasciculaceae cyanobacterium CTOTU46601 | reverse complement strand
AAGAAGATTGTGTTGCGGGGACGCTCTGGTCAACCGAAACGTCTTGTCGAGTTACAACTGGCATGGCAGCCAATTCAAATCTCTCCTCCAGGGCGCGGACCGGAACGCCAACAACAACCAATTGAAGGATGGTGCATTCGAGAAGAGGGAAGCTAATGCTAGTCCCCATCAGTTGGAATGGATTTTATTTACTACTGTACCAGTGACCGATGTCGAGTCAGTCAGATTAGTGGTGGACTGGTATACCCACAGATGGGTAATCGAAGAATATCACAAGTGCCTCAAAAGTGGCTGTGGGTTGGAAAAGCGACAATTAACAACCGCTTCTGGCTTAAAGCGGTTACTGGGATTTCTGGCTCTTGTGGCAGTGAGGTTACTACAGTTGCATCACCTGAGCCGCAATCATCCTCAACGTCTAGCTAGTACAGTTGTACCGACACAGATGTTGAAAGTCTTGGTGGCGCTATTCGGCTTGCCCGATGCCCAACTAACGATGCTTGAATTTTGGCGAGCTGTAGCAAGTTTAGGAGGGTTTATTGGTCGTCAGTCGGATGGAGAACCTGGGTGGCAAACTTTATGGCGCGGTTGGCAGCGATTGCAAGACATCTGCTGGGGGGCGGCAATTGCTGCCAAGAGTTAGAGCTCTTGCGCTCGCTGCCCTTGGCAGCGAGCCTCGCCATGCCTGTCCCATGATTCTATTGATTGATATTCATCCTCCTACTGTATGCGATCGCTCTCCTGTGAGATGTGGGTAACGACAAGGTCTTATAGACTGGGGCTACACAAACTCTCGCTGGTCTGCACAGGCTATTCAGTACATCCTGATGGAAAAAATTAACTCATCCCACATAAGCTCTTGACGAGAGATTACACGAGAGTTTGTTGTGAGTTATTTGTGGACGAATATTTTTTAACAAACAACAAACAACAAACAACAAACAACAAACAATTTTCGCCGTTCATCGCTTAGATAGAGGCACTATACAAGACGATGAGCAAGTGCAACCCATTCGTTGAATCGTTCACAATCAACAGCTTCGAGTCCCGCCTCAGTTAAAGCGATCGCGACTTCATCCTCATAATCCGTGGTAAAACCCCCTGTAATCAGCAGTCCCCCATGTGTACCTCGACGAAGCGCACGCCCAAAGTCATCAGCGAGGGCAATGTGCACTCGTGCCAGAACATTAGCAACAATCAGGTCAAAGGTCTTTGTCGCCTCAACTTTTGGCATATTGTCAATGGTACTTCCACTCATCCAATGCCCCAAGTCGCTACCACATCCCAGACTCCCTTCCATAACCGTTACCTGTTGCTCTACCCCATTACGACGTACAGCATCCTGGGTTGCTTGTACAGCAATACTATCGTTATCTAGCGCTAAGACAGTTGCCCCAAGTTTTGCGATCGCAACACTCAAAATACCTGAACCCGATCCAAAATCGAGGACATTCATCGTAGGAACAATGTATCGCTCAAGCAGTTGAAGACAAACGCTGGTTGCTGGATGTAAACCACTTCCGAAAGAGAGGGTTGGCTTCAGTCTTAAGATTATTTCGTCTGCTGCTTCAGATTGATAAGGTGCATCACAAGTGAGTATAACAAACCGTTTTCCAATCCGATGAACGAGAGGGTTAAGTACTTCTGCTTGTGTAGGTTTCTCCTCAACCACAGTCATCTCAAGCGTAGTTGCTAGTCCTGTACGATGCAGTGGCGATAGTAGATTAACAATTTTTTCCACCCGTTCCCTCGAACGTGCATCGTGCTGTAAGTATAAGTGAATCGTAAATGTCCAATTCGGTTGTGCTACATCCTGATCGTGTTGGTGGGGGGGTTTCGATTCGGCGTACTTTCTGATGTGAATATCACCACTATCTATAGTCTCAGCAAGCAGCGTACGGACCCAATCAACCGCCTCGTGCGTTGTATCGAGACTTAATTCCATCCACGACGACATATTTCTTCCTCTGGTGTAGCTGCATCACTGTAGAACCAATAGTTACTCAATGGTGAAGCTAGTTCTACAGCCTTTAAATCCTAACGAACACTTACAGCAACTGTCGCCGCTACTGGGATGAAAACAAGATTTGGGTAGATAAAGTAAATGATAAAACTAGCCCGGAACTCAAGTTCCGGGCTAATAGCTCAAGTCCATTAAAATGGACTGAAATCCTTGTTTTTTCAGTTTTTTTAGTCCTATGCAAGAGGACTTTAGCTATAAGCTGTGGAAATTGATTCCCTGGGGGGTCAGAGGGTAGGTAAAAGACTCCCACGCTCTTTGCTCACAACAAAGAATGAAACTTTTTTCTCCTGACTCCTGACTCCTGACTTCTGACTTCTAACTTCCCACTTTCAAGACAGATCTCAGTTTACTTACCAGCGTAGAACGAGAATAACCTTAATAATCAAAGTTACTCTTTGATTGAATGACCAGTAGCACTAATTGCTTGTTTAATTGACTCTTCAGAAGCAACTGGTTTTCCAGAATCAGATGAGTCTATTGTGACTGTCTTGGATTCTATATCTACCTCTACCTTGGCAGTTGGGTCAACTGTCGCGATCGCATCAGTAAGTTTTTGTGCTTCTTTAGAATCGGCAAGGGTTGGAACATTTATTTTCAAGGACATAGATACACCTCAAGTGAATGTGCTTTTTAGCTAAAGATTAAGTTTCTGTGATATGTCTATTACAAATTAACTCTTATATCATTTCTACTCTTCTATCCTGAGTTTATTTATGTTTTCAGACTATTGATTTATTGACAAAAAATCCAAACCCTGTATTTCATAAAGTTTTGATAGAGAGATTTAGGATAAAAGAAAACAGCTTCGCCATCAAATCTTTATAGCGTTTTCCCATTATGTCTGGTTCTCCCGTAAAAACGTTTTCCCATTATGTCTGGCTCTCCCGTAAATATGGTAATAAGACAAACTTATTAATTCAGCAGAACGCTTAGAGAGTAATTCATTACCCATTACCCATTACCCATTACCAAAAATGCGGTTTTTCACCACAAGTACGGGAGAGCCTTATGTCTTTTGGTAGATATGATTTTTGAAAAAGCATGTCTCAAAGCAGAGTAGAGACAACTCATAGTTCAATACCATGAGCAGGGTAACAGTAATAGCAAAGAACTAGCGTCTATTCTACTGGACTGAGAAACGATCTTAGTTCCTTCGTTCGCTTTTGCTGACCTAGTTATAAGTGAATAATTGATGGTTGTGGTGACAGAATTCACATCCGTTTAATTGTTATCGTATCCATCAGAGATTAGGAGAAGAATTGAAAATGACCGAACAACTGAGCAGTAAAAAAGTTGCTATTCTTGCCACCGATGGCGTTGAACAAGTGGAATTGACCAAACCTAAGCAAGCACTTGAGCAAGCTGGTGCCCAAATTCATGTTATTTCACCCAAAAGTGGCAGTATTCAGGGTTGGAACCACCATGATAAAGGCGATAAAATTCCGGTGGATGTGCCTCTAGAAAGTGCTAACCCAAACGATTATGATGCACTGGTTTTACCAGGTGGTGTTTTGAATCCTGACCAACTACGAACAGAACCCAACGCTGTCCAATTTATCAAATCTTTTTTCGAGGCGGGTAAGCCTGTTGCTGCAATTTGTCATGGGCCTTGGACACTGATTGAAGCTGATGTAGTCAAAGGTCGTACTCTCACTTCTTGGCCTTCGTTACAAACCGATTTGAGAAATGCTGGTGCCACTTGGGTTGACCAAGAAGTAGTGGTCGATCAAGGATTGGTGACTAGCCGCAATCCTCAAGATATTCCTGCATTTAATAGCAAGATAATTGAAGAATTTGCTGAGGGTCAGCACCAACAGCAACGTCGTTCAGCTTAATCAATCAAGCAAGCCTTCTTTATTAACAAAGGGGGCTTGTTTTTTTCTTTCAAGACAAAATCAATCGGCGTGAGTAAGCAACAACAAAATCCAACATGATTGATTGACACTGTTGCCAGTAACTAAAAAGCGATCGCGAAGTGTGCCAGATGCGATCGGGAATACCAAAACACTAACCACCCATCTTTAACCAACCAAAAACTTGATTGACAGTTAGAGCAAGTTCAATTTCTGGTAAAACAGGTAACAAATCTTCTCCTTGGAGCAGCACTGGTTGTTGCTCTGCTAAAAACACCAAGATACTGAGGTCATCCGGGTCAATAAACCATCCGAGACGACTGCCATACTTGAGACAATGAAGAATGTTGCCAATCACTTTGTTAGCTTTTTGTTCTGGAGAGAGAATCTCAACCGTCCAGTCTGGTGGGAGTTCAAAGTTATCAGGAACTTCATGATCAACGGTGAATGGTATGCGATGCCACTGAAATACTGCCACATCGGGTACGGTTGAGCGTCCCCCAAAGCTACAGCGTAATTCGGGAAACGCATAAGCAATCTTGTGATCTTCAGCGACTTGATTGACAGCAGCACAAAGTTTACCTTGCAATCGGCTGTGTCTCCCTTTCGGCATTGGCTTTTGAATAATCTCACCGTTGATGTATTCTAGACTCGGTTTGGTTTCCGGGAGCTTCAGAAACTCTTCGAGAGTGATGAGTTGGGTAGTTGTAGCAGTCATGGCTCCTGAATCGAAGCGGGATGTGTTCTGAGTTTAGCTTGCACCGGGGGTTCCTGGCTGACTTGAAGTGCGATCGCATTCAGATATTTTTATTTCAGCTACACAGGAGCGCCCACTCGATGAGCACGCTAGCCCAATGGTCAGTCGAAGACTATCATCGCATGATTGCGGCAGGTATTTTGTGCGATCGCCGTGTGGAGCTACTAGCTGGAGATAATGAATGTGAAAGCTAGTAGCTATCAGCTTGGCCAGTCTAGCACGAAGGTCAAGATAGCAAGCCTCCACTGCCAGAAAACTCAGAATTCTCATTTAGTGGCGGCATCAGCAATCGGCACCTTCTCCTACGCTACTCCATACCCTGTATACGGACGCTTATAAGGCGGATGTAAACCCAAGACAATATCTTCCTTAGGCACTCCCATCTCAACTAATTTTTGGGCAATATCCACTTCAGTCATATTGCGCTGAATCCAAATCTTGCCATTTTTGATGTCCAAGTGGATGAAGCAATTGTAGATTCGCTTTAGCCCTTCCCAACCAACATCTAGTAACTGATAGTGATCGTGTTCCATATCAAAAACAAGTTCGCACTCAATATCTGGATTACCCTTCTGTGGCGTTGCCTGTTCGTTTAGCAGCTTACGGATACATTGGCGATAGAGTTCTAGTCTTTCCATTCGATGACCACCTCCTTCTTTGGATCATAAATGACGAGTTTTAGTTGATACAACTTGACTGCTTCTTGAACAAATCGCTCTTGGAAGAAGAAAGCAAATGTATCAAACGGCACCGCTAAGTACAACGTCCTATCAGGTTCTTTCATTTGTAGGGCAAGCCGATAGTTTAAAAATTGTCCTAAAGCTAAATGAAAGTCAGTAATTGCAGAGTTGCTTAAAAAGCTTTTGACTTCAACTGCGATTTTTCGGCCTGCCTTCTGGGCCGCAAATATCTTTTCTGCTGCTAGATCAATCTCAAACTTCACCCCCTCAATCTTGATTGTCAATGGATCAGCCGTAATTACCCACTTCTCCTTCAGGAGTGCCTGTTTTACAGCATCATGAAATAGATCTTTGGCAGGCATAGACTTTTTACAAATACGATCAGCTTGGCTGGTGCCGGAGGCAATCGCCCCTCACCATAGCTTGAATTGAGGCAAGAAAACCCAACATTTTCCATTTAGCGATCGCCGATCGCTTCTCCCCCCATTATGATCGCACT
The DNA here is from genome assembly GCA_031970155.1 of Coleofasciculaceae cyanobacterium CTOTU46601. Classification (GTDB taxonomy): domain Bacteria; phylum Cyanobacteriota; class Cyanobacteriia; order Cyanobacteriales; family Coleofasciculaceae; genus DALYIW01. The sequence goes on along the minus strand of DALYIW010000302.1, from coordinate 4,543 downwards.
GACGGCCCTCACAATACTGGCGATCGCTTTTATCAACGGTGTTCTCGACTCAGCATGGCAACACTCAACGTCACAATCACCACTCCCACCAGTTGCAAACCCTTTAACGTTTCCTGAATTGTTAACCAAGCCAAAATGACTGTAAGCGCTGGATTAGTAGCGCCAATCATTGAGGCAGATGTGGCACCAATGAGGCGAATTCCAAAGTTATTGAGTAGGTGTCCGGCAAAAGTAGCGATCGCAGACAACAAACTTCCAATCCACAGAGCAACCCAGGCAAGCTGAACATCATGTACATTCCAAATCAGGAGACTAGCTGCCGATAACACTAACGTAGTTGCAAAACTAATCCAGGTAAAAGGAACCGGATGCAACCTTTCAAAGCTCTTTTGTGCAACAACAGTATAGAGAGCATAGGTAATCCCGGAAGTAATCCCAGCGATCGCACCAATCAAGCTATGGCTATCAGTCATCCTATCAGCTTGGGGCATTGTCAGGAAACTGCCCAGTAATACCAACCCCATTACACTCCAACGAAACACAGTAGGCTGATTCCCAAACAACCGCCAAGAAAATAATGCCGTAAAAACGGGATAGGTAAAGAAGAGAGTCATGGCAATGCCTGTCGGAATTATCCCGATGGAAATATAAATTAGTGCCAGGTACAGAAACATCAGAAACCCACATCCAACTGATTGCAGCAGGAGTGGGCGTTGTTCTAAATTCCGTAACTGTTTAATGTCTTTCCAGGTTGGAGGATAAAGCTTCGGTGCCAAGAATGCCATCAACGGAACAACTAACAGCATCCGCATGAACATCAATAGGAATGAGTTCTGTAGGTTAGGTGTAACAAAACCTCCAGTCTGAAAAACTCCCAGAATCGTGTGTTCATTGAATAGCACTCTAACGATTACATTTTGGAAGCAGAAAAAGACAGACGAGAGCAGAACAATTAGAAAGCCAAACACTGTTGAAATTGACCCTGAAGTATAGTTTGATTCTAGTGAGAGAATGTAGATCGCCCCAGATTTTTAACTCATCTCCACTTTCTTCTACGAAAGAAGCGAGAGTAGTTTGTAATTTAAAGACCAGTATTTCTTACAAACAACAAACAACCAACAACAAACAACCAACAACCCCAACTTTCTGTGATTGCATCAACCATTATGCTGTTCTACAGCTCGGACTAAAGCATCTAACTCTTGCTGCATCTTGTTGCAGACTTGGTGATAGCAGGTATCAACATAATCGCGATCGCGAGCCGCTTCTCGACCATAACGTTCAAAAATAATGGGTGGACAAACCCGTGTATGGATTGGCACAGGCAATGGAATATTAGGGAGAGGGCCGATCGCAACTCCCCAAGGTAATCCCAGATAAATGGGAAAAACTTCTGGATCGATATCCAAAAGCCAAGGCATTCCCCATTCGTGAAGCTGCCGCACTTGTTGATAGAAGTCAGCTAAGACAATCAGTGTATCGTGTGCACCGTGGGAAATGAGCGGCACAATTGGGACGTTGTACCCTAGTGCCAGCTTAATAAAGGCTTGATTGCCACCCAAGCAGATTTTGTGACGCAAGGAATGGGGTCGAAAAACATCTTTAGCGCCACCCGGATAGACGAGAACACTTGCACCTTGACGCAAAGCTGCGATCGCTATTTTGGGATGAGCCATCACACCACCAACCTGAGTAATCAGGTGTGCCAGTGGGGGAAATGCTTTCCAGACACAGGGATGGGTTAGACCATAGACAGGACGCTCAGTGCCGAAGTGTCGAAACCAGTCATAGATCATCATCACCATATCAGGGGCAGCTAGACCTCCATTATGGGAACCGACTAGCATTACTTGGTCATGAGGCCTAATATGGTGCCAACCGCTAGTTTGTACCCGAAAATAGTAGCGATACAACAACCCGTAGAACGGCATTAGAGATTCAATAACTTTAGGATTTCGTTGCTCCAGAAACCAGGTCGGTTGTGCTGTAAGGTCAGATTGTTTAAGCATCGAGGTATTTTAGCCCGATTGGGAAGCGTAAAAAGTTTATAGCAATTTTCAATTATTTGAAGTATGTGGTAGGGGCACGGCACTGCCGTGCCCTTACAATCCCTAGACCTCTTGCATAAGCCTTTTTCATTCAATTTTCGGGCTGCTCGTGTCGCCTACCCCACAAGAAAAAATGACTATGAGTGGGACGGGCATCTTGCCCGTCCCAACTATTTTTGCAAGAGGTCTCCCATACTCCACAAGGGATGAAAACCGCGATATCCGATTGAAGGAACAGATTCTCTAACGAATTAATACTTGCCACAATCCTCAACGCGAGAGAACAAACCACTCCCAAAAAAGCCACCACCGACAAAGCCACTCACAAATACCCACTCGGGAAGGTGCCCTTCTGGAGCATCCAGAGAGAAGGTTAGGTTTCTATACCCAATCCAGGAGTTATTTACGCGCCATCCAACGCGATCGCCAAATTGTTTCCAAACTTCTACATCTTCCTTCTTATTAGTACCTTCTATACTCTCCCAGATACGCTTCTGGGTACTAAAGCCAAAGTGTCCATTACTGTACTTTACCCAAAGTTGATCGATAATACCGAGGTCTTCACAGGGAAACATGTCTAAGTCTTCTTCACTAAGCCAGCCGTCTTGTTCTCGACCCGATGCCATAATCATTACCGTCTCAGTTTCCCGATCAGCCTTTTGCCATTCCCCTGCTGCCAGGAGATTTCGCAGAGGTGTGTAGTCTACTCCTCGCTCAGAAACCAAGTCATTAATTGAACCTTCTACCCTTTCGTTAGTCTCAACAAAAGCTGGCCCAGTTGGGGGGGCATCTTGATGGGCAGCAGTAGATCCTAAGGGTGAAAATATTCGCATTTCAATGGGTGCGATATCTTCATCTCTAAGACTTAAAACCTGCTGCAAATCCCTCAATTCATCGCGAGTGTAATCACTCAGCGGATATTCATGTTGAATTGCCTCAACTAACGCCTGCTCATATTCATGTAACTTTTTCTTGTACTCTCGGTAAGGCTTTAGAACCTCCGCTTCAATAGTTGCTGCTTCTTCAGCTAGCAGTCCCAAACTGTCTCGTCTCGCATTTAGGATTCTGCGACCTACCGGAGAAATCTTACCCCTATGAACATAACGCTCTACTTCTTTGCGATACTTCAGCTTTGAGTCACCGATAGGGACTTTGGCTATGATAATTTTGTACCCTTCTTTGACCGTATAGATTTCTGGTTTCATCGCTGGAGACGCTTTTTGAACTTTTATATTCGCGTACTCGTGCAGCTCATCGACCGAAATCACTTCATCTTCATCTAAATCTGCTGCTCCTGTCTCAATACCTTCAACTAAGTAACGAGTATAAATCGAGAGGTCTGAGCCTTGCTGCTCGAAAGAATACTGGGTAGACGTTGAAGAGGTGAGGACAACTCGCCCCTCACCGCCTAGTTGTCTTCTAACGTCTACAGAACTATCATCCTTGGCTAAAAGGCCATCGCCAAATGCGCCACTAAAGCAACAATCGAGAATCACTACCTGTCGTCTAGCACGGCTATCACTCATGATTTCATTCACGAACCGGGAAGCGATCGCAGTTGACCGAATTAATCCCCCCCGTTCATTTTTGCGAGTAGTGCGAGTTGCTAAGTAGAGATTACCACTCTCATCCTTAACGCCGTGACCCGAAAAAAATAGCAGTAACAGATCGTCTCTGCTGCCCTCTCCAAACAATTTTTCAATCGCAGTTCCCATCTCCTGCGGATCGGGATCGATGAGTGGCCGTACCTCATCAAAATCGCCCATATCTGGATGCTGCAAAACACGCTGCATTGCCTCTATATCGTTTACAGCAGCAGTAAGCTGGTTGAAACCTGGCCCATACTGACTGACCCCAATCAGCAGTGCAACTTTAACCATCTACAACATCCTAAGTTGAACCTAAAAATGACTGTGCTGCCTCAATAGCAGCTGATAACTCTTGCTGAGAGTAAGCTTTCACTTCTAGTTTTTTGCCATTAGCTTCTACTTTTAGCTCAATCGGCTTTCCAGACAAGCGTTCCCATAAAAATTCCAGCACCGCCTTGATATTTTTGGCATTGACCTCAGCCGTTAGCAGTCCCATGAGAAATGCAGCACTCAAGGGTTTGCTTCCTTCTGGTGGATTTGCCTCTGGTATGCGATTGACTTGTTCGACTTCATCCAACCTACCCAATTGTTGGAAAAGACGCTGTGTTAATGTTTCTAGTTCCTCTTGAGCTAAATCCGGCTCTGAATTTCTCAAATCAATGGTAACGTCTACATCTGTACCTTTAGGAGCAATCGTGACCTGAACATTCGATGTCATCAGTATTCCTAACCTTTAAGCGGGGCTACTATTTAATTTAAGCCTAAGCTAATGTGCATAAAACATTGCATATTGTCGTGAAGACCGTCTTCGAGTTAACTGTTGAGGAGAAACCCGTTTACACTTAGCAGTTACCAGTCAACAGTTAACAGTCAACAAAAAACGAGTAACTCAAGTATGCTGTGCGT
>DALYIW010000301.1:5562-10398 GCA_031970155.1 Coleofasciculaceae cyanobacterium CTOTU46601 | reverse complement strand
ATTTATTGATGAAGAAAAAGAAATCTTCAATATTTCAAGCACCATTATTTATGGGGCTATTCCCACCTTCATCCTTCATCCTTCATCCCTCATCCTTAAGAGTGACTTGCTCCGGACTGCCTGGAAAAATCGGCAGTAGTGCCGGAATACAAAGAAAACCTTGTTGTATTGTTCCATTATCCGCCCAAGAGTTGAAGCTTGCAGCTCACAATTGGTATGACACAACTCGTATCAATTTTTACTTCAGCCTTCAGAAAACTTCTTTTGAGCCACTCCCCCGTTTATAAAACGGGGGATTCAGGCATCGAGCAAGGATTGCAGGAGAAACTCCTGTCTGACATCCTCTACGCCTAGAGCCGAACTCCCGACTCTTTTAATGTTTATGCTGGCGTTGACATCCCTGTCGTTGACTTGATGACAAGACGGACAACGCCAGCGTCTAACAGATAAATCCAATTCATCTAAAACATGACCACAGCAAGAGCAAGTTTTAGTGGATGGATACCAAGGGTCAATGTAGATAACTTGTTTGCCTTTTTTCTTAGCAACCCACTCTAGAATCTGGAGGAAGTCACCTAGCGCTAGGTCATTAACTTTGCGTCCCCAAAGACGTTGCATTCCCTTAAGGTTAAGCGTCTCGAAACAGAGAACATCAAACTGGTCGGTTAATTTATGTGCAAGTTTCCAGAACCAATCTCGTCTACGATTAGCAATAGCTTCGTGGCAACGAACTAAATGCTTTCTGGCTTGTTCCCGATTATTTGACCCTTTCTGTTTTTTGGAATGCTGCGAAGATGCTTTCCGGAGTGTGTTGAGAGATGCTTTTAGGAACAACGGTGACTCAATAGTGAATCCTTCCGAGCAAGTGAGGAACGTTTTTAGTCCGAAGTCAAATCCAGCTATTTTACCTGTCTTGAATGTGACTTTTGGTGTTGAACATCCATCAACGACTACAACCATAAATAACTCACCCAATACGGTGCGTTTAATGGTCAGTGTCTTAACGGTTCCCTCTATTCTTAAGGAATTCCAATACTGGTAAACCTTGTTTCCTATTTTTACTCTGTTGCCACCCAGAAACTTATAGCCAGATTGCTTAAGGGTGAATGACTTGTACTTCTTGACTTTCTTAAATCCTGGTGGTCTGACTCCTTTTTTATGGTGTTTAAAAAACAACTGGTAGGCTTTATCGATGCGCTGACAGATATCCTGTACAGCTTGAGAGCCAACTAACTGCCAGAACGGATTGCGTTTCCGCAATTTGGCAATATGTTTCTGAAGTTTCGCACAGTTCAGGTGCTTGCCCCACATTCGATAGTATCGTTTGTGGAGGGCAATGCATTTGTTGTAGATAATTCCTGCGGCATTAATTGACCGCTTGAGGTATCTATTACGCTTGTGACTGTACAATTTAAACTTCAGTGTTTTCATGTAGATGATGATACTTTAAATGTAGATGAACATCAACTATTCATGATAAAGCCAAGGCTTTTAAAGGAAGGTCATCTAGGTTTTTGTGAGATGAATCTCTTGAGTTATTAGCACTTCCTAGCCTTTGGACTCATTCTTATATGTTTGACACAACAGGGAAGATTAGTGCAGCAAAGATTTTGGCATACATTAACGATCCGCATCACGGATAATTAATCTTTTAAGACCGGATAAATCCGGTCATTCGCTTATATCCCCCGGTTGAAACGCGGGGGCTTTACACATCACACTCGTAAAAATAGCTAAGACGGGCAAGATGCCCATCCCACTCCTAGTGATTTTTGAAAAGGAATGGAAGAAACTCCATCAGATGAAAGCTCACGAACATTGGATGAAAGTCTACCGTTGTCTACTCCCGACTCCCGACTCCCGACTCCCGACTCCCGACTCCCGACTTTCTAGTTAGATGTAGTTAACCACTCTGTCACACCACAGACAGGGAACGAGTATTCGAGAGCGACATATAATAGGCGTGGATTTGGGATTATTTCTTACTCAATCTCCTTCAGACGCGGTCGGAACTCAAAATGAAGCTACGTTCGTTTTTCTACCTCCTAGCAGCAGGTGCCACTGCGCTGCTGTTGATGGCAGTCGCTGGTTTTTTCTGGTTAACCTCCCAAAGCCCCCTAAATTTGCTACGAGAAGGGGCGGTGGCGAACCCAGCTGCTACGATTTTTGTGCCGAAACAGGCACCGATGATGGCATCACTGCTGGTGAATCCAGATCGCTTGGAGGGGTTCCGGCAACTGGTGGCACGTCCGATAAATCGGAGGCGATCGCGTTCTGAATTGAAGCAAATTGAGGACAGCTTACTGGCAAACAGGGGGATAGACTACCAGCGCGATATTCGCCCCTGGCTGGGAGATGAAGTCACATTCGCCGTGACATCCTTAGATTTTGACCGTAACCCAAAAAATGCGGCACAGCCTGGGTACTTGCTAGCCGTTACCACCAAAAATCAAGAACGGGCGCGTGAGTTTTTGCAACTGTTCTACTCCAAGCAGGCGACAGCTGGTGTACCGGATTTGGTTTTTGAAACGTATAAGGGTGTCAACTTGATTTATGAACGCCCTCTGGGCCAGATAGAGGCATCTACGGGTAGTTCTGACTCCAGCCAAACTCCAGAAATTCTGACGAGTGCAGTAGTAGGCGATCGCTTTGTGCTATTTGCCAATCACCCTAAGGTTTTGCGAGATGCCATCAACAATGTCCAGGTAGCTAACCTCAGCTTGGAGGATGATCCAGAATACCAGCAAATGTTAGAAACCCTGACTGAGCCTAGAATTGGTCTAAGCTTTGTCAATCTTCCATCTCTGGCAGCATGGACTGCTAAGCAACCCATACCAGCACGAGATTCCTTTAAGGGGTCAGAAACTTTATCAATCGCCCTCACATTAAACCGTTTAGGGTTACTGGCACAAACCGCTATTCTGGGTGCCGAAGCCAGTGACAAAAGCATTGCTCCTGCCCTCTCTAAGCCAGTGGAGGCGTTGCAGTACATCCCAGCAAAAAGTGAATTGGCGATCGCGAGTACTGACTTGAACCAACTCTGGAATCAGCTTTCAACCGAAGGGGCGGACGACAATACACTGAAACTGCTGATTGAAAAAGCGATCGCTAATTGGCAGTCGCACTGGGGTATCCAACTGCCGGAGGAGGTTTTCAGCTGGGTGCAGGGAGAATACGCACTCTCACTACTGCCTCGTCCTGACAAAGCCGATCCTGATTGGATTTTTGTAGCCCAAAAACTCCCTGAAACAACAACAGAAGAATCTATTGAGCATTTAGACGATGTTGCCAAGCAGCGAGGACTGAGTGTAGGAACTCTACCACTGGGAGAGCAAACTATCACAGCTTGGACTAAGCTAGTTACCTCTACGGCGACTGTGCCTGGTAAAGATAACAGTTTTATGAGGTTAGAGGCACAAGTGGAGGGGGTTCATGCCAGTGTCGGGGATTATGAGATTTTTACGAGTTCGGTGGCGGCTATGGATGAAGCGCTTAAAGGGGTAGACAATTCTTTAGTCAAGAGTGATAAATTTCAAGAAGCGATCGCCTCTTTGCCGAAGCAAAATAATGGCTACCTGTATCTCGACTGGAGGAAGAGTGAATCATTTGTCAAGCGTCAGCTGCCATTTGTTCAATTAATGGAACTGATAGGAAAACCCTTGTTTGACCATTTGCGATCGCTCAGTGTTAGCAGCTATGGTATCGACAATGGAGTTCAACGGAGTAAGCTTTTCTTCCGGCTAGATAACGAACATCATGCATGATCAGTACTCTTGCTCCAGGGTTACTAACTGCAAATAGGTAATAGATATCTCTCAAAGCTAACCTGACACTTTGGCACAGTTTGGGTTAATGGTGAATTTCTGGAGATGTCTAATGTAATCCAATTCAAGGTAAGAGTTTCATGAAACCAACAAAAAGACCCCGAGTAAAAATTTGCTGTATTAGCAGTGTCGAAGAAGCAAATCTTGCCATTCATTATGGAGCATCGGCATTGGGATTAATCTCAGAGATGCCTAGCGGTCCTGGGGTGGTTTTTGAAGGTTTGATCGCTCAAGTGGCGTCAATGGTACCACCGATGGTGTCTTCGGTTTTGCTAACTAGTAAGGTCGATACGTTAGGGATTATCGCACAGCAACGACGGCTGGGCGTGAATATGATTCAGATTTGCGATCGCTTGCAGTCTGGTACACACGATGATTTGCGTCAGGCATTACCAGGAATTGCGATCGTGCAAGCGATTCATGTTACAGGTTCAGAATCAATAGACGAGTCTATTTCTGTAGCACCTCACGTCCATGGGCTAATATTAGATTCTGGCAATCAGTCCTTAGCTATCAAAGAACTTGGTGGTACAGGACGAACTCATGATTGGAAGATTAGTAGACGAATTAGAGAGTTAGTTGATGTACCAGTTTTCTTAGCAGGAGGACTCACTCCTGATAATGTTGCCGCCGCTATTCAACAGGTAGAACCTTTTGGAGTGGATGTGTGTAGTGGTGTTCGTACCAATGGAAAATTAGATGAGTTAAAGCTATCTCAGTTCTTTAGTCAAGTTTCAGCGAGTTTTAGTAATGCCTAATCTGACAATAGGGAGTGGGGAGTAGGGAGTAGTGAGTAGGGGGGAAGAGAAATTTTCATCGCTTCTTTTTCCACTCTCCACGCATGGTGTTTATTCTGAAAATAAGCAAGGCAGCTATGGCGTGTTTTCTCCCCCCAGAATAGGCTTAAATTGTAGGTTGGGTTGATACCAGCTTGCGTTCAAACAAGTAGTTTGGGAAGCAGGCGAAGAGAAAGCCCATAAAATAACGCTTGTTCAGACGGGTGCAAAATCTC
>DALYIW010000301.1:4467-5512 GCA_031970155.1 Coleofasciculaceae cyanobacterium CTOTU46601 | reverse complement strand
CCCGACTCCCGACTCCCGACTCCCGACTCCCTATTTTCAAGCTAGATTAAACTGAGCTTAAAACACCAATAATCACTGGTTTGCCACTAAATTTTGTTTTTGTTCCATAAACTTGTACATCAATCAAACTGCCATTTTTTCGCTGCCCTTTGAAAGTACAGGATAGACTTTTACTCTGGCTATAAGTTTGAAAACACTGATTGATTTGAGCTGCAAAAAATTCACGATTGCTGGCTGCTACGAGTTGGAGTATTGATTCTATAGTAATAAATTCAATAAACGTATAACCAAAAATTGCTGCCACTCCAGGGTTAGTGTACAAAAATCTTCCGTCTTCAATAATGATATAGATGCCGAGTAAAGAAAGTTTCTCTTCACTATCGGGTTGCTCATCATTTTTGTGCAATTTCTGGTCTGCTTGCTGGTCTATTATATGTGACTCTGGTTGTGAATTTTGGCGTTCGACATAAAGCGCAGCATGTTCAAGGATAATAGCTATTGGCTCAGCACTCATCTGCATTAAATAGGCAGATTCTGGGGTAAAATGTCTTGGTTGCGAGTGCATCAGAGTGATCAGAGCCTGTATTACCTTACCCTTAAAAATTGGTACACAAATTGCAGAGCGAACGGTGTAAGGCTCATTAGGTAATCTCAACCAGCGCTCATCATGCAGTGTATCGGCAATTAGTCCAACTTTACGGTAGCGGATAACCCAACCAGCAAGGCCTTTATCTAAAACCATACCGATTAGGTTCTGTTTCAGTTCTCGTATAACTGCACCGCGAGCCAAAATACTCTCAATGACGCTGCCATCGGTATCTAGTAAAAATAGGCTACTTTCTTCTGCATCAGTTAGCCTGTTGGAAATTTTTAAAATCTGTTGTAAAACGGTTTTGAACATCAGCGAACCAGTTGCCGTTTTTACCGTTTTCACTAAAGTTTTTAGTAATTCTTGTTGAACGTCTACAACGGTTTTTTTAGTTTTGAGTTCGGCAACTTCTCGGCGCAGTGAAACGATTTCCTTGATTAGCTGCTCTTGGGTGGG
>DALYIW010000301.1:0-4438 GCA_031970155.1 Coleofasciculaceae cyanobacterium CTOTU46601 | reverse complement strand
AATCACTGCACTGAGTTTCGTTCTGCTGATTACCCATTAGCCATTACCCCAACCATTGAGCTTTACATAAGTCCTAGACCTAACCTTTTTGTCCTACTGCCTCACACCAAGCTTGAGCAAATATGCCATCTGGGTGTTGACTCCACTCTCTCAGAGCACTAATCATTGACTCAAGAGATTGTGAATTAGTCCATCCTCTTTCTACTGCTTTATCAAACGTTTCGGATGACTCAATCCTCAGAGCTAGATATTCTCCAATAGCACTGAGTTCTTCGTAACATTCGTAAGAAGCTGAAGCTTTGATTCCTGTAAATCCGGCTTCTCTAAGCAAAGATCGCAAGTGTCTACCAACATAGGGGTTACCACCATTTTGTTGCTGAAGCAGTTTGTAATATTCAATCGCTTGGTCTAGTTCCGGGGTCGAAGGAGCGAAAAGAAATCCACCCCAATCTGGAGTACGAATTCCTAAAATACCGCCAGGTTTCAGCACTCGTAAAAGCTCTTGCAACGCTTTAACAGGCTGTTGTAGATGCTCTAGAAGGGCGTGGGAAAACGTGGCATCAAATGAATTATCTTCAAACGGAAGCTCGTAAATATTTCCCTCTAAGAAATTAGCATTCCTGATACCTTGTTTTAAGGCATTTTCACGAGCAATGTTAATTTGAGATGAACCAATATCAGTACCTGTGACTATACCAGGGGTAATTAAAGCCGCAAAGCCCAACGTAATTGTGCCAGGGCCACAACCACAGTCAAGTAACTTCATCCCTGTTTGCAGATAAGGCTTAAAGAAGGCTGCATGGCTATCAACGCTTCGATTTGCCATGAAATTCGTAGCGTTAGAGGAATAGCCTGGGGTATATTGTTCAATCATCTTTATTACAAAACTCCAGCCAGAAAGCCTATTTGCTCTACTTTGTAGGATAAATTGCCAACGGATTGATGGGTTATTGAGGTATTTCAATACTTATAGCCCACATTCCGCAGATTGAACTTGCTGCATTTCGTGTCATCTTAAACAAAGAAGAGAGAGGTGAGCAATGTTAACGGAAATACAGACCCGACGGGTAGTTGTCGTAGGTGCAGGTTGGGCTGGATTAGGAGCAACCTATCACTTAGCGCAGCAAGGCTACGAGGTCACACTCTTAGAAGCTAGTCCCTATCCTGGTGGGTTAGTGGCAGGCTGGAAAACACAGGGCGGGCGTTCCGTTGAAGGAGGTATTCATGGCTTCTGGTATCCCTACAGCAATATTTTTTCCCTTGTTCGAGAATTGGGGCTAAACCCCTTTACCCCATTCACCCGTTCCTCTCAGTATTCACCCGCAGGGCTAGAAGTCGAATCACCGATTTTTCAAAATCAGCCGCGACTGCCCACTCCCCTAGGCACCTTTCTCTATACCCAGTTCAAGCGGTTGCCACTGATTGACCGCGCTTCTGCTTTACCCCTACTCTATGCGGTAGTGGATTTTGACAACTCTGATGAGGCATGGTGGCGTTATGACTTCGTAACTGCCCGTGAACTGTTCAAGCAGTTTGGTGTTTCCGCCCGACTCTATAAGGACTCCTTTGAACCGATGCTGCTAGTCGGCTTATTTGCACCAGGGGAACAGTGTTCAGCGGCAGCCGCGTTGGGGATGCTTTACTACTTCATCCTTGCTCATCAACCGGACTTTGATGTCGTCTGGTGCCGGGGAACGGTAGGAGAGATGATATTTAAGCCTTGGGTGGAACGCATTGAGAAAGTTGGCGCGACGGTACTGACTAATAAACGGGTAAGCGATATCCTCTTAGACAGCAGTGGCAAAGCAACAGGAGTCGTTTGTGGTGATGAAGTTTTTGAGGCAGACGCAGTAATTTTTTCCGTCAGCGTCAGTGGCATGAAAAAGATAGTCAGTGGTAGCCCGACGCTGCAAAGTTACCAAGAATTCCGAGACTTGACGAACTTGGGGGCAATCGATGTGCTGGCGACTCGGTTGTGGTTTGACCGGAAAATTGACATCCGCCATCCCTCAAATGCTTGCTTTGGTTTTGACCCAACCACTGGTTGGACATTTTTTGACCTCAATAGGCTACACGACGAATACCGCGACGAACCCGGTAGTGTGATTGAAGCTGACTTTTACCACGCTAATCAGTTGCTACCTCTAAGTGATGAGCAAATTGTGCAGAAAGTCCACCGTGACTTAGCTACCTGTGTACCCGCGTTTCGGGAGGCAAAGGTCATCGACAGTAGCATTATCCGGGTGCCGCAAGGCGTGACTCACTTTGCACCAGGTAGCTACCAGTATTTACTGAAGGCGAGAACGAGTATTGAAAATGTCTTTATGAGTGGCGACTGGATTGTTAACCGTCATGGTTCTTGGTCACAAGAAAAGGCTTATGTTACAGGTTTGGAAGCCGCTAATTTAGTGACTGAGTGCTTCGGGCGTGGGAGTAAGTGTCACATTATCCCTGTAGAACCTGATGAACCGCATATTCAGATTGCTCGGACTGTGAACGAAACAGTGCGCGGTTTGGGTAAGGCGGTTTTGCCAGAGTTTTGGCTACCTTAGAAGCCCCATTGGACACCTTGAAGTGTCACACTTGGATGCGAGGGGAGTAGGGAGTAGAGAACAGTGAATGGGAAGATGATTCCTATTGATATAAGTCCTGTTCTGGTGGGCTAGGTGACACGAGCAGCCCAAAAATTTGATGAAAAGGAATGAGAACAAGAAGTATTTTTTTTTAAATACAAACAACAAATAACAAACAACAAACAACTTCTAACTAAACTGTTGACAATGTTGCAGAAACTGAGCCGGAATCTCAGGATGCCCACCCCAGTGCAGATGAACGTAGGAAGCGTGTAACTGATGCACACGCCACCCTTCAGTTGCGGCATTACTCTGACTTGTGTGGTCATATCTTCGTGTCTCAAACAACGGTTTCTCAGGCATTGCCGTCAACTGGGAGTGATGAAACTCATGCCCCCAAACTGTTGTACCAACGGGTAGCAGTGGACTGTTTTGCAAAGCAGTTGCCTGTCGATATCCGACAGTGAGACGCTTGCCCATCACTGTTGTTGTCGGCAATACTCCTACCATCGACCAAGACTGCCCCTCAAAATTGGTAATCTGCTTACACAAATACATCAATCCCCCACACTCGGCATAAGTCGGCATCCCTTGAAGAATTGCCTTTCTCACTGCCTCACGAGCGCTGGTATTTTCCGCCAATTGTTGAGCAAAGACTTCTGGAAAACCGCCGCCAAAGTACAGCCCCTGAACATCTACAGGCATCGCGTCTTTCAGAGGACTCCAGAAAACTAACTCAGCGCCCAGTTGTTGCAAAATATCTAGATTGTCCTGGTAGTAGAAACTAAAAGCGCGATCGCGTGCTACTGCTACTCGAATGGGGAGTCGGGAGTCGGGAGTCGGGAGTCGGATTCCCTCTGTTAGTAAGCTAGGGTGTGTTGTCAAATCCGAAGATCCCCCCCAACCCCCCTTAAAAAGGGGGGAGAATTCAGTCAAAGTCCCCTTTTTTAAGGGGGATTTAGGGGGATCTGACTGTGATGGGGAAGTTTGAAAATATTCTTTAGTGGGAGTCAGCAACGGCAACAGGCATTCCCAATGAAAGCAGCTATCTCCAAGGTGGGCAAGTCGGTCAATTAAGGCATCCAGCTGAGTCATTTCATCCGTGGGGACTAAGCCGAGATGGCGATCGGGAATTGTAATATTATCTTGACGCCGCAGTACTCCCAGTATGGGTAGTTGCAAAGGTTCCAAGGCATCTTTGAGGAGTTCTAAATGGCGATCGCTTCCTACCCGATTCAACACTACACCCGCTAGCTGTATTCTGGGATCGAAAGATTGGTAACCATGAGCGATCGCAGCTATCGACCGAGACAACCGACTGCAATCTAACACCAATAACACAGGCAATTCCAACAACCGCGCCACATGAGCCGTACTTGCCCAATCATCCTTCCCAGACGCCCCATCAAACAACCCCATTACTCCTTCAATCAGGGCATAATCTACTCCCTGAACATGACGAGCAAAACATTCTTGAATATAGGATTCACAAGTCAGTACCGGGTCTAAGTTTCGACAAGGACGGCCTGTAACTTGCTGATGAAACATCGGATCGATATAATCGGGTCCGACCTTAAACGATTGAACGTTTCTTAACTTTCGAGACAAAAACGACAGTAGGGCGAGCGTGACTGTCGTCTTACCCACCCCACTACGTTCACCAGCAATGACTAAAGCCATAGTTATTAGTTATTAGTTATTAGTTATTGGTTATTAGCAAACACCAAACAACAAACAACATAGTTATGGGTTATTGGTTATGGGTTATTGGTTATTAGTTATTGGTTGTTAGTTATTAGTTATTAGTTATTAACAAACAACAAACAACAAACAACAAACAACAAACAACAAACAACAAACAACAA
>DALYIW010000300.1:0-10425 GCA_031970155.1 Coleofasciculaceae cyanobacterium CTOTU46601 | reverse complement strand
CGAGAGGTCAAATGTTGGGTCTCGTACCTTGACCCAACCTACCCAGATCGTAAGCTGAGAGGTCAGATTTTGGGTCTCGTACCTTGACCCAACCTACCCAGATCGTAAGCCGAGAGGTCAAATGTTGGGTCTCGTACCTTGACCCAACCTACCCAGATCGTAAGCGTTTAAGCAGACATGATATTACATGTAGAAGTTCTGCGTAAGTCCTGACTTTTTTCCTGTTAAGTAGATAGGCCGGGTTAAAACGTAACATCAGCAATCATCAGCTGGCTTGACCTGATTGGTGTATGGCTAAAAGCTAGATTCTGTATAGTTACGCCTACCTAATTCACTTTTTGAGGCGTCGTCTCAATGAATAGCTGGCACAGTTTTTGTTGCTGGTATTAACGAAAATCAGCGTTCTTTTAAATGGGTTTTACAAGAACCGCTGAAATAGTTGAAGAGGGATTAATTATCATGATCGTCAGAGAATTAGCTATTGAGTCGCTACAACAGCAGGATCTGTCCAAAGCTGAGGTTTTTTGGAAGCAAGCTCTGAAGGGATTCAATGCTCCTACTCCTCTAGTTGTAAATCGCGCCGTTGATGGAGAGCATCGTCAGGAATCAAGTTATGGAGAAGAAGAAAGGTGGCTCTCGGAAGCGGTAACCTTACAGTTAAAGTCTCTGGCACAAGAACATGAATTGACGCTCAATACCTTGATATATGGGGTATGGGGTTTGCTTTTGAGTCGCTACAGTGGTGAGGAAGATGTCGTATTTGGAGTCACAAGGGCTTGTCAGCGATCGCACTTAGAAAAAGCACAATCGAAGGTAGAACTCTTCATCAATACCCTGCCAGTACGGGTACAGGTATCTCCTGAAATGTCACTGCTGCTTTGGCTCAAGCAACTTCAGGCTCAAGAGATTAGCTGGCAAGACTATGAATACACTCCACTCTCCAAAGTACAAGAATGGAGTGATATTCCTGACGGAACATCGTTATTTGAAAGTCTTGTGGTGATTGAGAATTACCAGCCCACTTCTGAGTTGCACCAGCAGGAGAGTAGCTGGGAGAATCAAGAATTTCAACGTTTAGAACAGACAAGCTTTTCTGTTATAGTCTCTGGAATTGCTGAGACACAACTGTTACTGAAAATTAAATACGACAGCGATCGCTTTGAGCAAGCAACCATTACTCGAATGCTGGGGCATCTCCAGACAATACTGGCAGGTATCGTGGCTAATCCTGAGCAGCGCCTTGCAGACTTACCGATGTTGACACCAGCAGAGCGACATCAGCTGCTCGTGGAGTGGAACAATACTCAGATAGATTATCCCCAGGATACCTGTATCCATCAGCGATTTGAAGCTCAGGTGGAGCGGACACCCAATGCGATCGCGTTAGTTTTTGAAGACGAACAGTTGACCTACCGAGAGTTGAACATCCGTGCCAACAAAATAGCGCATCATTTGCAAACCTTAGGAGTCAAACCAGAGGTGTTGGTAGGCATCTGTGTAGAGCGCTCCCTAGAAATGATAGTGGGACTGTTGGGCATCCTCAAGGCAGGTGGGGCTTATGTACCATTAGACCCAGCGTTTCCCTCTGAGCGCTTATCGTCCATGATCGCAGATTCACAGGTGCTGGTGCTATTGACTCAGGAAAAGTTGATGGCTCGATTGCCTGAGCACAGGGGGCATACCGTTTGCTTGGATAGAGACTGGGAGGTAATCTCTCAAAACAGTGGAGAGAATCTAGTTACTGGGGTTAAGCCTGATAACTTGGCTTATGTGATTTACACCTCAGGGTCTACAGGTCAACCTAAGGGAGTGGCGATCGCACAAAAATCGATTGTAAATTACCTCAATGGTATACTCGAACGCCTCAATATTAGCTCCAATATTAACTGGGCTTTGGTCTCCACTATTGCAGCAGATTTAGGTCACACTGTTGTCTTTCCCTCCTTGTGTACAGGTGGATGCCTCCACGTCCTCTCCCAGGAACGAGCGTCTGACCCTAATGCCTTTGCTGATTATGTTGAGCGACATGCGATCGACTGTCTGAAAATTGTTCCCTCTCATCTGGCGGCCTTGCAAACTTCTTCACACCCAGAGCGAGTCCTACCGCGCCAACGACTAATCTTAGGAGGTGAAGCCTCTCGTTGTGATTGGGTAGAAAGCCTCCAGAATCTGGCTCCCCATTGCACTATCCTCAACCACTACGGTCCGACAGAAGCTACGGTAGGGGTGCTAACTTACCAGATAGAGAAAACATCTAAGTTTCCTAGCGGTTCAACTCTTCCTCTCGGTCGTCCCCTTGCCAACACGCAAATCTATCTGCTGGACGCCCATCTTCAACCCGTTCCTATTGGAGTTCCTGGCGAACTTCACATCGGCGGTGCTGGTCTCGCCCGAGGCTACCTTAACCGCTCGGATTTGACAAAGGATAAATTCATATCTAATCCTTTTAGTGATGAACCAGGGGAACGCCTCTACAAAACCGGCGACTTAGCCCGCTATCTACCGGATGGTAACATCGAGTTTCTCGGTCGCATTGATAATCAGGTAAAGATTCGCGGCTTCCGGATCGAAGTGGGAGAAATTGAAGCCGTGTTGGCACAACACCCCAGCGTTCAGGAAACTGTGGTTATCGCTCGTGAGGATGTACCGGGTGACAAGCGCTTAGTAGCCTATGTGGTTTCTGCTCAGGAACCAGCACTTACAATTAGCGAACTTCGCAGCTTTCTCAAAGAAAAGCTACCTGACTACATGGTGCCCTCAGCCTTTGTCACGTTAGACGCCCTGCCCTTGACTCCTAACGGGAAGTTAAACCGCCGTGCATTGCCAGCACCGGACTGGACAAAACGCGATCGCGAAGAAACCTTTGTCGCTCCTCGTACCCTGGTTGAGGAAGTGTTAGCAGGCATCTGGAGCCAAGTTCTTGGTCTAGAGCAGCCTAGCATCCATGACAACTTCTTTGAACTGGGGGGACACTCCCTGCTGGCTGTTCAAGTCATTTCTAGAGTACGCGACGCCTTCGGGGTGGAATTACCTCTGCGCTACCTGTTTGAAGCGCCTACTGTCAGCAGCTTAGCCGAGAAAATTGAAGTAACTCGTCAGGGAGAGCAAAGGCTACAGGCACCACCCTTGCTGCCTGTCTCGCGAGATGAAAACTTACCTCAATCCTTTGCTCAGCAGCGGATGTGGTTTATCGAGCAATTAGATTCTGACAGCCCAGCCTATAACTTGCCGCGAACTTATCGCTTCAAGGGTCAGCTGAATGTAGCGGCATTGGAGCAAAGTCTAGGGGAAATTGTACGGCGTCATGAGGCGCTGCGGACTACTTTTGCTGTTGTCGATGAGCAACCGCTTCAGATCATCGCTCCACATCTGAACCTAACGTTGCCAGTACTAGATCTGCGGAATCTACCTGAAACTGAGCGAGAAAATGAGGCTACTCGGCTGGCGCAAGAAGATGCTCAACGACCTTTTGACTTAACTCGTGGGCCGTTGTTGCGTGTCAAATTATTGCAGCTGAACGAAGAAGAACATCTATTTCTCCTAAACCTACACCACATTGTCTTCGATGGCTGGTCTCGTGGTGTGTTCATGCGGGAACTCAAGGCATTATACGAAGCGTTTTCTACTGGTAATACCTTGCTACTCCCTGAATTGCCCATTCAGTACGCAGACTTTGCACACTGGCAGCGGCAGTGGCTACGGGGAGAGGTGTTGGAGACTCAACTCGACTACTGGAAGCAACAGTTAGCGGGAGCGCCATCTCTGCTGGAACTTCCTAGCGATCGCCCACGCCCCCCCATTCAGACTTTCCGAGGTAGCACCGAACACTTCCAGCTCAATCCCCAGCTGACACAAAAACTCTTGAGTGTGAGCCAACAGTCGGGTGCAACCTTGTTTATGACCCTGCTGACAGCCTTCGCCACTTTACTCTATCGCTACAGTGGTCAAGAAGACGTTGTGATTGGCTCCCCCATTGCCCACCGTAACCGCAGTGAAACTGAGTCGGTTATTGGATTATTTCTCAATACCCTAGCGCTACGTACAAACTGCAAGGGAAACCCAACGTTCCAAGAAATGCTAAATCGGGTGCAACAGGTGGCAATGGATGCCTATGCTCACCAAGATGTGCCGTTTGAGCAACTGATAGAAGCATTGCAGCCAGAGCGTTCCTTGAGTCATTCTCTCGTGTTCCAGGTGATGTTTGTTTTGCAGAATGCACTGACAGGACAACTGGAAATACCGGGTTTAACCATAACGTCCTTGGAACATGAGACTTCTACCTCGATGTTTGATTTAACCCTGTCGATGGAAGAAACTGAGCAGGGGCTTAAGGGATGCTTGAATTACAACACCGATTTATTTGATGCTGCCACAATTACCCGGATGGTGGGTCATTTCCAGGTCTTGCTAGAGGGGATTGTTGCTAATCCTCAGCAGCGAGTTGCAGAATTACCCCTGCTGACAGCTAACGAGCAGCATCAGTTACTGGTGGAGTGGAACGATACCAAAGTAGAATATCCTTCCAATACTTGTATCCATAAGTTGTTTGAAGCTCAGGTAGAACGGACACCTGATGCCGTGGCAGTAGTCTTTGAAGGCCAGCAGCTAACTTACCAACAGCTGAACACCAAGGCAAATCAGCTAGCGCATCACCTGCAAGTACTGGGGGTAGGGCCAGAGATTCTAGTGGGCATCTGCATGGAGCGTTCCCTAGAAATGATAGTGGGACTGCTTGGTATTCTCAAAGCTGGTGGTGCCTACGTCCCGATCGACCCAGCGTACCCGCCAGAGCGTTTGACCTTCATGCTAGAAGATGCCAGTGTGCCAGTGTTGCTCACTCAACAATCTCTGGTTGAGACGCTTCCTGAGCATCGGGCGTTTACGCTTTGCCTGGATACTGGCTGGGATGCAATAGCTCAAGAAAATTCTCACAACCCTACTAGCAACGTAACCTCCGATAACCTAGCGTACATGATCTACACTTCGGGTTCCACGGGGCGACCCAAGGGCGTGATGGTGGCTCACGAGGCGATTTGCAATCAAATTCTCTGTAGGCAGACTACCTTTCATCTAAACGAAACTGACCGAGTTCTGCAAACTATTCCAATTTCGTTTGACCCTTCCGTCTGGCAAATATTCGGGCCGTTGGTGGCTGGAGCACCGTTAATTGTAGCTCCACCTGGAGCACACCAAGACAGTGCTTACCTTGTCAGACTGACTGCTGAGCATCAGATCACGATCCTTGATTTCGTGCCTTCCATGCTTAAGGTTTTCCTAGAAGAGCCAGAGTTGGAGACTTGCAAGAACTTAAGGCACGTTTTTTGTGGGGGTGAGCCTCTGCCTGTGGAGGTGTGCGATCGCTTCAAGGCTCGTCTTTGGGCTACCTTATCCAATCAGTACGGACCAACAGAAGCTTGTATCGACAGTACCTTTGCTATCTGCACCAACCAAAGTTATCAAAAAACTGTGCCCATCGGTCGCCCGATGGCAAACAAGCAGGTTTATGTACTAGACTCCCGTCTACAGCCTGTGCCCATTGGTGTACCTGGGGAACTGTACATTGGCGGTGGTTTGGCTAGGGGCTACCTCAACCGCCCAGAACTGACTGCTGAAAAGTTCATTACGAATCCCTTTAGCAATGCACAGGAAACACGCCTTTACAAAACTGGTGATTTAGTCCGCTATCTACCCGATGGTAATCTGGAGTTTCTCGGACGCATCGACCATCAAGTTAAAATTCGAGGCTTCCGGATTGAGCTAGGGGAAATTGAGTCAGTATTGAGCCAACATCCAGTGGTGGATCAGACTACAGTCATCCCTAGGGAAGATGTACCAGGAGATAAGCGCTTGGTAGCCTATATCGTTCCGAACCAGGAATCTACCAGCACCTTGGATACACCCGTCGCTACTGTACTGCGTAACTTCCTGAAGGAACAACTGCCAGAGTACATGGTGCCCTCTGCTTTCGTGCTATTAGAAACTCTACCCTTGACGCCTAACGGTAAGGTAGATCGCCGTGCTCTGCCTGCCCCTGAAGGCAGCAGCGAAAGTGAGTTTACGATTGTGGCTCCTCGGACTCCCATTGAAGAGCTACTGACACAAATCTGGGCGGATGTCCTAGGGTTTGAGCGCGTGGGCATTCACAACAACTTCTTTGAATTGGGTGGACATTCCTTACTGGCAACTCAGCTGATGTCGCGAATCAGAACTACTTTTGGAGTGGAAGTCCCCTTGCGAAGCCTGTTTGAGGAGCCTACGATCGCTCAATTGGCTCATAGTGTTGAGATGCGATCGCGTCAAGAGTGGACTTCACAGCTTCCCCCCCTGGTGCCCATTGCACGAGATGAAAAGCTTCCTCTGTCCTTTGCCCAGCAAAGCCTATGGTTGCTTGATCAATTGCAGCCGGGTAGCCCTTTTTACAACATACCCACGGTAGTACGCATCACAGGTCAGCTCAACGCCACAGCCCTAGAGCAAAGCCTCAACGAAATTATCAAACGCCATGAAGCCTTGCGTACAACCTTTGCCAAGGTCGATGGGCAACCCCTTCAGGTCATTGCCTCAACTTTAAACTTGCGGCTATCTATTGTAGATCTGCGAGGGCACAGTGAAAGCGATCGCCAAATCGAATCCATGCGCCTGATTGCAGAAGAAGCCCAACAACCCTTTAACCTCACTCAAGGGCCTTTAGTACGGGCGACTCTGCTACAGCTAGACGAGACAGAGCATGTACTGTTACTGATGATGCATCACATTGTCTCCGATGGCTGGTCGATGGGACTACTGTTCCGGGAGATGGCAGCACTCTATCGGGCTTTTACCAATGGACAGCCTTCACCATTAAGTGACCTTCCCATCCAGTATGTAGACTTTGCTCAATGGCAACGGCAGTGGCTACAGGGAGAAGTCCTCGAAGCACAGTTGTCCTACTGGAAGAAACAACTTGCAGGCGCTCCAGATGTATTAGAATTGCCTACTGACCGACCTCGACCGGCCATCCAGACATTCCGGGGCGCAAAACAATACCTGGTGATACCCACGCCCATCACAGAGGCACTCAAGACCTTGAGTCGGCGAGAAGGAGTCTCTGTGTACATGACACTGCTGGCAACGTTCCAGACACTGCTCTACCGCTATACCAAGCAGGAAGACATCGTGGTAGGCACGCCTGTTGCCAATCGCAATTGCCCGGAAATCGAACCATTGATTGGATTTTTTGTCAATACTTTGGTGATGCGCTTTCAACTGTCGGGAAATCTCACTTTTCGAGAGTTGCTTGCTCAAGTACGTAACGTGGCTTTGGGTGCCTATGCTCACTCAGACCTGCCCTTCGAGAAGCTGGTAGAGGAATTACAGCCGAATCGTAATTTGAGCCAAAATCCCTTATTCCAGGTACTGTTTGCCTTCCTGAGTTCCTCAAGCGATCGCTTAGAGATGCCCGGTTTGACCTTGAATCGTATCAATACTCACAGTCAAACGGCAAAGTTCGACTTGACGCTCGAACTAGAAGAAACGGCAAGCGGAATCGAGGGCTTCTTTGAATACAGCACGGACTTGTTTAACGCCGATACGATCGCTCGCATGGCCGGACATTTTCAGCTGTTGCTAGAAGGCATTGTTGCCAATCCAGAGCAGCGCCTTTTGGACTTACCGCTCCTGACAGCAGCCGAACAGCAGCAACTGCTGGTGGAGTGGACAGACACCTTGACAGAATCCTCTAAAGATGCATGTGTCCATCACCGATTTGAAGCTCAGGTAAAACAGACACCTGACGCCGTTGCTGTAGTCTTTGAAGAGGAGCAACTGACTTACCAGGAACTGAACGCTAAAGCTAATCAACTGGCGCACTATTTACAGTCTCTGGGTGTTAAACCCGATGTGCTGGTGGGCATCTGTGTAGAGCGCTCTTTGGAAATGGTAGTAGGGTTGTTGGGCATCTTGAAAGCAGGCGGGGCTTATGTGCCACTAGACCCAGCGTATCCTGCTGAACGCTTGGCGTTTATGTTGTCGGATACCCAAGCACCAGTGCTGCTTACCCAAGCGCGATTGATAGAGAGTCTTCCAGACCATGAGGCGATCGCGATCGCACTCGACAGCAACTGGGAAGCGATCGCCCATTCTAGCCAGGAAAACCCTGTCAGTGAGGTGACGCCCGATCACTTAGCGTATGTCATTTATACATCGGGTTCCACAGGTACACCGAAGGGGGTGGCGATGGAACACCGGCCTTTATCGAATTTGCTGGCTTGGCAACTGGAAAACTCAACCCTCAAGCATGGGGCAAAAACACTGCAATTTGCTCCTGTAAGCTTTGATGTCTCTTTTCAGGAGAGCTTCTCTACTTGGTGTGCGGGCGGAACACTGGTGTTAATTTCAGATGACGTGCGGCGAGATGCTGCTCAATTGCTGAGTTTTCTACAAGACAAAGCGATCGACCGACTATTTCTACCCTTTGTCGCCCTACAGATGCTAGCTGAGGTAGCAGAGAATCACGGCTCAATATCTACCAATCTACGTGAGGTGGTTACGGCTGGCGAACAGTTGCAAATCACCAGGCAGTTGGTGAACTGGTTTACCAAGCTCAACGGTTGCACTCTTCACAATCACTACGGTCCGTCCGAGAGCCATGTAGTCACAGCTTTCACTCTAACGGGTTCACCCCAGGATTGGTCAGTGCTGCCTCCGATTGGTCGTGCGATCGCCAATACTCAAATTTACATACTAGACTCCCGCCTACAACCCGTTCCCATCGGAGTTCCTGGAGAACTGTACATTGGAGGCACAGCTTTAGCACGAGGTTACCTGAACCGACCTGATTTAACCACAGAGCGATTCATTCCCAACCCCTTTAGCGATGACTCTCAAGCACGTCTGTACAAAACGGGTGACCAAGCGCGCTACCTACCAGACGGTAATATTGAGTACCTAGGCCGCATCGACAATCAGGTAAAGCTTCGCGGCTACCGTATTGAGTTGGGAGAAATTGAAGCTCGGTTAAGCCAACATCCAGCGATTCAGCAAAGCGTAGTTCTCGTCCGAGAAGACGTTCCGGGTCACAAGCGCTTAGTAGCCTATGTTGTCCCCAGCCCAGACTCTGCTACCAACTCAGACCTACCCAATCTAGTTCCCATCCTGCGTAGCTTCCTCAAAGAGCAATTACCTGAGTACATGGTGCCTTTTGCCTTCGTGCTACTAGAGGCACTGCCCTTAACTCCTAGCGGCAAAATAGACCGCCGTGCTCTTCCTGTACCTGACCAAACTAGCGAACTCGACAAAGCCTTCATCGCCCCACGAGATTCCCTAGAACTCCAGTTGACGAGTATATGGGAAACGGTTCTAGACATCGAAGCCGTCAGCGTCAGGGACGATTTCTTTGAACTAGGAGGACACTCTCTACTAGCAGTTCGCTTGTTGGCTCAAATCGAGAAGGTATTCGGCAAAAATCTACCCTTGGCAACCCTGATACAAGCACCAACGGTAGAGCAATTAGCCAACATTCTCCGTCAGCAAGGATGGTCAGCGCCTTGGTCTTCACTGGTACCACTTCAGGTTGAAGGTAGTAAACGACCTTTGTTCTACGTTGCTGGAGGAGGTGGAACGGTCTATGAGTTTAAAGAACTGGTGCGGTGTCTTGGTACCGATCAACCCTTTTATGGACTACAACCACCAGATGTAGAAGACCCAAAAGAACACCACACCCAAATAGAGGCTCTGGCAGCACACTACATCGATGAAATCCGTGCCGTCCAACCAGAAGGGCCTTATTTATTGGGAGGCTTTTGTACCGGAGGCGTCGTCGCTTTTGAAATGGCTCAACAACTCCAAGCACAAGGTCAGAAAGTCGCCTCGCTAGTCTTACTAGATACTGGATACCCGGTTCCTTTGAATTTTCAAGGGTTCCGCAATTTTGTCTTTGAGATAGTTTACTTTTACGAGCGTGTCCTGAAGAACTTGCGTAAGCTTCAGAGCATTCGTCCTTCCGGGCAGGCTACTTTCCTGCTCAAAAAAGCGGCTTCTGTTGCCTCTGTTAAGCAGAGGGATATTTTCATGGAGCAACGCTTGGCAATTATTCAGGCACTACGGAACTACACTCCTCAAACTTACTCGGGTCGGATCGTCCACTTTTTAACCACAGATTGGTCTAAAACACCTTTCTATGACCGCCTGAAGTGGAGTGACAGCCCCCAGCGCTGGGAAAAACTGCCTACTGACGGATTGGAAAGTCACACATTTTCTTCTGAACACAGAGCTATGATGCGAGAACCTTTCATCTCGGTTTTGGCGGAAAAGTTGAGGGTTTACTTAGATGAAGCGCAGGCGAATGACTAAGGTGTTGTAGCGGTTTTTAATTGGTATAACACACAGTTTTGTAGGGGCACGACATACAGCTTTGTAGGGGCACGACATGTCGTGCCCCTACTCTTG
>DALYIW010000299.1:0-10437 GCA_031970155.1 Coleofasciculaceae cyanobacterium CTOTU46601 | reverse complement strand
GGGATGAGGGATGAGGGATGAGGGATGAGGGATGAGGGTACAAGCCCCGTTATTTAATTAGGTCGAAAAAAGAAATCTTCAATATTTCAAGCACTATTATCTGTGGGGCTATCCATCCTTCATCCTTCTCAGTGACTTGTCTTGGTAAAATCTACGTAGCTTTACGTGGACTGGCCTATGTCGCGATCGCTTAAAGTTCGCCGTGAGTGCATTGAAAGAGTTAAATTGGCCGTTAAGCGTAATGGCTTTCCCAACCAAAGAACCCTATCTGAAGAGGTAGGACTAGCTTTAGCCACTGTCAGTAACTTTCTGACGGGCAAATCCGTTGATTATGCGACATTTGTAGAAATCTGCGAGAGATTGGGGCTGGAATGGCGAGAAGTCGCTGACTTAGGTATTTCCCTCCCCTCCCAGTCTCTATCTGCATCATCTGAATCGGACGGTAGCCCACAAGACCTACCGCCGAGTGAGAATGTAGAAGCGATTGACTGCACCACCGCAGCAATTCCTAAGGGCTACCGTCGTCAAGATTGGGGTGAGGCAGTTGATGTCTCTGTTTTCTTCGGACGCACAGCCGAACTGGAGATGCTACAGCAATGGATTGTAGGCGATTCGCCTCAGAGCAATAACTTCGCTGTGCCTAACGGTTCCGCTTCGCCAACACGTTGCCGCTTGGTGATGCTGCTAGGTATGGGCGGGATTGGTAAGACTTCCTTAGCAGTAAAGTTAGTAGAACAGGTGCAAGAAGAGTTTGACTACCTGATTTGGCGAAGTCTCCGCAATGCACCTCCAATCCAAGAACTTTTGGTAGATATCATTCGTTTCCTCTCTAATCAGCAGGAAATAGATTTACCAGAGACAATTGACAGCAAAATCTCTCGATTGCTGGAACACTTGCGATCTTCACGCTGTTTGCTCATACTTGATAACGCAGAATCCATCTTAAGCAGTAATGGCCCGGCTGGAGCTTATCGAGAAGGATATGAGGGATATGGACAACTTTTCAGCTGTATAGGAGAAACCCGTCATCAAAGCTGTTTAGTATTAACGACGCGAGAAAAACCAAGAGGACTTAGCTATAAAGAAGGTGAAAATTTTCCCATCCACTCCTTGCGGTTAAGTGGTTTAGCACAGGAAAACGTTCAGGAAATCTTCAATGAGAAGGGTTTTACTGTATCCGCAGATGAAGGACAAGCGTTAGTGGAGCAGTATGCAGGTAATCCTCTGGCGCTGAAAATGGTAGCGACGACAATTCAAGAATTATTTGATGGTGATATTGCTCAATTTTTAGAGCAGGGCACTGTTGTTTTCGGTGATATTTCTAACTTGCTAGACCAACAATTTGAGCGCCTGTCAGCAGTAGAAAAGCAAACGATGTATTGGATAGCCATCAATCGAGAGTGGGTTTCGTTTTCAGAACTGCGAGACGATATCATTCCTGCTGTTGGAGTGCGATCGCTACTAGAAGCCTTAGAGTCTCTGCAACTGCGCTGTCTCCTTGAAAAAGCTACACAACCCCTGGCACAGAAGCAATCAGTCAGCTTTACGCAACAGCCAGTGATTATGGAGTATGTCACTGAACGATTAATTGAGCAGGTGTCTCAGGAAATTAGTAGTGGAGAGATTGTGTTCTTTGACCGCTATGCCCTGATAAAAGCTCAGGCAAAAGATTACCTGCGATATGCTCAAATTCGACTCATTCTCCAACCCATTGCCGATAGATTACTGGCTCTTTTCGGGAACAAGGAAAGTATCAAAAATTGCCTGATGCAGATTTTGTCGAAGTTGCGGATTTCCTCTGGAATTGCTACGCCAACGGCTAGTTCTACAGCAGCATCACCTTCATCACAAAAACCCGGATATGCGGGGGGAAATATCCTCAATCTATTTTGGCAGCTTCAGATAGACCCCAGTGGTACTGATTTCTCTTACCTAACTGTTTGGCAAGCTTACCTTCAGGGCGTGAATTTGCATCGCGTAAATTTTGCTAATTCGGATTTGACTAAATCGGTTTTTACCCAAACGTTGGGAGGTATTTTATCAGCTGCTTTTAATTCAGACGGAAAGCTGTTGGCAACAGGAATTGATAGCGAGATTTGGTTATGGCAAGTTGCAGATAGCCGACAATTAACGTCTTATAAAGGACATATCAGCTGGGTAGATTCGTTGGCATTTAACTCAGACGAACAAATCTTGGCAAGTGGCAGCAATGACCAAACGGTAAGGCTTTGGGATGTTAATACAGGGCAGTGCCTCAAGACATTACGAGGCCACGCGGGTTGTGTGCAGTCAGTGGCTTTCAGTCCAGATGGACAACTTCTAGCCAGTGGCAGTAATGACCATACTGTGAGGCTTTGGGATGTGAAAAGTGGGGAATGCCTGAATGTGTTGTTAGGACATAGTAATCGGTTACTCTCCGTCTTTTTCACGCCAGATGGACAAACGTTGATTAGTAGTGGTGAAGACCAAACTGTGAGGCTATGGCAAGTTCATACAGGTGAGTGCCTGCGAATCATAGAGACTCATATCAACTGGGTACTTTCGGTTGCACTCAGCCCCGATGGACAGACGTTGGCAACAGGCAGCGATGGCAAAACGGTGAAGTTTTGGGATATCACTACTGGAGAATGCATCAGAACATTACCGGACTACAGCAGTTATGTGTGGGCACTCTCTTATGCATATTTAGGAGGCGATGTCAACTGTCATGACCGTCAAATTCTGGCAACGGGCAGTGAGGATACGACAGTGAAGATTTGGGATGCTTTGACGGGAGAATGTATTCAGATATTGGAAGGTCATTGCGATCGCGTTTGGTTGGTTCTGTTCAGTCCAGATGGCAGCACCTTGTTGAGTGCTAGTGAGAATCAGACGGTGAAACTCTGGGATGTCCCCACAGGGCAGTGTTTGAGAACACTAGAGGGTTACAGCAATTCGGTTTTATCTGTTGCATTGAGTTCTGATGGACAATTATTAGCCAGTAGCGGTCGAGACCAACAAGTAAGGTTGTGGGATGTGGCGACGGGAGACTGCATCACAACATTGCAGGGACATACCAACATTATCTCATCCGTCACGTTTGCACCGAAACTCGATGATAGTCAAGTCTTGGCAAGTGGAAGTGATGATTGCACCATCAAGATTTGGGATTGCGACACAGGAGAATGTTTGAGAACAATTTGGGGACATAGCAGCTGGGTGCAGTCCCTTAGCTTTAGTCCAGATGG
Source organism: Coleofasciculaceae cyanobacterium CTOTU46601 (assembly GCA_031970155.1). Lineage (GTDB taxonomy): Bacteria > Cyanobacteriota > Cyanobacteriia > Cyanobacteriales > Coleofasciculaceae > DALYIW01. The sequence continues at coordinate 7,210 of DALYIW010000299.1, read as the reverse complement.
GCAGACATTAGCTAGTGGCAGTCGGGATTGGACGGTGAAGCTTTGGGATTGGCAAACGGGGGAATGTTTGCAAACGCTGGAGGGACATATTCATCGGGTTAAGTCTGTGGCGTTTAGTCCCGATGGAACGACTCTGGTGAGTGGCAGTGATGACCAGACGGTAAAGCTTTGGGAGGTGAATACAGGGATTTGCCTTCATACATTTCAAGGTCATCGAGATTGGGTTCTCTCGGTTGGATTTAGTCCTTGTGGTAGTAGGATTGTCAGTGGCAGTGGTGAGACTATCAAGCTGTGGGATGTCTGCACAGGGGAATGTCTGCAAACATTTGAAGGACACACTCACCGCGTTAGGTCGGTGGCATTCAGTCCAGATGGTCAGACTTTAGCCAGTGCTAGCGATGATGAAACGGTTAAGCTGTGGGATGTCTGCACGGGGCAGAACCTGATGACATTGCAGGGACATCTTAAAGGAGTATGGTCAGTTGTCTTTAGCGCCAATGGACAAACTTTAGCCAGTGGGAGTGGAGATGAGACAGTGAAGTTCTGGAGTGTTGAAACGGGTGAGTGTTTGAGAACACTCTTGGCTGATCGACCTTATGAGGGTATGAATATTAGAAGTGCGATCGGTTTAACGGCTGCTCAGAAGGCAACTTTAAAAGCGCTGGGAGCTGTGGAGAGCGATTAGTCTAATGCTATGCTTCTGGCAAAGTTACCATGCTGATGATATTCGTATCTAACCAATACCTACCACTCATTAAGATCCACCTGTTCGCAGCCCTGCTCAATCGCCTCTCGCATCAATTGCAAATCGTCAGATGGACTCAATTAAGATGTGCTTTGACACTTTCCGATCTACTGGCGTAGGCATATTGCCTCTGAATTTCATGCTACAACTATAGCTTGACCCTTCTGTGCTGTAGCTAAGATTTCTATGGTTTTTGGTATTAAAGTTTTCAAGTCCACTAATCGATTTGATTGTGCCTGCAAGACAACTACGGCGATGTTGAACTGTGGGAGATTCTGCTGAAACGATAAGTTGCGATCGACAGTAATGAAAACATCAAACTCTGCTTCGGCAAGGGCGAGAAGTTGACCGTTCTTTACTCCTGCCCATCCCATTTGTGGAACTGTTTCCACCTCATAACCAGGAAATTCTCTCGCAAGTTTGCGATCAATGCACTCATCCAACAAGAGCTTCATGCTACGCCACGCCAATTAGCTGTTTTCCAGCTTCTTCAAGTAAGGCGATGACCTGTTCTCTGGTCACACTTGGAAATCCATCTAAAAAATCGTCGATTGATTCTCCTGCTTTGAGATAGTCTAAAAGTGTCTGCACAGGAACTCTAGTACCAGCAAAAACTGGAGTGCCGCCCATAACATCAGGAGATGCGCTAATAACTGAGGAGCCTTTAAGCATACGTCTTTGACCTCCAGATTCTGTATTTACTAGTTTACCAATTCTAGGGTATGAATATTAGACGTGCGATCGGTTTAACGGCTGCTCAGAAGGCAACTTTAAAGGCACTGGGAGCTGTGGAGAGCGATTAGTGCGATCGCAAAAGTTTTCGGTTTACTGAAATTCAATCATTGCGTAGCCAGTATATAGGGAGAATTAACATCAATTAGCCAATTTTCATCTACAACTTCCAAATTCTCATCCAGAATGAGGATTAACTCGCCAAGTTTTGAGTGTGCTCGTCACAAAACTTACCCCGCTAGTGGTTGGTTTGTTTCCCTGGGAAGTGGAGATGAGACAATATACTAATAGACTTCTGGCAAAAATAGCAGTGGACGAGCAAGATGCCCATCCCACAAAAGTCATTTTTGCTTGTGGGGTAGGCGTCCCGCCTGCCCAAAAATTTGATGAGAGGGGCAAGAGAAAGGATTAATGATGAACACAGTTGAACTTCGACATCAAATTAACCAATGGCTTGACCAACTCTCACCAGAACATCTGGCGTTGGTAGCTAACTTTGTAGATTTTCTGAATCAGAAACAACTCCAGGGAGTGAGCATTTTACAAAACAATATCTCGGAGGTTTCCCCAACTGAAATACAGGAGTCTATGCCGACGGCTACTTCTAGTACTCAGGGTTCTACCCTTGCAGATCTGCTGGAGTTTGCAGGTGCTTGGGAGGGAGACGATCTCAGAGAATGTCTGGAATTGGTTTATCAGAGCCGTTAGACAGAAAACAGGTCTGTAAAAGCGGATTAGCTTTTTTTATAAAACTAAGGAGGGCTTTAGAGGTCGCGGAATACTCATCTCCTTACCCCCAATCAATTAAAAGTTTGTCGGCTACCAACTCAATGGGTTTTGAGACACCAAATCATGCTTTATCCTGGTGGTGTTGTTGTTGGTGGTGGTGTTCTTGGTGTGATTGTTGGTGGTGTTGTTGTTGGTGGTGGTGTTCTTGGTGTGATTGTTGGTGGTGGAGTGATTGCGTTATTGTAAGCTTCTATTTGATTAGCGTCAGAAGGTTCCCAATTATTAGGATTTAAGAATATGTTCCGAACGGTATCCCAGTCGGGATCATAGCCTCCAATACTCTCTTTTTGACTGTTGACAGAGTATGTATATCTTTGCCCTTTGCTTAAACTTATTCCTTCCTGGTTCAAGCGCGATCTGATGGTGACTTTTCCAGCTAAGACATCCACTGTTAGCTGGCTACCATCCTTACTTTCATCTGTTTGGATTACGGTTGGCTGGTCGCTGGAGCGCAAAATTCTTATGAATTTTGCACCAACTTTCTTTTGCTTAGTTCGTGATAATTGAGAGTAACTTGTCGCCGACTGCTTCAATAGAATTCCTTGACATCCAATGCCCAGTTTAATAGTCCATTTATTTGAGACGATGCAGGGAAAGCTATACGAAAATGGCTCGGGGTCAGGTCCGCCTGTCGCCTCATCCCCCCCTATATCCATGTTAACCCAAGAGCCATTACCTCCTGCGACGAGCACAGTTTCTCGAAACTCTCGTAGTACTAATGTCCGGAGGTCGCTTTCGTGACTACTGTAATCCTTACCATCCATCGTCACCGTTATTTGACCACCTAGGCTGACAATCTTCCCAATTCGGTTAGCGTCAGCATGGCTCTCGATACTAGTAAGTAGTACATAGCAAGGAGCTAGTACGGCTGCTATGGAAGCAATCAACCAACTAGGATGATATTTTATGTTGGCTGTATGCTGTTTTTGTTGCCAAGACTTTAACCTGTTCATAGATTTATCCTCCAGATTTAAGGGAAACAATGGTTCTATAGTGGCTAAACTTTGAATGGAAATCTACTGAATTTAATTCATTGAATTTAAGGGAGATTGATTGGCTGCCTTTGGAACTATACCAACGCTTCTAAGGCGTTTTTCCACAAAAGAAATAGAGAAGGAGTCGGGAAATATTAATCCTGCAACAGCTTTTCCTTGTAATTCAGTGCAAGCAGGGGCTTTAAAGAAAGGGTCATAGTTAATATTGCTACTAAAGTTTGAATTTGGGACATGCCAGCCGCAGCGTCCATCTGTGGAGTTACGCCATATCTTCTCAATATCCTCCAAGATTTCACGGGGCATCAGGTTTGCTTCGTAATCATTTTCTAATCTACCAGTATTGTTTAAATCCGCTTTTAATCCAAAGTCTCGCATTAAAATTTCATAGGTTATTTTTAAGGCTCCTTCCGTAAACTGCTTTTCAAAATCTGTAGGTTTATTACCTATACGGTTACCAAAGTTCCTCTTTTTAAGTTCTGCTTCAAGCATTGGAAGTCGTTCTTTGCGGATTACTTTTACTAGAGAGGTTTCCGCTCTCTTGAAAATTACTTGAAATGTTGCTTCGTCGTTCAAATGATTCGGAAACTCTTTTTTATTTTCTACAATTGCTTTTTGCACGTTGTTAGCCGCTATCCGAACTTGGCGGTAGTTGTTAAGTGCTTCATCTACCTTTCCGGCATCTGCGAACTTATCTACTTCATTAAGAAAATTAGGTAGGTTACGCCTTAAATCATCTGCAATTTTTGGCGTAACTGTATTGTCTTTAGCTGCTTGAAAGTTTAGAGTAAATTGATACTGCTGCTGCTTCTGCCAAAGAAATCCTCCCAAACCTGTGACGATTGCCAGGGAAGTACTTACTAATGCAGCATGCCATATTATGCGTCTTTTCTCCTCCCTGAGAAGCCGATCGCGTTTCCCCTCACTAGCATCAATAAACTGGTTCGCTGCTGGACTAAACCCACCCAAGACTTGATTAAATGTTGGGTCTTTTCTGAGTTCTAGCACTTGCTCTAACTTCGACCCACTCCACAGTTCATCCTCTGCTTTCTCTGCCTGCCAGCGTTCTACATCATCATTAAGTCGGTTGCGAAGTGCGATCGCCTGACGATTCTCCCCAATCCAACTCTTCAAAGTTGACCAAGAAGTCAACAAAATTTCATGGGCAATTTCAATGATTGATTCTTGAGACTGATCAGGGCGATCGCTAACTAATAGATTTTGATTGATCAACCGAGTTAAAATCTTTTGCTCCAGTTCATCGCTAAACTCAGATCGATTTGCTCGTCGGCGAATTGGCCTCCATTGGGTTCCCGATTCTTCATCCCCACCAATGCCTACCAACTTCAGGAAAATTCGCTGAACTGCCAATTGCTCCTGCTGTTGAAAGTTGCTGTAGATTAGATCCACATGCTTCTGAAGCGCACCTCTAACTCCACTCAACCTCCGGTAAGTAGTGATATTCAGCGTTCGATCTTGCAGACTGCCAGTCTCTTTCTCCGTCTCCCATAATAAATCCAGCGTGTACTGCAACAAGGGCAAATATCCCGCTTGCCCCTGCACATTTTTAATAATTTCCTCCACCAATCCCGTTTCAAACACCACCCCATGATGGGCGGCGGGTTGTTCGATCGCTAACCGCAATTCATCCCGTTGCATTTCTGCAATCATGGGACGATGCTTATTTGTTGCTTGGATCAGGGCTGAATACGGGCTTAACCGATCCAGAAAGTCCGCTCGCATCGTTGCTACGATTTTGACAGAACGATTCCCAGTTTTGGTGAGTTCTTCAACTAATTGCACCAGACTGTCGATAAAGCGATCGCGTTTATCTGCTTGTGCGATCGTGAATAACTCCTCAAACTGGTCAATAAAAATAAAACAGAAATCCTCAGATGGTTTTAGCCTGTTTACTACCTGAGTTAGGGTGTCTGCTTCCCCTTCCAGGATAAATTCGGCCTCAGCGTGCTTGTAGTGATCGGGCAATGTATGGTAAAGCGAGTTAAACGGGTCTTGGTTAGGTGTAAACGGCAAAGCTGTAAACCGTGAACCCCATTTTTCTGATAGCCAGGAAATCAAACCTGCCCGTATCACTGATGACTTGCCACTGCCAGATGCCCCTAGCAACAAAAGTAAATTGGTTTGTTCCAGTTCATTGACTAACCCTGTGAGAAACTGATCGCGACCAAAAAAACGATCTTTATCACCCGCTTCAAATCGCTTCAATCCCTTGTAAGGTGAAGCCTGCTTGAATTCCCGTGTCTTAATTTCATCAACTGAGATCTGAATAATCTTCGTTCTGCTGAAGGTGATAACATTGTTATTTCCCTGAACCAGGTTGAAGTTATTATCATCCCCTAGCAGATTCACATCACCAAGGTTTTGCTGTTGGTTGTGCTGCTGATTTTCCAGAGGTTCTTGATGCATCTCAACCTACCCCTACTTTCGCCAAGAGAACTGCAACTTTCGCTACAGGTTCTGCCAGAATCGGGATACCTTCTAAGTCTTTGTTGAGCTCTTCCACTGCTGGACCAAGTAAATTTTTGTCAGGGGGTGATTTTGGCAACTCTTCTTCAAGAATTTCGATGAGGTTCTTAACCATTTTTTTCTTCAGAGGGTTAAGCGCATCCGTCGCCGTGATATCCTGTTTCAGCTTTGCCAAGGTATCCAAGGCTGTTTGCAGGTCAGTATTTGGCACAGAGGCTTGATTTGTATTTTGGGAGAAGTTCACACTGCCGTCAGCTTGAATGTTTGAAAAAGCATTACTACTGCCACCAAATGAGATATTTCCAAACGATTGTGACTTTGAATTTCTGCTAGGTAAAGGCTCTCTTTCAGCAGTAGAAGATGGAGGTAGCGAAGCGCTCTCCTCTAAACTAGTTCCCTTGTCAGAATTAGAACTATTTACTCTATTCCTACTTTTGATCACAGGGGTTGAATATTCAGAACTTCCATCCAAATGAATCGCACTACAACCTATCTTGTAGGCTTCCTCATAAGAACTCCCAGCACCCAACGCATCATAAAACCCTTCAGCAAACTGGATTGCTGCCTTGTCTCCGATGGGCTGATTCATGCCAATCACACAGTCAACAATCTGGTGAATGGCCTCTGCCTGAACATCCGAATAGCAGGCATTGAGCAAAACACATTCAATTTTACCGAATTCAAACGCTCCGAACAGACCTACCAATGCTGCTGTACTCACCAGTTGCATTTTGCCTGCATCATTTTCTAGAACCAACCCATGAGTTTGTGCCCCATGTCCAGAAAAATGAACAATCTGAGGTCGGTGCTCTAACAAAGTACGGCGCAGGTCTATTGTACGAACTGCTGGCATGGTAATTACCTGAAAGCGATCGCGGTTTCTCGCTCGTGCCAGGGCTTCCTCAATCTTCCGCACTTCCACACCCAAGCTTAACGGATTAGTTCCTGTGGGATTGGCGGTCAAAATCAGAATTTTGATCGTCTCTTTTTTCATCATGCCTCCAGTGCTGAACTGATGTAAATTCTTAATATTTTTGTATGATTCTTAATTCGCAACAAATCGAAACCTGTTGCTTGATGCAACACATTTGAAGGCAGAAGGTCGATAAGGGTTATACAAAATTTCGGCTTTAGGATTGTTTGCTGATGGAATACCAGCTATTACAACAGAGCAGCACCTAATTGTCTGACCAATCTCAGCTAATCCATCTGTATCCTAGTAGAAGAATCTGGGTTTTTCAAGGTACCCTTGAGGGTTATTTTTCCGAAAACTGCTGGCAAACGTGTAAAGTTTGTTAACAAACAAGTCGACTCAATATTGCCGAAAGCACCTATCTTGCCTATAGTTTTTAATTAACTCATCCCACGAAGACAGTACGAGGAATGCAAAAGTCGTGTGTTGACGAATATTTATTAACAAACAACAAACAACAAACAACAAACAACAAACAACAAACAACAAACA
>DALYIW010000298.1:9520-10623 GCA_031970155.1 Coleofasciculaceae cyanobacterium CTOTU46601 | reverse complement strand
TTCATCCTTCATCCTTCATCCTTCATCCCTCTCAGTAACGTGTTCTAAACTTGAACCTGTCAAACGTACTATTATATCCATCCGAAAATCATTCACCAAATCCCTTAAAGCTTCCGCTAGAAGCGCAGAAGTTTCTGGGATTTGCTCGATTAGTTCACTCACCAACTCTTCATTAACTTCTGAGGCGGCTTGATTTAGCTGTTCTACCCAAATTCTCGGCATTTCTGTTAGTTTTGGTAAGAAGAATGAATCAGGTTTTTCGCTAACAGAGTAACGTCTTCTAGCAGAAGCTAATGCTAGGGGGGGCAAATCTTCATACAGATAGCGCACTCCTAGGTATTGAGCAATTTTTTCAAAAATGACTTGTTCTTGAAACGGTTTGCGGACAAAATCGTTGGTGCCTGCTGCCAAAATCTCTCCTCGTTTCTCCTCAAAGGCGCTGGCTGTGAGGGCAACAATGATTGTAGATTTATTTTGGCGATCGCCACTTACTCTCCGACTCTCTCTGAGTCTAATCTGTCTAGTCGCCTCCAAACCATCCATCATCGGCATTCGTGTATCGATCAAAATTAGGTGCGGATGCCAACTCTCCCACAGAATAATTGCTTCTGAGCCATTTTCAGCTTCCTGTACCTCAAAACCAATTGGTTCAAGCAATTTAACCAGCAATAATCGGTTTTCTGCATTGTCATCAACCACGAGAATCCGATAAACTTTTTGACCAGGTTCTAAGCCAACCACCTGCTGAAGTGCTTGGGTTGTTACTTCAGACGAATCGGCTTGAGATATTTGAATATTAAATGTAAAGATTGTTCCTTCACCTAAAACACTACTAACTGTAATATCTCCCCCCATCAGCTGCACAAATTTTCGCGTTATCGATAAACCCAACCCAGTGCCTTCCGCAAAATTCCGTCCTAGTTGCGTTTGCACAAAGGCGTTAAATATGGTATCTATTGCCTCTGGTTCAATACCCACTCCAGTATCTTCTACTTCAAAGATGAGGGAGTCGGGAGTCGGGAGTAGGGAGTAGGAGGATGAGAGAGGTGATGAAGATGGGGGCAATGTTTGTTGTGAAATCTCGGTAGAAATTCTTCCTTGTC
>DALYIW010000298.1:7369-9422 GCA_031970155.1 Coleofasciculaceae cyanobacterium CTOTU46601 | reverse complement strand
GCGTTCAGTAAATTTAATGGCGTTTCCTAGGAGATTAATTAAACATCCTCGTAATTTCTTTTCGTCGCTTTTAATATACTGAGGAACGTCAGCAGAAACGACAAATACTAAGTCTAAATTCTTCTGTTCTGCTTTAATTTGAAACATTAATTCGAGATTATCGAGAAGCCAATAGAGATCGAAGCTACTTTCATCCAGGGAAATCATTCCCGCTTCAATTTTAGATAGCTCCAAAACATCATTAATTAATTCTAGGAGGTGTTCACCACTACGGTTAATAATTCCTAAATATTCTCGCTGCTCAACACTGTGGAGACTGTCGCGGCTCATCACTTGGGTAAACCCAATAATCGCATTAAGAGGAGTGCGGAGTTCGTGACTCATATTTGCTAGAAATTCACTTTTAGCTTGGGATGCAGCAGCGGCAGCTTCTTCTGCTTTTTTACGTTCTTGAATTTCTTGTTGCAACTGTTCATTTTTGGCTAGGAGTTGCTGAGAGAGTCGGCGGATTGTCAGCTGATGCTCAACTCGTGCTAAAACTTCTTCAACCTGAAACGGTTTGGTGATATAGTCTACTCCACCAACTTGAAAGGCTTTAACTTTGTCTAATACTTCATCTAAAGCACTAATAAAAATTACAGGAATATCTGAGGTTTGTGAATCCGATTTCAGTTGTTCACAGACTTCATAGCCATTCATGTCTGGCATTCTGATGTCGAGTAAAATTAAATCAGGTGGAGCTGAACGTGCTGCTCTAATTGCCATTTTACCCTTAATTACTCCTCTGACTTGATACCCGCGTTCTGATAAAGTAGCGGATAAAACTTGTAGGTTTTCTGGGGTATCATCAACAATTAAAATATTCCCTTTTTGAGTAATCGTTGGATTAGTATTCATTTATTATAATTAATAAATGATCAGCAAAATTCTGATCTGGAATTTAATTAAATCAGTTGGTTAGCCCTAAAGATGCTATTCTAAACAAAAATTGTGTAAAATTTGTGAAGAAAGTTTCGAGCGTAAGTATTAAGAAAAATAAACTCAACTCTGCCAAAAAACCGTGGATTAATCAATCAGAGGCTGATTAAGAACCAGGATTTCTCAATTCTTCAATTAGATCAATGATTTGATCGCACCGAAAGTTGTTTACTAAATCAGCGATCGCATTGCTCAGATTTGCCTGACTATCAGGAAGCTGTGAGAGCAACTGAAAAATCTGTTCATTATCAACTGAGTCAGCCGCCTCATATAACTCATTAACCCACTCAGAGGACATCACCGCAAGAGCTTCGGCCGTCAAATCTGCCTGTGTTGTCTGACCTGAAGAAGAAGTAGATGAAGGTGACTCTTCATAAACATAACGAACACCCAGGTATTGGGCCATCTTCTCAAAAATTACCTTCTCTCGGAAAGGCTTAGCTACAAAGTCATCACAACCTGCCGACAAGACAACCGAACGTTCTTCGTCAAAAGCACTCGCTGTTAGGGCAATAATTACTGTTGCATGACCCTTTAAATGGGCTTTGATATACTTGGTGGCTTCATACCCATCCATGACTGGCATCCGCATATCCATCCAGATTAAATGGGGTTCAAAATCTTGCCACTGATTGATGGCTTCTTGACCATTGTCGGCTTCACGCACACTAAAGCCAATCGTTGCCAGAAGTTTTGTCAGCAACAGGCGACTCTCAATGCGATCGTCAACTACCAGAATACGATAGCCAGATTGTCCGGGTTCTAGACCAATTACTCGGCGGTTTGCCTGTGTTTCCTGAATCTCAACCGCATCAGCCAGATCAATCTCGATATCAAATTTAAAAATGCTTCCTTTACCAACAGTACTGCTGACAGTAATATCTCCCCCCATCAGTTGCACAAATTGTCGGCTAATGGGTAAACCTAACCCTGTCCCTTCTAAAGTTCTCCGCCCTGATTCAGTTTGTACAAAGGCTTTAAACAAAATGTCCATCTCTTCTGGGGCAATACCAGGACCCGTGTCTTCAACTTCAAAGAGGAGGGAGTAGGGAGTCGGGAGTGGGGAGTCGGGAGA
>DALYIW010000298.1:0-7271 GCA_031970155.1 Coleofasciculaceae cyanobacterium CTOTU46601 | reverse complement strand
CGACTCCCGACTCCCCATTTCTGCTTTCACTCGCAGCGTCACCCCCCCCTCATCTGTAAATTTGATGGCGTTTGCCAGGAGGTTAATTAAGACTTGGCGCAACTTACTCTCGTCTGTTTGCACATACTGAGGAAGGTTGGCAGGATAATCAAAAATTAACTGCAAGCCTTTTTTTTCAGCTTGTAATTGCAACATCTCTTCTAAGCTACCTAGCAGGCGGTGCAGGTCAAAGGTATTTTTATTAACTGTTACCTGGCCTACCTCAATTTTGGACATTTGTAGAACGTTATTGATCAGGCCTAGTAAATGTTCACCACTGCGCGTGATGATTTCTAGCTGTTCCTGTTGTTCTGGCTTAAGTGATGAATCGCGTCCTAACAGTTGGGTAAAGCCGAGGATGGCATTGAGGGGAGTACGCAATTCGTGACTCATATTCGCTAAGAATTGACTTTTGGCGCGGTTGGCAGCATCAGCGGCTTCTTTTGCCTCTTGCAGCGCTAATTCTATCTGTTTGCGATCGCTAATATCAGTATGAGAACCCACAAATCGTACCGGATTTCCCTGTTCATCCCATAAGGCTTGTCCCCGATCCTGAACCCATTTGTAGCTGCCATCCTTACATTGCAGGCGATACTCAACGACGTAATTGGGGATAATCTTTTTGAGATGTTTGACGTTAGTCTCCATCACCCGGTCAATATCATCCGGATGGATACGCATTATCCATTCATCCCAGGTGTCAGCCACCTCGTCCTCTTCATAACCCAGAATTTCTTTCCATCGATTGGATCTGAATACTTCACCTGTCTTGAGGTTTCTGTCCCAAATACCGTCTTTATTGCCTCGCAAAACTAATTGCCAGCGTTCTTCGCTTTTTCTGAGTTCTTCTTCTGTCCATTTGCGTTCCGTGATGTCTTGACTAACACTAAGAACACAGATTTGTCCATCAACTTCAATTATTTCTGCTGACAACAATACTGCCCTAATATCGTTAAACTTGGTGCGAAACTCAAATTCGTAGTTCCGAAGACTCCCTTTCTCTGTTAGTAACTGAAATAGGCGATCGCGGTCTTCTCGATTCACCCAAAGATTCAACTCAAGTGTGGTATGACCGATGATTTCTTCGTTGGTATAACCTGTCATTTGACAGAAGCTGTCGTTTACCTCAATATGGCTCCCATCTTTTAGTCTAGTAATTGTTATCGCATGAGGAGTGGAACGAAAGGCTTTGGCGAACTTTTCCTCAGATTGACGTAGTGCTGCTGTTCGTTGCTCAACTATAGATTCTAGTTCTTCATTTAACTGCTGAAGTTTAGCATTTTGTTCTTCTAGTTGTTTCTCTTGAGAATAGCTACGTACCGCTTCTTTTACCGTTAATCTTATGTCTTCAGACTGCCAAGGTTTAGAAATATATCGATATAGTCTTACATGTTTTATAGCATTAGTTACTGCTTCCAGATTAGCTTGACCTGTCAGCATTACTTTCATCGTTTTCGGAGAAATTTCATGGATTTTTTTTAATAGTTCATCTCCTTTTATATTGGGCATAATGTAGTCACAGATGACCAATGCCACTTCATGTTTATCTTCGATCAATTCCGACACTAATTCTAAAGCGTCTTCGCCATCAAGCGCTGTTTCAATAATATAGTCATCTCGGATTGCTCTTCTTAGTTCGATCTTCAGACTTTCGAGAATTAGCGGTTCATCGTCAATACAAATAATGACGGGTTTCTTCATAACTTTTCTATCCCAGACTTAATAGTTTCAATTAACTGCTCCTTATCCCAAGGTTTAGATAAACAACTATGCAAATCAGCTTGCATTTTGACCCGCTCAATAGCAGATTCATCAGCTTGACCTGTCAACATTACTTTAATAATATTGGGATATTTTTCATGAACTTTGATGAGAAACTCATCTCCTTTAATACCAGGCATAAACCAATCCGATACAATTACTAAAATACTAGCTTCATTTTCTTTTAATTCTTCAATAAGTTCCATGGCTTCATCAGCACTTTCGGCTACTTCATAAAGGTAAGCATCCCCCAGCTCATTTTTAAGTTGAATCTTTAAACTATTTAATACAACAATCTCATCATCAACACATAAAATTACGGGTTTAGACATAGGGTTGTTGGTTGTTTGTTGTTGGTTGTTTGTTGGCTAAGAATCTTGTTCAAACTACAGTACAGTGTTTCTCCATCTTCTGTTTCTTATTGTCTACTTACTTGTCAGAATTTTTGTTCCTTTTAATATACTTAATCTATTAAAAAAGAAAATTAATTCATAGAAGACCCACTCAGTATTCGCGCACACTGACTGAGAACGAATAAGAGAAATACTTTCCCTACTTTCCCTACTTTCCCTACTTTCCCTACTTTCCCTACTTTCCCTACTTTTCCTACTTTCCCTACTTTTTCTCCCTGAACAAGCCTAAATACTAAATCAGTACTCTATGCTGGTTTTGATAATTACTGAGAAGGGAGGAAAATATCAATCACAATCTGAGTTGACGGTGAGAGGCAAACACACAGTAAATGTAGTTTGATTCAGTTTACTCTCTACTTCGATTTTACCTTGATGTTTCTCAATAATCTTCTTGACAATATCCAAGCCCAAGCCACTTCCTTCCCCAACGGGTTTCGTAGTAAAGAATGGCTGAAAGATTTTAGGCAAAACTTCTGGAGGGATACCTTGGCCACTATCGGTGACACTGACTTTTACTTGATTGTCTTGCTTGCTGACGTCAATTGTTAATGTTCCTTTGTTTTTCATAGCTTGTAAAGCATTGTCGATCAGATTCGTCCAGACTTGATTAAGTTCATCTGGATAGCACATTATCAAGGGTAAATCAACTTCATAATTTCTAATCACTTCAACCCCTTGCTTAAGGTGATTATGATAAAGGGTTAATATCGTTTCAATTCCTTCAATGAGATTAGATTCTACCTTTTCAGCAGTGGTTTCATAACGAGAATAGGTTTTCAAAGCAAAGACCACTTTTGCGGCACGGTCAGCGGCTGTCCTGATAGTAGCGGCGCTTTTTTGTAAGCTGGTCAGTTGATAGGCAGTATTGATAATATCTTGGCTGTCTGGGTCTTGCATGAGAGGCAAAAATGGAGAAATATCATCATAAACACCGAGGTCAACAAAGGTATCAGCAATTGTATCAGCATTTTCAATGTTATGGATTTCTAGTTGCTGAATCAGCGCTCTTTTAAATTGACGTTTTTCTTTAGCTGAGAAGTTCTTAAATTGTTTGCTTGAATTTCGGATTAAGGTCAAAAAATAAGAATTATTTTTTTCTGAAAGTCCCCGTAAAAATTGGGTTAATTGTTCTAAGTTGTGATTTAAGAAGTCAGAAATATTCTCTACAGAGGAGCGAATGGCACCCAGGGGAGTATTGATTTCATGGGCAACTCCGGCAACCAGTTGTCCTAGTGCTGCCATTTTTTCTGATTGAATCAGTTCTTGTTGGGTAAGTTTTAGTTCTTGCAGAGTGGTGGCTAGTTCCTCGTTTTTTTGATACAAAGCTGACTCGGCTAGTTTGCGATCGCTAATATCATGAGCCACCCAAATCACTGAATTGTTTGACATCGGAGAAATACAAGCGGTGAACCAAAGCTCTTGGTCACCAAAGGTTAGACTGTAATCAAAGTTGAGGGTTTGCTGCGTATCTAAGACTTGCTGAATTAGCTGCGACCAATTCTCGCTACTCCCATTCTGAAAAAATCGTTCTATTGTCTGACCGATGATGTCAAGATCGGATGAGTAAGCCGAATCCGTATTCGTCGGCACAACTTCTACGTTTCCTTCGGTATTGAGGACAAGGATAATGTCGGTCATCGCTTCAAAGACTGTACGCATTTTCTTCTCAGAAGAATGCAGTTTTTCCTCTAATAACTGGCGATGCCTTGCGGCGGCCTCGCTAGCGCTAATTTCTTGTTGCAATTTTTGGTTACTTGCCCTAAGTTGAGCAGTGCGTTTTTGAACTCGTTGTTCGAGTTCAGTGTTGAGGCGGCGCACTTCAGCTTCGGCCTCGATACGATCCTGAATTTCCTGCTTAAGTTGAGAATTAGCTTGAGTTAGTTCTAGAGTTCTAGCTATTACTTGTGCTTCTAAATTTTCCTTCGCCTGTCGCAATTTCTCCTCTGCCTGTTGCCGTTGTGTTACTTCCACCTGCATTTGGTGATTAACTTTTCTTAACTCCTGCGTCTTTTCAGTGATGGTTTGGTGCAACAGTTCAACAGTAGTATACATTTCCACTGGGTCTAGGGCGTACAAAAGGGTACTTTGGGTGACGAGTCCAGCTAAGTGTCCTGTCTCATCCACCACTACTAGTCGCCGAATTCGATGCTGTTCCATCATCCGATGTGCCTCCCATAGAGTGGCATTGATATCCACCGGCAGGAGTGGGCAACTCATCACAGCTTCAGCCCCAGTATTGACGAGATCGAGTCCAGAAGCCGCGAATTTAACAATATCCCGTTCTGTAATCATCCCAACAGGTTTTTGTTGTCCGTTGTCGGTTGTCGGTTGTTCTTTATTGGACTCCTGACAAATAACCACACAGCTTTTGCGAAGAGTTGCCATCTGCTGGGCAACCTCAAAAACTGAGGCAGTAGTCGGCGCAGTCATCACCGACGTTGCCATGATTTGCGCTACACGTCCCATCTGCAACAAATCAGTGGGTTTCAGGATTGCCCGTAAACTTTCGGGGGTAACAACGCCAAGCACACCCCCTTGTTCATCTAGGATAGGCAGATGACGAATTCGGGATGAACGCAACAGCGCCAACAAGTCGAAGATACTGCTCGTTTCTGCAATAGAGAGGGTAACTAAGTTTTGAGTCATCACCTCGGAGATGGCGACTCCTTCCAAGGGCGTCTGATTGGCAGCAATTTTGACGACATCACGCTCTGTGAAAATCCCAAGTAACCTCTGGTGTTCCACAATTAAGGTATAGCTAGCGCCAGTCTGACTCATGATGGCGATCGCATCACTGACGGTCGTATCAGGAAGTACCATCAAGGGATGTCGGTCGATCGCCTGATCTAGCAAGGCTTGGGTATCAGAAAGATTTTGTGACATCAGTAAGCCGTAAACCTCGGATGGAGCTTGATAATATTTTCCCTTGTACCGCCAAAGAGCGATCGATATCAATTTTTACTCATCCAGTTCAGCCCATGCCTCAGCCAGATGTCTCAAATCCGTAGCTACCGTCTAGCCAGAAGACGAAGCCACAATGCGCTCTATTAATTTACACTTATATTTTCTGTACCTGCTCACCAGTCAGCTAGACAACAGCAACCAACCCTTAACCACAAACAACCAACAACCAACAACCAACAACAAAATCTATGATTCAAAAAACTAGCGGTGTCATTGCTGCTGGGCATCAAAAAACAGCCGAAGCTGGGATTGAAATGTTGCGTCAGGGGGGTAATGCTTTTGATGCTGCCGTTGCAGCTATCTTAGCTTCTTTTGTTGCTGAACCTGGACTCACCTCTGCCGCTGGCGGAGGTTTTTTCTTAGCACATACTCCAGCTAATCAAAATATTTTATTTGATTTTTTTACTCAAACACCTCGTCAAAAAAGAAATCCTACTGAGATTAACTTTTATCCGGTTGCCGTAGATTTTGGCGGTGCCGTGCAAGAATTTCATATTGGTCTTGGCTCGATGGCAGTACCCGGAAATCTTGCTGGAGTATTTCACGTTCACCAAAAACTTGGCAGGTTGCCTTTTTCAGTTGTTGCTGAACCCGCAATTCACTATGCCAACCACGGAATTTTACTAAATAATTTTCAATATTACTGTTTAAACTCAGTTCTTCAGCCAATTACTATCACTTATCAAGAAGGACAACCCATTTGTAAACTGACAGGGGAACGCCTCGATCCCGCCGGAAATTTAGTAATGAAAGAATTTGCTGAAACTTTAGCTTATTTAGCTGAGAAAGGCCCTAGAGAGTTTTATGAAGGAGACATTGCTCATCAGCTGGTTAAAGATTGCCACGAATTAGGAGGATACTTGACTTTAGAAGACCTCAAAAATTATCGTGTCATTGAAAGGAAACCACTAATTATCGATTATCGCGGTAACAAGTTATTAACCAATCCTCCTCCTAGTTCAGGTGGTACTCTGATTGCTTTTGCCTTAAAACTACTATCAAAGTTTGATTTATATAAAATTGGATTTGCTACAGCTTCTCATCTAGAAATACTTACTCAGGTAATGCGATTGACCAACGAAGCTAGAAAAGATGGATATGATACTAATCTTTATCAGTTAAATATTGCTGAAGTATTTTTAGATACTGAACATGTAAGTAAGTATGAAAATCAGCTGATAGAAACGGTTAATAAATGGGGAAGTACTACTCATCTCAGTGTAATTGATGGTGAAGGAAATGCCGCTAGTGTTACCACGTCCAATGGCGAAGGCTCTGGCTACGTGATTCCGGGAACTGGGATTATGGTGAATAATATGCTAGGAGAAGAAGATTTAAATCCACACGGCTTTCATCAGTGGCAAGAAAACATGCGGATTTCTTCAATGATGTCTCCTACAATAGTATTGAAAGATAATCAGCCAAAAATTGTTTTAGGCTCTGGTGGTTCAAAACGGATTAGAACAGCTATTTTACAAGTTATTTCTAATATTTTAGACTTTCAAATGCCCGTTAGTAAAGCCGTTGATAAACCAAGAGTACATTGGGAAAGTAATGTTCTTCATGTTGAACCTGAATTTCTTGAGGAGGAAGTGAACAAGATAACGCTTCCTGCTAACAATCAGTTAGTGCAATGGCAGGAAAAAAATCTGTTTTTTGGTGGAGTTCATACTGTACTAGAAACTTCAGAAGGATTAATAGAAGGTGCTGGAGATGGACGTAGAGATGGCGTTGTCGCTAGTTGCTGATGGGAGCATTGGTTACTGCAACAACTGGCTCAGCTGCTCAACGATACCGAACAGGAAATAAGTAAGTGATTGCAACGATTCCAGATACTGTCAGCAAAGTTACTAAAAAAAATGCACTCAAAAAGATAGGCATATCAGTCAAAAAAAATTTTCTTTAATAGTTTATAGGGAGTGAATCTAAATCTTAGATACTTCTTAAAATTAACAATCAGTTATGACAAATTAATGACTATCTTGTGTCAATCACTTGTCGCGAACCAAAATTTGCTCAATTTATACCAAATCCTTGGGAAGGATGAAGGATGAAGGATGAAGGAGGGATAGCCTCATAAATAAATAATGGTGC
>DALYIW010000297.1:3774-10753 GCA_031970155.1 Coleofasciculaceae cyanobacterium CTOTU46601 | reverse complement strand
CCCTGGATGCCCGGGAAGATGGCCGAGTTCACTTTCTTGGCGATCTCTTCGTTGGCCCGGGCGAGACTGGCCTCGGCCGTCTTGATCGCCTGCCAGTTCGCCGTAGGTTTGATATACCAATTGCGCTTCGGGCAAGATAGCCCCGCACTGAAGCGCGAAGTTCTCCAGCCCATAGCAGCCAGGAGAACAACTCATGGGGTAGAGTTTCCCAGATTAGTGACGAGGTTCTGGTTGACACTCAGATACCCTGGGTCAACGTGAGTAAATTTGCCATAGAGCTTTTGGTGAGCAGCTGGCAGCAAGTGGAATGGAATTGAAGCATAAAGGTGGTGTTCTGCGTGGAAGGACATGTTCCACATGAGAAAGCGCACAGGCCAAAGGGTTAGTGTAGTGCGGGTGTTGGTCAGTGAGTTATCATCGGTTGAGCAGCCCGTATGTTCGGCAAGCAAAATCGCTCGTAAAATCGGCTGGCTCACTGCCAGAGGTAGCAACCAATAGAGGAAAAACCAAGGTTGACCAAAAGCAATTGAGAGTGCGATCGCTCCAGCATAAACTGCCAATTGCAACTGGGTTGAGCGCATCACTTCTCCCCGTGCGGTTTCAGGAATGAACGGACAATCATCGAGTTGACCGAAAGCTGCACGAAAATGCCCCTGCACCTTCCCCCTCCACCAAGTCAAACCGCTAATTCTCAGAACGTATTCCCTCATATTTCTCGGTTTGGGTTCGGAAAGTTCGGGGTCTTTATCTGGAATCTGCGTGTAGCGGTGGTGCCACTTATGATAGCGGCGATAGAACGCGCTGTTATAGAAGGACAGCACTCCTGCTACCCAAGCTACGACATCGTTCAATCGATTAGAAGCAAATGCTGTTCGGTGGACGCCTTCATGCATTGGCGCGAACATAGAAGCTAAACTGAAGCCGTACACCACCAATGACGGGAAAGCAACCAGCCAGTTTCCCCAAGAAGTCGCCCAGAGATAGCCGCTGGTGCCCATTACAGCCAGATGTCCTGCTAGCTGTACCAACCCTTTGAAATTAGAACGCTGGTTCAAGGCACTCAGTTCTTGCAGGGAAAGAATTTGACTGGGTTTAGCATTTGCGCGATCGGCTAGAATCTCAGGATCGAGCTGAACGTTCGCCTCGCTGGTAGATGTATTGCTGGTAGACATTGCCAATTTAAAACGGCGTGAGGGTAGCATATAAACACAGAACTCCCTTGATACTGATCTATATTTACTCCTTGAAATGTATCAACCATTGCAGTTTTGCAATCCTTAGTGCGTTGTTGAGTTTCCTCAGCTTGTTCAGAACTTACACAACTTACTGGTATGTCCGCGCTTATTGTAGGGGCATGACATGTCATGCCCCTACACAGATGGTGTGTTCATGTTATTGAGCAAGCCCTAATTAAAACTCGACTTTCCTGTGCTAGCGTCTACTCTGGCTAAGCATTCCAAACATTGGGTAATTTGGTTGCAGCTATGAAGCTCAAATCCTCTTGTCGCTTAAAGCCCGTTACCAATTAAGATAAACGGTGCCCAGTAATAGGGGTGGCTGAGGCGACGGCTCACCGCAGATGGTAGATTACTGTTAATCTGTTGCTGGACTTCGAGTCCTCGCTGTTTGCCCAAAGCTGTATAATCCCCAGTAATCAAGGCTATTTGGGCTTGTCGTAGGGCTTCGGCTTTGGTGATATTATCCCCTTTCATCGCTTCGTAGAACGCACTCATTAATGCTTGAGTACCGCCATCATCAACTTTCCACAGAGATGCAATAGCTGCCCTCGCACCAGCACTTTGCATCAGGTAACCAAAACCCAGAATTTCTTCTCCATTACCCAATTGGTTGCCCAACCCTGTCTCGCAAGCACTCAGCACAATTAAGTCTACATTGGTCATGCGCCAGGTATTTTCAACCTCTCGCATGGAAACGCGATCGCCATTACCAAACAAAATAAACGACTCATCAGGTTTACCCTGCACTAACGCCGCGTGGGTGGCAAAATGGACAACTGAGTGATTATCTAAGCGGGGAATCGTCGCTTGTTTGCTGAAGTCTTTATCTATTAATTTTGTTGTGCCAGGAACTCCTGCTGCCAGAGTTTCCACTTCGCGCCCAGCAAAGGGTAGTCCTGAGAAGCTAAACTGGCGATCGCCTACAGAGAAATCGTAACTGCCTTGAGTAAAGGCACCTGCTAAGACTCGCAATTGCTGTTGGGGTTTGGTGTTAAAGTCGGTGAGACTGTCGGCAGTAATATTATTCACCCGAAAACGCTGAACTAACCAACCTTTACCATCATGCAAAGCCGCTAGGGGAATATAACGCAGTTGACCGTCGGGGGCGTAGATAATGGTTTTGGCTTGTGCTGCATTCAAGTCATTTTCTAACGGTTTAATCAGCCAATCGTATAGCTGACGTGCGGGAGCAACCGCATCTCTGCTAGGAACTATCAGTGCTTGCCGAAAGTTGATAATTGCTTTATTCAACTCTGCCCGTTTCACGGGTACAGTGCGGCGGATAGGGGGAGAGTCAGGGGTTGTCAGTATCAGTTCTATGCGGTTTTCCAGAATTAGGGGATAGAGTAGCACGGCGTTTTGCTTTAAATTCCGGAGGTTGTCAGAGATATTAGTAAGTTTTCCCAGTTGTAGGTTCTGCTCTTTAGTTGTTTGGTTTAATTGCTGCACTAATGCTACGACATCAGGACGTTTGGTAAATTCGACAAATGAGCGCTTAATTTGCCCTTGTTTGGCAACAAGTTCAGCAATTCGTTGTTGTTGAGCAGGGGTTTGTTGAGCTTCAGGAATTTGGCGTAATTGTGCGAGTTCTTTACCAAGAAGAATCGCCTGATTTTGGACTTCGTTATATTTTTCGATAAATTGCTGTTCTGGGGGTAGATTCTCAACCCCAAGGGCCGTTTGGTCATTCCCTCGAACGTTCCGCAGGTAGTCATCGAGTTCTTGGACTTTGAGTAAATCTAGAACTCGTTGCGCTTCGAGTACCCGATTTTGTTGCAGCAGCAAGTCAGCTAAACGGCGGTAACTGTCGGCAACGGTTTCGGTAAACGACTGTTGTTGCTCTTTTGAAAGTCCTCGAATATCTTTACGAATTGCTTCTTTGATGTTGACGGATTGCTTGTAGAAAATAATCGCTAGTTCGGGTTGTTTCTGTGCTTCTAATGTGGCACCAATGTTGTTGAAAGTGACTCCTGTCCCAGCCTTGTCGCTTACTTCTTCCCTAATAGCTAGAGCTTGCTGGTAATATTCTAGAGCCGTTTGATGCTGTCCCAAATTGTAGTGAGCTTCTCCAATATTATTGAGAGCCTGACCTTCCCCAGGACGGTTGCCCACCTCGCGCAGAATTGTTAAGGCTTCTTGGTAAGATTCCAAGGCTGTTTGATGCTGTCCTATTTTTTGGTAAACTTTCCCTTTATGAAGTAGGATTACTCCTTCGGTCGGACGGTCTTTCACCCCACTCGCAATGGCTAAAGCTTGTTCATAGGACTCCAAAGCCGCTTGGTGTTGTCCCATTTTTTCGGACACTGACCCGATATTAATTAGAGTTGTTTGTCTCCCACTCGATTCGCGTACAATTGCTAGTGCTTGTTTGTAGGAATCCAAGGCAGCTTGATACTGTCCTAGTTGTTCGTAGACTGAACCAATGTTATTTAGTATTGTTCCTTCTGCGTTAGTAGCATCATAAAAATATCGCTGCTTATCGCGTACAATTGCCAAAGCTTGGTTGTAAGATTCTAGAGCAGCTTGATACTGTCCCATGTTTCTATAAACCGTCCCAATACTATTGAGAACCGACTGTTTCTCATCAGAATTGAGTCCAGTTGCTAGGAGTTGCTGGTAAGCTTTTAAAGCATCTTCGTACTGTAGGTTGTCGTAGACAGACCCAATGCGCTCTAGAATTCTTCCTTCCTTTTCACGGCGCTTCAACTCGTCGTTACGGACAATTGCCAAGGCTTGCTGGTAAGACTCTAAGGCGGCTTGATTTTTTCCCAGAGCTTTGTAAACATTCCCTATGTCAATCAGGGTGTCTTCTCTTTTCTGTGCCTGGATAATTAGTCCTCCTACCTTGTTAAAAGTAATAACTTGACCAGATTCAAAGCGAAATTCTAATACGTAATGTGTTGCGCCTACAGAAAAGCCGATGTAATTTGCCTTTTCTTCAAAACGCCGATCAATTTCTTGTCTAATTATTAGAGATTGCTGGTAGGACTCTAGTGCAGCTTGATTCTGTCCTAATTTTTGGTAAACTGACCCGATCTGATTGAGGATTAACTTCTCCCAAGCACGATTCCCCTGTTGGCGGACAATTGCCAAAGCTTGCTGATAAGACTTCAAGGCAGCTTGATACTCTTCTTGAACGCTTAAGGTATCCCCATCCGCAAACAAGATTACTGCTTCCCCCTCTAGCCTGTTCACCCGGAAGATGGTTTTTTTTCTTTCATCTGTCCCCATTTCAGTAATCAAGATCGCCTTTCCAGGAGTCACATTTTCCTGAGTACGATTGCCCATCTCCTGTCTAAATGCCAAGGCGAGTTTGCGATATTCCTGCGCTGCTTGATTTTGTCCTAACTTTTCATAAATTGTGGCAATACTGTTGAGGAGTGCCTCTTCATCAGGCTTTTCGTAAACCATCCCGTACCGACGGAAATATTGCTCTTGCCCATACTTACGGAGCGTTTGTTCTTGAGAACTGTAGTATCCTCTATATTTGCGGGCGATCGCCAAAGCTTGCTGGTAAGGTTCTAAAGCTGCTCGATCCTGTCCTAAATTTTCGTAAACTTTGCCAATTTGAGTTAGAAGGATAGGTATTTGGTACCAAGGGCTGGTTGCAAAGTAGCTTCCC
The DNA here is from genome assembly GCA_031970155.1 of Coleofasciculaceae cyanobacterium CTOTU46601. GTDB lineage: Bacteria > Cyanobacteriota > Cyanobacteriia > Cyanobacteriales > Coleofasciculaceae > DALYIW01. Next base: position 5,893 of record DALYIW010000297.1, on the reverse strand, counting down.
TTGTTTGCAATTGCCAGAGATTGTTGGTAAGACTCCAGGGCAGCTTGGTACTGTCCTAATGCTTCGTAAACTGACCCGATTTTTCTGAAGATTCTCTGTTCCTGCTGGCGGTAATGCCCTTCGGATACGCCCTGCCTCTCCCAAGGGGCTTCTTTGCTTCTCTCGCTCTCCATCTCTTGGCGCACAATTGCCAAGGCTTCCTGGTAGGACTTCAATGCAGTTTGGTACTGTCCTAGCGCTTTGTAAATATCTCCAATATTAGTGAGGGTGTCTTCTTCTTCGTATTTTTGAGAGACTGGACCTGCCCATCCGCTTAGCCCTGCTACCAACTGGAGTCGTCGTCGTCCTCGTTCCCTAATCCTATTGGCATCTTCAACAGTGGTGATAGGAGTTGTAATTGGCTCTTCTTCTCCTACCCTAATCAGATTATTAGTAATCCCCTCATCTAGTCTGATTCCTTCCGATCTATAAACATCAACATCAGTGCCGTATGCTACCCGAATGGTGTGAGGTATTGGCTCTCGTGCTGCCCGTTTATCTACCTCTCGTCTGATAGCCAAGCTTTGCTTATAAGTATCTAAGGCAACTTGGAGTTGTCCTATTTTTTGGTAAACGTAGCCCATTTGATTGAGGATTACCCATTCCCAAGGGCGATTTCCTTGTTGGCGGCTAATTACCAAGGCTTGTTGGTAAGACTCTAATGCTGCTTGGTATCGTCCGAAGTGTGCGTGAGCTTCCCCATTTCTGTAGTGGATTATTGCTTCTCCTTTTAGGAGCGTTATCAAGGTAGGTCTTTTTTTGGGTGTGCTATAGGTAACAAGAATCGCCTCTTTGACAATATAAAATATTGGGAAATCAAGATGGATACCCATCTCCTGTCTGATTGCTAAAGCTTGCTCTTGATACTCCTGAGCAGTTTGAGGGTATCCCAGGCTGTTGTAAGTTGACGCAATACTATCGAGGACTCTCTCTTCGAGAGGGCGATGTCCCACCTGGCGCACAATTGCTAAAGCTTGCTTGTAGAAATCCAGGACGGTTTCAAGACCCTTTTCATCTTTCTGGTTCCATTCAATGTGCCAGTTATTAGAGTAGCTTAACCCCATCATATAGAGGATTTGCGCTTCCAAAGGGCGATGACCAATCTCCCGTACAATGGCTAAAGCCTGCTCGTAGAAATCCAATGCAATCGGTTTATATCCTCGTTTGGGATCGCGTTCTGACCAGTAAGCGCTCCCTGTATGGAAAAGAACTGTTGCTTCTCCTGCACGGTTGCCCACTTCACGCATGATGGCTAAGGCTTGCTCGCGGAACTTCAGGGCGTCTTCCTTCTTGTTTAGAGTGTTGTAAGTCCTGCCAATGCCGTTGAGACTCCAAGCTTCACCTGTGCGTGAAGCGTAGCTGTCGCCGTTAGGCGAATCGCCGATTTCTCGCGTAATCACTAAAGCTTGCTCGTAATACTTGAGAACCTCTTGATACGGCTTCACTTCTTCGGGTTTCTTAATCAGACGGTAGTGCTGTTTAAACTCGATATAACTTAAGTAAGTATTCCCAAGTCCAATCAGAGTTGCTGCTTCCCCAGCTTTATCCTTTACCTCGCGCCGAATGGGTAAAGCTTGCTCGTAGAACTTCAGGGCGTTTTCGTAGTTTCCTTGACTTTCATAAACTGAGGCGATGTTATGAAGGGCTTCTGCAACGCCTGTGCGGTTACCTGCTTGTTGGGAAATTGCCAACGCTCGTTGATACGTCTCTAACGCTTGTCGCAACTGACCTTTACGAAATTGCTCAATGCCTGTTTGGAATAGGCTCTCGCTTTGGGCTTGTCTATCTTGAGTTGTTTGCGCTTGTACCTGAAGAGCTGCGAGGTGAGAGGTAAGCGGTATGAGGGGAGATGTCACCGCAAGCAGCAGGGTGGTAGCAGCAAGGCTGAGGTATCTCACACGGGGATGCATTACTTTGTCGTTCTCCCTCAGTGAATCAGTGGAGCGATCGCTCCTCTATATCTCTCATGAGTGGAACACTTATGCAATAATTTTGGGAAGCCTACACCATACTGCGTAGCGATTGGTGTAGGTAGTTCACGAAATCAACAAGCAGCCCAGGCAGACAAACGAACAGCAGC
>DALYIW010000297.1:0-3676 GCA_031970155.1 Coleofasciculaceae cyanobacterium CTOTU46601 | reverse complement strand
CAGTTAGCGCAGATATTCTTACGGTGAGAGTGGGGCGTTAGTTTGGTCGGTTTTGGGGGGTTGTAGGTTGGTCTTGGTAATGGGTGGTTGCGGTTTGATTTCATAACGATTACCCCAGCCACCATTAATATCTTCTGCTTTAAGTCCGGGTGCTGGTCTTCTCCCTGCGGGAAGAGGAATCTGTAAGGTTTTACTCGCCTTTACATACGGTAGACCTTCACTGGTAAATCGGACGAGAGTACCTTCAAGGTTTGGAGTTTGTTGCTGTTGCTGTTGACTCTTCTGTATCTGGGCAGCGGGGTCAAAAGTAGCGATAAAAGACACCTCATTTGAGGGGTTCAGCGAGAGACCGATTTTTGAGCCACCGATTTGCCACGCTTCCTGTAAACGACCATCCGGTGCAACTTGCCACAAATTAAGGGTTGTTTCCCATTTTCCCTGAGCTACTTCGACGATTTGGCGATCCAAAATTGAATAAGATACATCCGATTCAAGACCGAGTAACTGCGGGTCTGTAGCAGGTAGATAGCGAATTGCAGTAACTGTAATTTGACTCTGGTCAGGAAGATTGGTGCTGCCAGTCACGTTGTATAAACCAGGGCGAGTCGCTGATTGTACGTTAATTTTTAGGTCGGTTTGTGGAGGTTTTGATGAAGAACAACTGACACAAAAAGCTAGTAACAGAAGAATGACAACATACTTACTACGAGAATAGAGAAATTGAGTTTGTTGGATAAAGAACTGGAAAATCTTACTAATCATAGGTACTAGCAGATTAAGCATTGAGTCTACAAAAAGTGAATATTTGAAGCAGAACTTACGCTGCGTCAGCTACCGACACACTACTTTTAGAGTTTGTGGCGTTAGGTCTAAAAAGATGTAGGACTTACGCAAATTGCTGATTTAAATGCTACTGCTAGTAGTAGGGTGGGCAATGCCCACCTTACTGTAGAGGTTCTGCGTAAGTCCTGAAATGTATAGGAAAAGCTTCCTAAGAGATAAAACACCCGTTAAAAAAGTACACCCTCATTCCAAGTTGCGCTTTTGTAATCTGTGATTCTCTTCAAAAGGCTAAGACTGTTAGTAGCTAGACCCAGTGGAGCAGTTTGAGTTCGAGAAACACCAGATTAAAAGGCTGGAATCTTTAATTTTGCCTTTTTCAGGAGCGACAGAATATCAACACAAGAATCAACCGACGATCATAGCAAGCGATCGCACGAGAATCAAAAAGCGTTGGTTGTGCTCAACTTTACTCCACAAGTGAGAGAATTTCTTAGCTCCCCTTGTCTCCCTTGTCCCTTCGTTACTCTCCGCTTCCCAGTTGTTCAGAGGTTTCTGCATTTACTGGTGGAGTTTTCCACTTTTTAGTTTGAGAAATGCCGCTGATTCTCAGGACATCAGTCAAGGTAGCGCAATAAGTAGGTAAACCGAATGTTCCTGGATTAATCGGGTCTTGATGGGTAAAATGCCGATAGTTCAGGCTGAATCGATCCCAAGCACTCATCTGAATCTGGAACAGAGCAATCAATATATCGGCAAGCCAAGGAGTTAAGGGAATTCGATAGTAAATCTTTTTACCCAGATAAGCACAAGCTTCTTCTACAGCCTGGTTTACGGTCAATCGCTGATTTCCCAAGATTAAGCGATCGCTAACTCTAGTATCCTCTAAGCTTCTGGTATCCTCTACGGTAAAGTCAGGTTGGCGAGGATTGTCAATCAGGTATCGCACCACCTGAGCAATATCTCTGGCATGAATGAAGTGGAAACTGGCATCGGCTTTGAACCAGCGAATTAGGTCAATCCATTTCACGACATCTGCGATGCCAGATGAAATGTGGGAGTAAGGTTTGTTTGGCTCTCCCCCTAGTACTAAGGTGGGAAAAAGGGTGGTAATGTTATGGGCGATCGCTAATTTCGATAATCGCGTCAGACAATCGTACTTGGAACGGATATACTCTGTCCCTAGTTGCCGCGCTTCCTTGAGTAAGTTATTGTTGCGGTCTAGAAGACTGGCGGTAGAAAAGTAAATTACCTGCTCACAGACCATCGGGTCAAGCAATTCCATCAACCGGATGGTTTTGACAACGTTAATATCAAACGATTCCTGGGGACCTCCCCAAGCAGTGGCCGCCAGGACGGCTGCATCCATTGTCTTTAGCAACTCACCAAAGCGCTCAATCTGGCGCAAGTCTCCTTGCAAAATTGTGATACCAGGACGAGCTTCGTAGTCAAAGCCCAGTTTACCTGGGTTTCTGACCAACAGGTATAGCTCGTGATTCGTTTCTTGCATCAACGCTTCGGTGATGTAGTGACCAATGCAGCCACTAGCACCCGTCAAAAAAATCCGCTTGGGGGTCATGGTTCCGTTCAAAGTCCAGGAATTGACAGAATATGATTAGGCGTGAACGGCCAGTAACTGATCCGCTTGTTTGGCAGTTTCAAAGAAGAATCTTACATTGTCTTCCGGGGTTCCGGGTAAGACGCCGTGACCAAGATTTAAGATATGACCTTTGTTGCCAGCTTTGCGAATAGTATCAAGGATGCGATCGCGGATAAAATTGTGTGAGCCAAACAGCACGCCTGGGTCCATATTTCCCTGCACCTTCATATTAGAACCCAATCGCTGTCGCGCCTCTGCCATATCTACTGTCCAGTCTACACTGACAATATCAACACCAGATTTTGCCATTCTTTCGAGCACACCAGCACTGCCGCTAACTAGGAGAATTAGAGGAGTATCGGGGTGGGTTTCCTTAACTTGGCGCACGACTTGCTGTTGATAAGGTAGAGCAAAAGTCTCATAGTCTTGGGGACTTAGTTGACCGGCCCAGGAATCAAACATTTGTACGACTTGAGCACCACTGTCAATTTGGTAACGGACATAAATAGCGATCGCATCTGCCAGTTTACCGAGAAGCTGATGCAGTATGGCCGGTTCTGAGAACGCCATACCCTTGATAACTGAGTAGGTTTTAGAGCCTTTGCCCTCTACTGCATAAGCCGCTAGTGTCCAAGGCGCACCCACAAAACCCAGTACAGTTGACTGATTGCCCACTTCTTGCCGCAACGCCTGCAAAATTTCCCGAATAAACGGTAGCGATTCTTCGGGTTCAAAATGGCGCAGGTTGTCAACTTGTTGCTGAGTACGAATTGGCTGGTCAATAATCGGTCCCTTGCCCTCAGCAATGTCCATGTCTATGCCTAAGGCTGGTAGAGGCGTCACAATATCTGAAAACAAAATTACCCCATCTGGCTGAAATGCCTTCCAGGGTTGCAGCGATACTTCAATTGCCACTTCCGGGATTTCCGAGCGCTCACGAAATGAAGGATACTTATCGCGTAAATCTCGATAAGCTTTCATGTAACGACCTGCTTGCCGCATCATCCACACAGGAGGACGGTCTAATACTTCACCATGAGCTGCCCGCAATAAGTAAGGGACCTGGGTTGAGCCAGCCATCTATATCTTTACCTTAGAGAGTTTTTTAAGCGCATTTGCTAGCTTATCATTCTCGGATTGTCCTTTTTGGCATTAACACAAACGGAAGTGGATCGATAGGGGGAATTCACTCTCTGACCAAAAATAAGGCGTGAGGTTAAACAACAGTAGATAGTTTGTTTATATTCGCTTATATATGCTAATGTTTACAGCCTGGCATATATCCCACTCAGAAAA
>DALYIW010000296.1:3687-10782 GCA_031970155.1 Coleofasciculaceae cyanobacterium CTOTU46601 | reverse complement strand
CGTCCTTGAGACTTGTAGAGTCCTGCCAGATTGTTTAGCGTGGTGGTGACATCGGGATGGTTGTCTCCCAGCAGACGTTTGCTTAGTTCTAAGGATTGCAGATACAGGGGTTCAGCTTCCTCGTAGCGTTCTTGAGATTTGTAGAGATTTGCCAGATTGTTCAGGCTGGAGGCGGTGAGGAGATGGTTGTCTCCCAACAGGCGTTTCATCAGTTCTAAGGCTTGCAGATGCAAGAGTTCGGCTTCCTCGTAGCGTCCTTGCGCCCTGTAGAGTTCTGCCAGATTGTTCAGGCTGGCGGCGGTGTCGGGATGGTTGTCTCCCAGCAGATATTTTTTCAGTGCTAAAGCTTGCAGATGCAGGAGTTCAGCTTGCTCGTAGCGTCCTTGAGCATTGTAGAGATCTGCCAGATTGTTCAGCTTAGTAGCGACATCGGGATGGTTGTCTCCCAGCAGGCATTTACTTAGTTCTAAGGCTTGCAGATACAAGGGTTCGGCTTCATCGAAGCGTCCTTGAGATTTGTAAAGATTTGCCAGATTGTTCAGGCTGATGGCGGTGTGGGGATGGTTGCTGCCCAATTGGGTTTCATGAATCTGGAGCGATCGCCCATACAAGGGTTCGGCTTCGCTGTAGCGTCCCATCAATGAGTAAAGCAATGCCAAATTGTTTAAGATGGTGGCGGTGTGGGAATGGTTGTTGCCAAAGCGGGTTTCCGTCATTTGTCGGCAGTTGGTGTACCACTGTTCTGCCTCTTGCCAGCGACTTTGTGCCTCTGCTATTCGTGCCAATCCGACAAACGACCACGTTGCATTCTCGTCCTCAACCAAGTGCGTCAACCCCTCTGCCACTACTGCCAAGTGCGGCAATGCCTCTTCCACCCGCGCTATGACTTCCAACGTCACGGTGTCGGGAATCGTTTTCGCCACTTCTGTCAGCACCTGGGCAAATCTCTTCTGCAACCCTTCGGCAATGTCGCCCAATTCCCTCTCCAACTTCACGGCAAAAAACTCTCGAATCAGTTGATGCAGTTGATAGCGCCCTTGCCCCACCCGCGACAACAAATTCCGTTCCCACAATTCCTCATCCCGGCAATCTTCCAGTTCTTCCTTATCCTCATCCGGTAAACACTGCTCCACTAGTTCCCAAGGAATCGGAGCCAAAGCAAACAGACTCAACAACCCAGACAGCACCCGCGCCGCCTCTGGTAATTCCACCCAACTCAACTCAAACGCAGCAGCAACCCCAAGCTGTGCCGTCATTTCCTTGGCTTTGACTAACGCCTTCGCCTCTAGCCGTTTTGCCTGCAACCGCCCCAGCATCTCCAGCAAACTCAAATCCTGCTTCTTTGCCAAATACCGCCCCACCAACTCCAACCCCAAGGGCAAATAGCCCAACCATTCACACAACTGTTTAGCATCGGCAAGCTGGGAATTAATTCGCTGTGCATCATCCACCAACACCCGCAGCAACTCCAGCGCTGCCCCTTCCGTCAATACCTCCAACTCCAACCGTTTTCCAGGATTCCCCAACTTCAACCGCGTCGTCATCAACACCCGAAACCGCGAATCAAGTTGCTGCAAATAAGGCTGCACTGCCTCATAATCCACCACATCATCGAGTACGAGCAAAACTGGCTTTCCCTGCCAGCGATCGCACACCCACTTTACCTGTTGCGGTACTGTATTTAGTAGTTCCGGCGGCTGCGGCAACCCCAACTGATTCCGCGCAAACTCTAGAATCCCAATCCCCACATCTTGCACTCTTGCCTGTACCCAGCAAATCCCACCCGGATAAGCTTCCTCCCGTAACTTGTTATAAGCATACTGCAACGCCAGCTCGGTTTTCCCCACCCCACTCATCCCAGACACCGACGAAATCGCCACTGTTGCCGCTTCCTGCAACTTCTCATGCACTGCCACCAATTCCTCATCCCGCCCGACAAACTTCGCCACTCCACTTAAGGGCAAATTGCTGGGAGTTCCCGCCAAGGGTGTAACTGGTTTTGGATAGTTGTGATGATGTTCACCGCCCAAGAAGTTGGTATTGTTGGCTCCAGTCTTAGTTTGGTAGCCTGTCGCTTTTTCGTTTTTCTGGAACATGGTGGATGGCTCAGGTAATATATCGCGGCACAATTAAACCTAGAACTTGCAGGAATCTTAGAAGTCGGGTTTCTTAAAGAAACCCGACTTCTGGGCTTGAGGTTTATTTACGACCACCTGCTTAGAACTGCTATAGATGAAAGTAAGAAAACAGACTATTTCCCATGCTGGTGAGAGCCACCAAAAAAGTTAGTGTTGTTGGGTCCAGTTTTTGTTTGATAGCCTGTACTTTGTTCGCGGACGATTTGGTTCATGTTCCCAAAATCGTTGTTTGTGATCTCAACATGAATCTCATCCGCCAGTTTCTTCACTTCTCGAGCAAATTCCGAATTTTCATCCTGCCACAGCGAGTAGAGGTAATTCTTTAGCTGCTGCGTTTCCTCTGGTTGTCCCTGTGCGGCTTTTTCCAACACCTCCACCGCCCTTGTATTCCCCTTGATGCGATTCCACACCACCATCCCCAGCTTCTGCACTTTCTCAGAGATGGCAGTTGTCATATTCTTTCCCAGTTCACCCGCCCCGCCTTCCACAAATTTATCGAAAGCAATTTTTGCGATCGCCTGTGCCGCCGCTACAGTAATTAATTCCATCATATTAATTTTTGCTAAGGTAACTTCCTCTAGCTGACCTTCAAAGTCAGTCTGAATGTTGTTCGCGATGTCTTCAAGTGTATCTAGCAGTTCCTTGGTTGAATCTGCTGATAGTTGGCTTGAAGGAGGATTTAATAATTCCATATCAGGACTACCTCCAACTAAAACTATTTAATAACAAGAATGGTTTAAGTCTTGAGAGGTACTAGGTATTATATTTTAGGTACCAGATTTATCAAATATTTTCCTAAAATCTATGACTTAATACCTAACACCTATTCCAGTTAATTCAAATTCTGTTTTTCCAAAGACAGTTGAGATTGATGGTTCCGGGCGACATAGCAAGCTCTTGGCAACTTGAAGCATACATATTCCTGTATTGCCAAACGTTTTATTGTACTGGATTGCTGCCTGAATTTGTTGAATCAAGGCAAGACCAGAATATTGCAAAACTCGTTTCAAAAAATCTGGACGATACTCGAAAATTTCTGGGAAATTATTGCAATAAGCTATAGCCAAGGCAGCGAGGGAAGGTTGCAGGTATTCCAGAGGAATCAACGCACTAGCTAAAGATTCTTCAATTTCAATGGCTTTGCTAACAACTAAGCTATTCAACCAGATTTGTAGGTAGCTGGCAATGAGCATTCCTATATCAAATGCTGGGTCTCCCCAAGCACAGCGCTCCCAATCAATCAGTCGGATGATACTATTATTTGATGGCTCTGATTTTAAGAGAATTTGTTCCCAATCGTTGTACAGCAGGATGTTGTTCAGCTTCAAGTCATTATGCGTTAAACAACAAGGCATCATCGCCGAGGTAAGTTCTGCGATCGCTTTTCCTAAGCTGTCGTAACGCTGATAGAGAGTGAAGAATTTTAAAGCATCAACGGGAACTAAACCTAAAATTTCAGGTGCAATCCGTTCCAGTCCCCAAAGCCCACAAAAAGCTTTGTCTCCAGATACATCTGTTTGATGCTTAGAGAAGAAGTTTTGATACTCCTGGCGGTTCCAAGTTGCCCGATGGATGATAGCAAGAGTAGCTCCATTTGTGGAAGCAATCGCCGGAGAAAAGATGTTTTTCTTTGCATAAAAATCAGCTAGTTCGCAATAGTTACTCAAGTAACTGAAAACAATGATTGAGTTTTCTGCATCAAAATAAAGTATCTCGGAAAACAATAGGTTAATAGAGTTGAGATCTGGAAATTGCTGGAGAAACTCATGAAGCAGCCATTCGTTAAAAAACTCCCCAGCAGTTTTTCCTTGAATGTTGCGGCGTTCTTGCTTAACAAGAAGTTTACGACCATCTTGCAAAGTTACTAACAAATCAAAAGCGATCAGCCGAACGGGAGTAGGGGAAGAGAAGTTTTCATCTTTGGTGGTGCGCGATCGCGTGGACGACTGTCCTGGAACTGCATAAGTAAGGGCAAGTTGCCTCTATATGCAACTAGATAAGAATATCGGTTAATGTAAAGCTAATGTGAAGCGAGCTATTAACTATGGATGCTTCATCAAGATACTGGAAAATTTGCCGAATTAGTCCCAAAAGTGAAACAGTTGGATATGAATACTATTTATTGCCGATTGCACAGGATTTTTTGAAGAAAAATTTTTTGAACTTACAAGAAAATGAGGAGTTATCGAATCTGTCCAATCTTCCAAATGGAGGTATTCAAGCTGCTCTTTTATCCTATTTTCACAACCCAAATTCTTCTGTTGATGTTACAAGTCGTGCTAGGGCTGGATTTTGTCTGCGGTGCGATGTTTCTTACCCCATCCTCAAAGCTTGCCAAAAAATTGACATGCTGTTCGGTGAGGAAAAAAGTTTTACCTACCGAGATTTGCTGCCTTTTGTTCTCAATGACGATGGTCAAACTCCCATCATTTTAGATCAGGATGGGAAAACTCAACTCATTTTGGATGATCGGGGTACAACTAAGACAACTGCTTACAAATTTTTTACCGTTGAGGTCTTACGAACATTTAAGCCAAACTCTCCTAATAGCATGAACTTGGACAACTGGGCTTACTTGCAAACCAAGCAAAATCAAGAACTCAAAGATTTTTTATCAGAATTTGGTTTTAAACATCGTAGCGACTGGGGGCTGTTGAATAGAGTTGGACTTAAGCAGCTTGAACGTTTATCTAAGCGCGATCGCTACTTGGTAGAAGTCTTTCATGAGGTCTATCGTCGAGATAGAATTGGGCAGCAGCATAGGGGAATTGGACAATGCCCAGACCCCACCAATGCTCAACTTGAAGAAATGTTAACTGGCCTACAGAAACGAAATGTTGTCATCAATACTACGGTGGAGTTGATGACAGAACTCAAGCAGATAGTAACGCAATTGAGGCGGTATGATATCTGGAGTTACAGAGAACCTTTAGAGATTTACGACCCTGATACTGGAAGTGATGTACCCAGACCGGATTTACCTTATGAGTCTCTAAACGAACTAGATGTGGAACAGCAAGATTTTTTGGAATTTTTTCACCAGCAACTAGGATTAGCCTTAGATCGGGCAATCGAGAAAGAGATTTGCGATCGCATCACCAAGTTGGAAAAAAGCAAAAAATATGCTCCTTTGGCTCAACAATTTATTCCTGGGTTGCAACTCTATTACTGTCAGGCTCTATCTCTAAAAGAAATTGCTCCGAAGTTAGGAATGACCAGTTGGGATCAAGCTAGACGAGTGTTGAATCCGGGAGAAATTCTCAGCAACGTTCGGGAGTTGACCGTACAACAAATTATCGACAAAATCTTAGAAAAAGCTAAAGATAAGGGGTTGACTGAAATTCCTCCAGAACCCGACTATCTCAAAGCTCTGGTTGAACAAATTGAAGCGTTTGCTGATGAAGAAATCTTCGCTGAAGCAGCAGAAGAAATTAGAGCGGGAAAGAACCGTTCGATGAACAGCTTATATGCTCAGCAACTTCGTCTTTACTTTGAGGAACATTTATAAGGAGTGCACTCATGGTTAATTCCCCGTTTAGTTCAACCAATGCAAGCTTTATGCTGCCTAAGATTATTTTGCTCGAACTAGAACATTTCAACCAGGCAAGAGAAATTAGTGATAACGTAGCCGAGCCGCACTATTGGCAAACCTATCTCAATGTCTTGGCGTTAGTAGGTTTAGAAGAATGGTTAACAGATCGAATACCCGATAAACTAATTAAGCGAGATACCCAGATAATTGAGCCTACTTGCTATCTCAAAGTGGGTGAGTTTAAACTTTGTCTGCTTGCCACCGAAAACCTGCTTGATGAAGTGGTGCATGTACCTCAAGATGTCATTGAACAACCTGACTTAGCTGCTCATTTCTATATAGTGCTTGAGGTGGATGAAGAGCAGGAACAAGTGATTATTAGAGGCATTCTGCGTTACGACGAACTGATGAATTATCTTTGTAGAAACAATTGCCAATGGTTAGGAAATGGTTGTTATCAGCTACCATTATCTTTATTTGATGCTGAACCCAATCACCTGTTGTTCTACTGCCGAACCTTAGAACCTATAGCTATTCCTCTACCTGTAGCTACAGGTTGGCGTGGAGTTATGCCATCCTTCACAAAAACAGAAGAAAAGTTACCCAGGTATTTGAAGGAAACCAGAACCAAGTTGAGCCAATGGTTACATGATGTCTTTGATGAAGCTTGGCAGTCTATTGATGCACTCTCTAATGCAGAAACTAATTTAGCTTTGAGTACAAGGAATGCCCGATTAGATGCAAAAAGAGGCAAACTTATTGACTTAGAGATGCAACTGGGTTGTCAAACTGTCGCACTTCTGGTAACAATTGCACAAGACAGTCAGGAAAAGTTAAGCATTTCAATCCAGTTATATCCGACGAGGGGGGAAAGGTATTTACCACCCAATTTCAAATTAACTTTGCTTTCTAAAGCAGGGAAAACTCTTCAGGAAGTTACTTCGAGAAGTCAAGATAACTATATTCAACTAAAATCCTTTAAAGGCGAACCGGGAAAACGCTTTAGTATTGAGGTTAGTCACTTGGATGTCAGTGTTAGAGAAGATTTTGAAATTTAAGGACAGTGTGATGGAAAGCTATGAACAAGGTGTAAATTTGAATTGACTTACAATTACCTCTACTTCTTGTAAGTCAGTTGGTGGCTGACCTTTAAATAACCAAAGGTTAAGATAAATTGGTAAGGGCTGCCGGGGAATATATTTAGATTTTTCTTGTGGTTTGTAGTACCACTCAGCTATCTTCTTCTTCTGGTCATTTCCGTGACCATGAAAACTTTGAAAATATATGTCCTTGCTAGTCCAGATAAATCGGTGAGTTGTGTAACTTCCATTTAGAGAAAAGTTGAATGTCTGATAATGTCGTTCGAGACCAGAAACAGCAGGAAAAACAGTAGTAGCCAGTATAACTGGCAGCATCTGAAAAAGC
>DALYIW010000296.1:0-3677 GCA_031970155.1 Coleofasciculaceae cyanobacterium CTOTU46601 | reverse complement strand
GTTGTCATTTTTATAGTTTCCCCATCTTGCTATTTCAATATCTATTTCATTTGTGCCATCCGGACCAATCGATGACGTAGGATAATTGAATAATCCAAAAACGATATTTGGGTCAAATAGGTCTATGCGACTAATGACGTAGAACTCATACTCACCAAATCCTGAATTCGATGTTAGGAGTAAATATTACGTCAGATTGCTTAATTAATAGGATAAATAAATAGATGAGATTAAACTAGAGTAGTTTGTGTAAAGTTAATTGCTTAAGTTGGTATTTTCTGTTGCTCTTTCAGGTAGTGATCATTGCACAACTGTGCAAATTGATTTTTATAAGTAAAAAAAATCAGCTAGATAGTACATTTCACACTTGTGCAATCAATTTTACACAAAGTTGCAATCAGATTAACGGAATTAGGCCATTAACTGGGCACACAAGGTTAATGCGTTTACTTTATTAAATCTTCTACCATCTCATCATGATAAAGAGTTCTGATATGTTCGTGAGAAATTTTATCGCTAATGAATTATTGAAATAGGTAATATCAGAGGTAAAGCAGATGACGACAATGCATCTATCGAATGTTGAAGAAATTTTCAAATTCACTGATGCCTTAGTTTTCGCTAAGATGGGCAAACATCTGAGTGACGTTCAAAGGCTTCTCATTCAGACAGCTTGGTTCAAACCCGGTCAGCGCTACGATGAGATAGCAAAAGAAACTGGCTATTCAGTTAATTACCTCAAGCAAGATGCTGGGCCAAAACTATGGCGTTTGCTTTCAGATATCTTGGGTGAAAAGGTTAAGAAAAGCAATTTTCGAGCAGCTATGGAACGACGGGCAAGTGTTTTGTCGGAACTCTCTCCTTTAGGAGCAACAGCATTACAGGAATCTTCTTTACTAACGCCATCAAACCCTTGTCCCGCACTCCAGAAAGATGATGCAGGTGAAATCGTTCATCAGTCCCAAATCGATGCAATTCATCGTTACCAGGATTGGGGAGAAGCGCCTGATGTTTCAGTCTTCTACGATCGCAGCGACGAAACGGCGATTCTCGAACATTGGATTGTTACAAATCGCTGCCGCCTAGTAGGACTCTTTGGCATCGGGGGAATTGGCAAAACTCATCTATCTGTGAAGTTAGCTGAACGCTTTCAGGAACAATTTGATTATGTCATTTGGCGAAGTCTGCATAATACCCCATCCCTGGAACAGATTCTGACTTCCCTGCTGCAATTTATCGCCAATAGAAAGGAAACGAATTTACCCGCAACTGTAGATGAGAAACTCTCACTCCTCATCGATTATTTGCGAAAGCACCGCTGCTTATTAATACTGGATAATGTTGAGACGATTCTGCGTGGTGGAGAGCGTACTGGTTTCTACAGGCAAGGTTATGAAGAGTATGGCAACTTCTTCAAACATCTAGGAGAATGCCGTCACAACAGTTGTTTAGTTTTCACCAGTCGGGAAAAACCCAAAGAAGTTGCCTTAATGCAAGGGGAAACTCTCCCCGTTCGCTGCCTCACCTTACAAGGTTTAGATGCATCAGCCGGAGGGCAACTGCTTCAACTCAAGGGTTGCTACTGGGAGTCAGAAGCTGAATGCCAAACCCTCGTTGAACGCTATTCAGGCAATCCATTGGTGCTAAAGATAGTAGCGTCAGCGATTCAAGAATTGTTTGAGGGAAGCTTAACAGAATTTTTGAAATACGAGACTTTCGTCCTAGATGAAATTCGGGTTCTTTTCGACCAGCAGTTTAATCGGTTACCTGAGTTAGAAAAAACAATTTTGTACTGGATGGCAATTCATGGGAAATCTATCTCTGTGGAGGAATTGCATTCGGACATTTATCCTAGCGTTTCTCAAGCAATATTAATCAAAACTCTCAAGTCACTAGTTCAGCGATCGCTAATTGAAAAGCAGGCAAACCAGTTTTCATTACAATCCGTACTAATGGAATATGCAACTAACCTAATAGTTGAGCAGGTTGATCGAGAAGTTGAGAAAAGTGAGCTGGCTTTACTGAGCAGCCATGATTGCTTTAAAGCCGACGATCAAGACTCATTAGTTCATTCGTGAAGCGATGGCCAAAACTCATTATGGTAGATAAAATCAGTAGCTTAAGCGTACTCACACTCTCAGAATGCCGGGAAATTCGTACTGTAGTCTACGCCCTTCAAGAGTGCTGGTTGAAACGGAATCCCTTCGTCCCGTTCTACACTCTAGGAGCCGCTAGTTACCTCGATGCCGCCAAAAATCAACAGGATTACTACAGGAAAGCACAACAATACAACCCCATCCTGCGCGATCGCCTGGAGTGGCTCTACAAACGGTTAGCCGAGACACTAGCACAATACCTTAAAGCACCGACAAGCTACCAGCACTCATTAGCACTGCCTGGGTTTCATATCTACCTCGCTTGTAAATTGTTTGAGCAACCAATCGCTTCTGTCCACTGTGACTTGCAGTATAAGTTGGTTAATTGGGAATCTCCACAGACAAATTTCAACCAGCCAATCTCATTCACCCTAGCAATTTCACTGCCAAAGTTTGGTGGGGGGTTGAATATATGGGAAGTGCGTCATCAAGAAATCGTGGAGACTCCCCATTCGGAAATCCAACAACTGATTAAGTCAAAGCATAAACGTTTTTACCCTTATCAAGTAGGTCAGCTCATCATACATTCTGGTCATACCATTCACCAAGCGGCACCTGCAAAAAATATCCAACCCGATGACGAGAGAATCACTCTTCAAGGGCACGGTATTTTCAGTCAGGGCAGTTGGCAGCTTTATTGGTAATTTAGACTTTGAGGATAACGAGTCAATGTTTTTTGATAAACATAAGTTTGCATTTGCGGAGCATCTAGAATCCAATTGGTTGTTAATCCGGCAAGAGTTGGAGCAACTCCAGGAAACAGACTTTATTTCCTGGCCTGAAAAATTCCTTTACGAAAAAGGCTGGAACGTTTTTGGTTTGTATGCTTTTGGTAAGAAACTCAACTATAGCTGCCAATTGTTTCCAGAAACAACTCGGTTAGTCGAGATGATACCAGGCATCGTAACTGCTGGGTTTTCTTCCTTAAGACCAGGAACTCATATTAAGCCCCATGTCGGTTACTCAAAGGCTGTACTACGCTGTCATTTGGGGTTAATTGTGCCAGAGGAATGTACGCTCCGAGTAGGAAATGAAACGAGGAATTGGCAAGAGGGTAAGTGCTTCATTTTTGATGACACGGTAGAGCATGAAGCATGGAATCGTGGAGACAAAACCAGAATTGTTTTACTCATTGATTTTAAAAATCCCAGCGCCACCTTGAACCATCAATCTCAGATGGCTTGTCCAGATGAGATTGCTAAATTTATCCGAAATCTAACTCATTCTACTGCGTAAACAACCACGGAAAAATGCTGAAATTAACTAACTTTGCCGTCACTACTCTTGAGCTACTCACCCAGCAGGAATGTCAGGAAGTTAGCGCTGTAGTCGAGGATTTGAAAGACCTCTGGATTCAGCGACACCCTATTGCTCCTTTCTACACACTAGGAGCATCAAATTACTTCGACATTACCTATAACCCTCAATTACCCTACTACAGGATGGTGAAGGAATATAATCCTATCCTAACGGGACTTAAACGAAAACTCAGAGCCAATAAAAGTATAATGCTGGAATAAC
>DALYIW010000295.1:5883-10790 GCA_031970155.1 Coleofasciculaceae cyanobacterium CTOTU46601 | reverse complement strand
GGCTAGTAGCTTACCGGGTGGTATGGATGATGAGCGGGTATCGGCGATGTCAGCTGCTATGCTGTCTTTAGGCGATCGCATTAGCAGAGAACTCGCTAGAGGTGAAATTGATCGCATCTACATTGAGGGAGAACAAGGCGGCTCTCCCATACTTGCGGTGAAAAACCGCATTTTTGGGTAATGGGTAATAGGTAATTCCATACCCAGTCAGCGTTTGACTTCATTAATTAGTTTGTCTTATCACCATAACTATGGGAGAGCCAAAATCCTCCCCTCTCCGACTAGCCTCCGTCTCCCACTCTCAATTTAGAGAGAGACATGTTCAGAGTTTTACCTCAGTTCAGCATTGATGCATACTCTCAAGTCCGAGTTATCTTTCACTGCCTAATTTACCTATATTTTCGCGGAGCAAAATCAAATGAAAACCATGCGTCTAGTAGTAGCAGGAACTCCTGGTTGTGGCAAATCAACCTTTGTTCGGACAATTAGTGAAATTGAAGTCGTAGATACAGAACGTGCGGCTACGGATGAAACATCCAAACTGAAGAAAAAAACCACGGTTGCCTTTGACTACGGTCGCTTTACATTTGGCTCTACCCTAGAACTGCAAATCTACGGAACCCCCGGTCAAGCTCGCTTTAATTTCATGTGGGATTTTTTGATTAAAAATGCTAACACCTATATTCTGCTGGTAGCTGGTCATCGACCCACTGATTTCCACTACGCTCGTCAGATTATCTCATTTATGAATCAGCGAGTACAAATCCCTATGCTGATTGGTCTGACTCACATGGACTGTCCAGGGGCATGTTCTCAAAAAGCGATTATGAATGGATTGGGCTATCTCAATGAGAGAACTCAACCCCCAGTTGTAGTAGTTAATCCAAATGAGCGGGCTTCAGTTGTTGAAACCCTAATGGGTTCTATGGCTCTGTTGGTTGCTCAATATAGTATGGATCAACCTCTGAAGGTAGGAGAGACCAGCCAATCCAATCAGTTTAGAAGCAAGAGCATTTATAACGTGCCCATGCCGCAGTTCTCGCGAGGATATTAACAACGCCAAAATCAACGGCGCTCGGCGATCGCACATTTGCGATCGCTGTTGAAATCAAAGGTGGGGGTGAGAGTCCCCCACTACTTTGTTAAGGGTTATTAGTTGTTTGTTTAAAAACACAAACCCTTAATAACTAACCACATAAGCTTACCGATTTTTTAAGCAGACATTAAGTTAATCTTTATCAAAATAAAATACAAGCCAATAAATAATAAAATTTTGAATAATATTACGGACAATAAGAGTATACACTTGCTATAAATGTAGGTGTGTCTTAAAGTTTGCTCAATATCTAAAATCATAATTATGCTTTTAGATAAACTGGAACTTAAGGTAAAAAGGAAAATAAGGCTTTTACAAGGTCAGGCAAAGGTAACCTGAAAAGGTCAAACTTTTGCTATAGAGAAAGGCTTGGGTCATAAATAACTTTTATTTCTTGGTAGAAATAGTTGATATATGATTAGCTAACTTTCGCCAGTCTCTCTGATAACAGAAATATCCGGATAGCTGCAATTTCAGCCAGTAAAGATTAATGTATCCCTACAAAAGTGAGATACATCTACAATGCCTGCCATTTTCAACAACCCAGAGAGCATCTACTATGAACTACTGAACAAATTCAACTCTTAGTAGCTCAGAAATTCATTAACAGAACTTACGCTGCATCAGCTACATACGCATTACCTGTAGAGTTAATTCTCAATTGTTAACTCTATTTGTAGAGTTTGAGTGGAAGTTCTGATTAAAACTCAGCAAAAAATAAAAGGAAATTGAGCTCATGTCAGTTGCACAGAATATAGAGCGGAAAGAACTCGGTAGTTTTAGCAGTATAATCTGTTTTAAAGCGGTCGTTGTTGGTACAGAAGAAGCCCTCGGTGAAAAAGCAGCGGCGATCGCTCTGATTGCGGCCGGTCGTCAACGCGGCAAACAGTTAGCTGAAGAGCTAGGTTTAACCAACAAGGTTGCTGAAGTATCTATCGAAGATGTTCAAGACAGAGTACGTAACGCTTTAGGTAAAGATGGCACTCGCTTATGCGTCGTAGACAAGATCGTGCAAGACGGCGATGTCTACAAAGTCTATACTCGCGAAACCGTTTGCTCTAGTGGTGAATCAGAGGGTTCATCACGCAAGTGTACTTTTACTTTAGGCGCAGTTCAAGGCTTTTTAGAGTCCTACATAGGAAAGCGCTTACGTGGACAACATACTGAGTCTGTTTTGCGTGGTGGTAGTCATGACGTCTTGGAGTACACAATCCTGGGTTGAACAGACGTAATAGAATTCCCTCTAAATGGTGGCGTTTTTACCACTTCTTTCAAGAGTTAAAAAACGCCATTTTAATCATCATTAATTATGGATTGTTGCTCAGTATTTATAGAATTTGATGCGTGATAAATACTAGGACTTAAAGTACAGATCACAAACAATCACAATAAAAAATTAATATTAAGTATCAATTTTTGCTCTAATTTATTATCGATTTTTAAAATAGATCGCATAGTTTTTGTAAACTTAATTTCCTTTAAATTAAAAATAAAAATACAGAAATTTGATACAAAACTTTTGTTTGATTGCTTATTGATTTTGGTATTTTTTATGTAAACAGAGTATATAAAATTTTAATGTTTAATTTCTAAAAATTACAGTCAATCTTGAATAAAATTGCTAGAACTGAAAAAGGAAATCAAGCTTTATCTAATATCAAATATAGAGGTGCATGAGATGAGATTCTAATGCAATTATGACGTCAGCAATGAGAGTCTTTGCAAGATAGATGCTCAGTAGCTTGGCAATTCCTTAAGTTCTGTACAAAAATGGAGATTCTCATGGCTTTAGATGCTCATGCATTTATGACAACAATGGAAAAGCGCGTTGGTTTTTCCAGCGAAGACAAAGCTCTTCTAAAATCACAGGCAGATTGGGGAAAAGAAATCGCTCCCGACATGGCAGATCATTTCTATGCTTACTTGGGTCGCGATCCAGAAATGGATGGCATTATGAATGCCAAAGAAGGACGTTCCCATCGCCTACGTGAAACTTTTGTGCAGTGGTTTCATGAAATGTTTAATGGTATGGATGACTGGGGTAATGAGTATGCTGACCGTCGTTGGCGTATTGGTCTAGTGCATGTGCAAATTGGTATTGGGCCTCAGCATGTTGTTCCAGCAATGGCAACTGTAGTTCATGAAGTTGGCAAACGAGTCAAAACCGATGGTAAACCGGAAGAATTACGGGATGCCCTCAGCCGAATATGCATGATTGATTTAGCGTTTATTGAGCAAGCCTATGTAGAAGTAAGCTCGGCTGCTGTTCTTAGAGAGACTGGTTGGACGGAGGGTTTATTCAAGCGTCTGATCGCAACCGGTGCAGGCTCTATGTAAACCTCACGCTGCCAGTAACCAGAAAGAGAAATTGACTGAATTGTAGTGTATAAAAGTTGAGCGGGAAGACTTCAATGGCTATCAATACTGAAAAACTGGGGCACATCCTCCAGAATTTTGTTTCAACAACTTTAGACGTTCAGGGTGCTGCTATGGTTACCCCGGATGGTTTACCTCTGGCTAGTAGCTTACCGGGTGGTATGGATGATGAACGGGTATCGGCGATGTCAGCAGCTATGCTGTCTTTGGGCGATCGCATTGGCCGAGAACTTGCCCGAGGTGAAATTGATCGCATTTATGTTGAGGGAGAAGAAGGCTTTAGCATTCTCACCAGTTGTGGAGAGGATGCAGTATTCCTTGTCCTAGCGGGGAAATCGGCCAAGCAGGGCGTGTTGATGCTAGAAATTAAACGCGCACTTACAGAACTGAGAAAAGTCCTGTAGAATTCGCAGAAAATTCTTGACTAAAAATCATCTAGTCAACGCCTGAAATCTGGGTTATACCAAATCCGGATATAGTACCCCCTTATTCATTGAGTCCGCGCTTCTCTGACGAGAGGCCAGTGTAGCCGCGACTTTAGTTGTCTGGGCTAAAGGGAGGCGATTAAACCGGATTTGGTATTAGTTGAGGACTTACGCAAATTGCTGATTTAAACGCTACTGCTAGTAGTCGGGTGGGCAGTGCCCACCCTACATGTAGAGGTTCTGCGTATCAGCTGAATCCTCATTCTCATACTAAGTTGCGCCTCTTACCGTAAACAAACCGTAGTGCGAACTCTCCGGCTCGCGCAAGCTTTCCGGCTGGCACTACCAGGACTTATGCAAATTTTCTGTTGAACCGCCATTTCTAGGGGCGCAAGAACAATACGCCCCTACTATAAGTGGTGTCAATGGGTTAGGACTTACGCAAAATGACCTTTAAAACGCCATATGTAAGGGTGAACGGCCGTTCACCCCTACTATATGTGGTGTCCATGCGTAAGTCCTGTGGGTAAGTCCTGACTACATTACGCCTTTGCCTACAACTTGGTATCAGGCCTATTCTGCAAGACTATTGAGGCTATGCCCAACGATTGAACTGAGGCATGGCCTCAATTGAAAGTGATTCTTGAAACAATGAAATTCAATCAATTTTCACGGAGCAAAATCGAATGAAGACCATGCGTTCAGTAGTCGCAGGAACTATCGGGGCTGGCAAGTCTACTTTTGTTCGGACGCTTAGTGAAATTGAGGTCGTAGACACAGACCGTACAGCTACTGATGAAGCATCCCTCTTAAAGCCAGAAACCACCGTTGCCCTGGACTTTGGCCGACTTATACTCAGTCCTAACATGGATTTGCATATTTACGGCACTCCTGGTCAAGCTCGCTTTGATTTCATGTGGGATCTTTTGATTCAGAATGCTCACTGTTATATTTTGCTAGTGGCAGCCCATCGACCTAATGATTTTCATTTTTCGCGGGAGATTATCTCA
>DALYIW010000295.1:5382-5812 GCA_031970155.1 Coleofasciculaceae cyanobacterium CTOTU46601 | reverse complement strand
AATGAACACCTTGGGCTACAACATGAGTGATAGAAATCGACCTCCATGTGTGCAAGTTAATCCAAATGATCGAAGCTCAGTACTTGAAGCTTTAGTTGTTTTGATGGCTCTTTTGATTGCCAATAGTGACGTGAAATTATCCCAGACCCCTTAAATAAGAGGAGGTTGATAATGATTTGTTAGTTGTTTGTTGTTGGTTGTTTTTTTACTAGCAATCAACAACTAAATTTATTTTGATGGCTTTTTTGAGGTGCAACTAGTGACATGAACAGGACTTAGGTTCGAGACATAACAAACGGGTAGGGGCGTATAGCTATATGCCCCTACAGATGGTGGTTCAAAGGTCAAAACAACAAACAACAAACAACAAACAACAAATAACAAATAACAAATAACAAACAACCAATAGCGACAAGCTACCGGAGAAAGA
>DALYIW010000295.1:0-5372 GCA_031970155.1 Coleofasciculaceae cyanobacterium CTOTU46601 | reverse complement strand
GGTTGGTGATAGGCAAAGGTATGAACTGCACTTTCACAGCTTAATGCCAAGTAGTGTTGGTAACTACAACAAGCTGACACAGATTTTTGAGGGTAACTTAGCTCGGCCTGCTGCTGAGCCTCTAGACCAGCTTCCTCCTGACATTGCCGACTTCACAGGTCGTCAAGAGGAACTAGAGAGCGTGATGGCTCAGGTGCAACAAGCAACGCTAGATGAAAACAGAGAGATTGCGATCGCAGTTATTACAGGCATAGCAGGTGTCGGCAAATCAGCCCTCGCTGTCCATATTGCCCATCAATTAAAAAATGACTTCCCAGACGCTCAGCTATATGTCAACCTGCGCGGAACTGAAAGCCAGCCCCTAGAACCATTAGAGGTGTTAGCTAGCTTACTGTGGGCGTTGGGTGTGGATGACCAATCAATGCCTGAAGAGCTAACAGATAGGTCTGAACTCTACCGTTCATTATTGTCTCAAAAACGGGCATTAGTGCTACTGGATAACGCCCGCGATGAAGCTCAGGTAGATCCTTTACTTCCCAATAGCTCTACCTGTGCCGTCCTCGTCACCTCGCGCAGACATCTGACAGATCTCAAGGGGGCTGTTGTTCTTGATCTAGCTGTGATGACACAACCGGAAGCTTTGGAGTTTTTACAGAAGCTGATAGGAGTAGATCGTACACAGGCTGAACTGGACGCAACCCAAACCATCATCGACCATTGCAGTAGGCTTCCCCTGGCTATCCGCATTACTGGTGGTACGCTCAGGAATAAGCCTCAGTGGCGACTTGAGGATTACGCAGGCAAGCTCGCTCTGGAGCGGCAACGACTGGTACAACTGCGCCTCAGCGATTTGGATGTACGAGCGACGTTGGCTCTAAGCTATCAGGAGCTGGATGTATCTGCGGCGCGATTGTTTCGCTTGCTGGGGTTGCTGCCTGGATCGAACTTTGCACCAGCTGTAGCCGTTGCTCTGCTAGAGTCTGAACCAGCAACAGCCAAGGAGTCTGGGGAGTGTTTGGTGAATATGCAGTTGCTGGAGCCAACTAATGAAGGACGTTACCGTTTCCATGATTTAGTCCGCTTGTTTGCCCGGGGGCAGTTAGCTCAACAGGAGCCAGCTGAAGCACGGCAAGCCGCTCGCCTGAGAACTAGTCGCTGGTATCTTGAAATTTCCGAGACAATGGATTTGGCTCTAAACTTGCAGACTCGCCGCCAGTTAGCCCAAGTTTTAGTAAAAGGCAAAGACCAATCTTTAGAATCAATAGAACAGAACTTGTTTTTGGGAGCCTTAAATTGGTTCGAGAGCGAGCGGACAAACTTGTTAGCGTCTATCGAGTGGGCTTACCAAGCACAGATGTGGGAAATAGTAATACCACTTGCTAAGAACTTGGTTAACTTTTTTAATACCCATGCTTATTGGTTCGATTGGGAACGAACTCATTTGTTAGCGTTAGAAGCCACTCGTAAACTAGGCGATCGCTACAAGGAAGCTCAAACCCTGAGTAACTTGGGTAACGTTCACTCTTTGCAAAGTAATTGGGGAAAAGCTAGCGAGTGCTACAAGCAGAGTTTAAGTATTTTCAGTGAACGAGATGATCGCTTTGGAGTAGCTAAAACTGTGGGCAACTTGGGTAATGTTTACTCTCGACAAGATTACTGGGGGAAGGCTAGCGAGTGCTACCAGCAAAGTTTAGACATTTTCCGCGAGCTACAAGACGGCTATGCGGAAGCTCAAACCTTAGCAAATATGGGTATTCTTTCCATGCAACAAAGCGACAAGGAGAAAGCTGTAGTTCTATGGCAGGAAGCTTTCAGAAAATTGCCTTCAGACTTGCCGAAGTCTCAACGGGTGGCTCAGTGGCTACAGTCAATTAATGGGTTGAGCGTCGAGGTAGCCGATCAGATTGAAGAGCTTCCTGCTGAGCGTCAAGCCTCTGTTGTTATAGGTGGTTTTATCGTTGCGATCGCGATCGTCTTGTTTGTGCTACTGCTGATTCGGTGATGTGGCAACCCTGATTAAACTCATTCCCCAACTAAAGTAGGTAAATTTCTGGGTAATAGGTAATATTTTCCTATTACTGACCTCTGAATTTGTTTAAATAAAAAATTACGAATACATTTTTTGTTGCATTTTTTATTATTTTTAATACTTAATTTAAAATAATATTGAATAAGGATTATCTATATGTAATTTATAAAATAAAATCAATTGTGCGGTCTAATATAGCTTTTATATTTTGAGTTAATAGTTTCTTTTTTATGTTTTTGTAGTAAAGATAAAACTTCACTAAATCTTGAAGACACATTGAAAACTACAGTGTTAAAACAGGATAGAAACGATTCAAACTGAATCTGAGGACTTACGCAAATTTTCTTTTGAACCGCTATATGTAAGGGTGAACGGCCGTTCACCCCTACTATATGTTGTGTCCCTGCGTAAGTCCTGATCTAATACCATTTCTCTATAAAGATGCAATTAATAGCCTGTGCAGACCAGCGAGAGTTTGTGTAGCCCCAGTCTTCTAGACTGAGGGTAAATAAAGTGCAATGTCATAGAGAATTGGTATATCACAAAATGAGACAATCATGAGCTTAATTACTTATGATTTCAGGTTCACTGTAGAGCAAAGGAGATTGAATTTATGACAATGAAAAATCCTGTACTGCGTCAAGAACTAGGAGATTTCAGTAGCGTTATTTTTCTCAAGGGAATCGTCATTGGTCTTGAAGAATCCCTGGGGGAAAAAAACGCTGCGATCGCACTGATTGCAGCGGGTCGCAATCAAGGTAAAAAATTAGCTCAAGAAGTCAGTTTAATTGACAACAGCACGTCTTGGTCTCTCGATGAAATCCGAGAAAAGATTAATCAGGTTTTAGGCAAAGAAGGCTCTCGACTGTTCATTATTGACAAGCTCGAAAATGAAGGAGAAGTCTATAAAGTTTATACCAAAGAGACGTTTTGCTCTTCTGGGGAAGTAGAAGGCTCATCACGAAAATGCACCTATTCCTTGGGCATAATTCAAGGCTTCTTAGAGGCTGTCATGGCTAAGCGTTTACAGGGCAAACAAACTGGGTCTGTCTTGCGTGGTCATAGTCATGACTTATTGGAGTTTTCCATCCTATCTTAGGAAGAAGAAAAGCATCTATAAAACATTGATTCAGTCAGTACCTCGCTGAAAGATCGATGATTGACCGCTCACTAATCAAAAAATATCCAGAAATTACCACATCTGCTGATAGTAGCATTTAACTGCTATTTAATCGGCACTCCGTAAGGGTATAGCTTCTATTGAAGTCTGTTGAGTTTCGCTTTTTGTTGACTATAAATACAGCTTTGATTTTTCAAAAACTGTAAGAGCTTTATAAGTAGCCACCATTTGACGAAATGATATCAGATAGCACGTCTAAGTAATACAACAGGACTTACGCAAATAAACTATCGAACCCTACTTTTAGAGTTTAAAGGTTAATTGTTAACACTACTTGTATGGCTCGTGTGTAAGTCCTAAGAAGATAACCAAGTCACACTGTCTGAAATTGGAGTAAGAATACAACAATGGCAATCAATACTGAAAAACTGGGGCATATTTTGCAAAATTTTGTCTCAACAACCACGGATGTTCAGGGTGCAGCAGTAGTCACCCCAGACGGCTTACCTCTAAGTTCAAGTTTGCCAGGTAGTATGGATGACGAAAGGGTTTCAGCAATGTCTGCGGCGATGCTGTCTTTAGGCGATCGCATTGGCAGAGAACTTTCCCGAGGTGAAATCGATCGCATTTATGTTGAAGGAGCACAAGGCTTTAGCATTTTAACCAGTTGTGGAGAGGATGCAGTGTTTCTTGTCCTGGCGGGGAAATCGGCTAAGCAAGGGGTGTTAATGTTAGAAATTAAGCGCACACTCACAGAACTGAGAAAAGCGCTGTAAGATTAGCACGAAAGGTTCTGCCGTATAGTAGAGACGTTCCACTCGAACGCCTCTACTGGCAGAAGCTAACAAAGTTTTCAAGACTTTCAAGGGTTGCTGACATCGTTGTGGATTCACTGTTCTTAACACCAGCCGCAGATACGGCTACATCTGGATGGCAGGGCAGCCTCCAACTCAAGTTTGCCTATCACGATGGGCAAACGCTGCAAACTCACGCGCAAGTACAAGCCCCCTTAAAAGTGCAGCGATCGTTCTATCCAGAGGGGCAAGCTGTGTGTCATAGCGTAGTATTGCATACGGCCGGGGGAATTGTGGGGGGCGATCGCCTTTCTCAAAACATCCACCTCGAAGCATTAGCTCATGCCTTAATCACGACTGCTGCTGCCAGTAAGGTATACGGTAGAGGCGCAAAGCCTTGCCACTTGCCAGAAGCTAGACAAACCATCCACATACAAGTAGACGCCGATGCTTGTTTAGAGTGGCTGCCTCAGGAAACAATAGTGTTTAATGGTGCAATTTATCGGCAAGACTTGCGGGTGGAATTAGCGCCTGGTGCCAGTTGGCTGGGCTGGGAGATTACGCGATTTGGTCGATCAGCTAGAGGAGAAAAATTCTTGCAAGGAGAGTGGCGATCGCACACCGAAGTTTGGCAGCAAGGACGCCCCCTATGGATTGAAAGGCTTTGGCTACCCGCTGGAGAAGAAATCTTCCACAGTCCTCATGGTTTAGCTGGACAACCTGTTGTCGCTAGCCTCGCTTGGGTAGGACAATCGGTATCACCAGAAATCGTAAATCAGGCGAGAATGCTCTGGAGTGTACAAGAACGTCAAGGTGAAGCAGGCGTCACTGAGCTAATCTCAGGATTATTGTGTCGATATCGTGGTTCTTCGACCGTTGAGGTGAGAAACTGGTTTACGGATGTCTGGCAATTGCTGCGTCTATCTTTTTTAGGTCGTCGGGCCACCAAGCCACGAGTTTGGCAAGTTTGAACTTGTATTTGAGGGAAGTCAAAACCTAAGATATCGCCTGTAACTAGCCAGCTAAAAATCCCAAATCTAAAATCAACTCATGCAACTATCGCCTCAAGAAAAAGATAAACTGCTAATTTTCACTGCTGCCCTGCTAGCAGAACGACGCAAAGACAAAGGATTAAAGCTGAATTACCCAGAAGCGATCGCCTACATTTCTGCCGCCATTCTCGAAGGAGCAAGAGAGGGTCGTAACGTGGCAGAGTTAATGAGTTACGGAACCACTCTCTTGACCCGAGATGATGTCATGGAAGGTGTACCAGAGATGGTTCATGAAGTGCAGGTAGAAGCTACTTTCCCCGATGGTACAAAATTGGTAACAGTTCATGACCCAATTCGTTATTGAAAGTTTTGAGTTTTGAATGTTGAATTGTGAGTTCAACAAACAACCCAACGACCAAGCTCAGGCTTCGACCGTG
>DALYIW010000294.1:8303-10792 GCA_031970155.1 Coleofasciculaceae cyanobacterium CTOTU46601 | reverse complement strand
TAATTTAAATTTACCTTATTTTTTCAGCTTTTCCTACCTTTCCTACGTTTTTAATTACTTTAAAAAAATAAAAAATATTTCTCAATTAAGTTGCCGCTTTAAAATTAATGAGATAACCTATGTAAATTACGTCATATTTCAAAGCAGTATCAAAATTATGAGTGAACAAAATTCCAAAAACCATCAAATCATTCCCACTGATCTAGAGTCCTTAAGTTTCGATAGTTTTGAACGCAGCAGCTGGGATATCGTATGCGTTGCTCCAGTCCGCACGATTGTCAGACGTGAAGAAGAAATCGTACTGATTCGGAGAGTCAGAAAGGTTGAAGAAATAGACGCAAGCCCAGCTTGTCCTATAAACAGTGTTCAAGTTTCAGGAGTTCAGCACGAAGGTCAACCAACCAGTTACGAAGAAAAAAAAAGCGAGACAGGAGCGTACTAGAGCAATCTCATTCAAATCAGTTAAATAACTCATTTGAGCGAGAGTCTGAAATTCTTGGAGGGAAGGAAGAAATTCCTGATAGTAATCAACAACAGGTAACCATCCCTCCAGTTGATTTAGTTGTAGTGACTGATGCCAATCCTGCAATAAAAGATGAAGTAGAAGCTCTCTCTCAGGGTCGCCCAACAGAACTTGAAGCTGGGTGCATTTCTATTTTGCAAAAAGATGAAGTAGTGCAGACATCTAGCTCACGTACACCTAGTAGTGAGCCAGATGCTCACACTACAAATTTACAACAACGGGATGCACTTCTTGAAACCCCTAGGTCTGTACCTGAAGCAGCTTCTAATTTTGTCCTTCGTTCTGGAGCAATTTACATTCAAGATTGTGTTTCTAGTCAACTAAGCAATCTGTATACTCTAGATTTATCTACTGGTAAAGCCACTTTAATCGGAGCGATCGCCACTGAAGTCACCGATATTGCTTTTGTCGGATCGGAACTTTATGGAGTTGACCATAAACACGGCAGTCCAACGATGCAACTCATCAAAATTGACCCCGCTACTGGCGAAGCAACAGTCATCGGTGATACTGGGTTCGCTGTTGTCGGCTTAGCCTACAATCCTCATCGTGATGCCCTTTATGCCTCGGCTGCTAAGCAACTGATTGCTATTGATACCAAAAGGGGTACAGGTACGCCTGTGGTAACTGTAGCGAATCGAGACTATAACTGCGGTGAAGTTGCCTTTGACCGCAATGGCATAGCCTATATTACCCTGATCGGGGCTGATAGAAAGAAACGTTTGGCAACCTGCGATCTTTATAGTGGTGCTGTCAAAATTATTGGAGATATTGGATTTCCTAATCTCGGAAGCATGGAATTTTTTGGTGATGTTTTGTACGGGGTAACTGGCAATTTCTTCGACTTAGGTAGCGACGGTCAACTAATCCAAATTGATACCACAACTGGTGCTGGAACTTTAGTCACGACAACTAATCCTGTAGGTCGTTGGGCAGGCATTAGTATTTACCAAGCAGCTTAGCATACAAGCTTTTGACATGGGATTACGCCAGAAATGGTTGTTTGTATTTTTTAACCAACAACCGAGCAAATTTACTGGAGTTGTGAACCTAATCAAAAGAATTAGTAATTGATAGTACTTCTAACCCATTACCCATTATCTAAGAACAAAGCCAACGGACTTGGATAGGATTTTTCTTTTTTCGGAGAGATAAAGCTATGAGTGACCAAATTCCAATGAAACTCAATGCAATCATTCGAGATTTTAAAGCCGACCATCCCGACTTTGAGACAGACCTTTTCACAGAACCGTATAGTAAGCTATCGGGAGCGGAAACGGGTATTGTAAAAGCTCAACTCGGTGACGATAAAAAACCTGTTTATAACGGAGACCCAAACAACGGTACTGCAACAACTTCAGGTAAAGTAAATGATGATGCTCCTTTACCTTCGTACTATAAAGGTACGATACCTTTTGATCAGTGGTACAGAGATGTTCCCAATGTGAATCAAAGAATTGAGAAGACCTTTGATTTGAATCCCGATGAGGTGGAACACAATGGGTTTAGGGTCTATAAATTTATAGATAATCACTTCTTCCCTATCAACAGCGAGGGCTTTGGTAATCTGCCGCAGCAGATGTTTATCGATCCGAATGCCAACCGAGAAAATTTGCAATTAACGGATATTGGTCAGGAGGTTTTTAGAAAAAACAAAGACTCAGGGAAAAACCCCTTGAATTGCGGTGATTTGGAATACTACCGAGGCTTAAATGCCAATTACCACTTTACTCTTGAAGCCGTCACGACGTTTATCTATCAAGGCAAAGAGAAGTTCAGTTTTTATGGTGATGATGACCTGTGGATTTTTATTAATAATCGGTTGGTAATTGATTTGGGGGGAGTTCATGACTCGGAATCGGGAGAGATAGACCTCAGTTTAGAACGAGAAGACAATCAAGCCGCTGATAAATCCAAGAGATTGGTACTGAAATTAAATCAGCATCTGGGCATTCAACAAGCCGAA
>DALYIW010000294.1:241-8287 GCA_031970155.1 Coleofasciculaceae cyanobacterium CTOTU46601 | reverse complement strand
TCTGGAAGTTGGTCAAAAATATGAGCTGCGGATTTTCTACGCAGAGCGTCACACTACAGACTCCAGATGTCATATCTCTACTTCGCTTCAGTTTGAACCGCCGTCAGTCCGACAAGTCCGTATCGACGCCATTCAAGATGCAACTGAACCTTTTGCGATCGCACCGACTTTTGGAATGTCTGGGGTACCGGGGCGATTTCAGATCAGCCTAGATCAACCCGCGCCTGTTGGTGGAATTAAAGTCAAGTATGAGTTAGTGAATGACAACTCTCCTAGAAGGGCAATTGAAAACATCGACTTTATTCTGGAACCTGCAATACACGAGGTGGTGATTCCTGAAGGACACAAATCTGCCTTCATTAACGTGATTCCCTTGGCGGATCGTCTCAAGGAAGGTAAGGAATCCGTGGTGGCAAGACTCATCGCACCTTCTGAGTGCAGCTACAGTTTGGGTGATAAAGTGCAAGACACGGTTTACATCCGCGATGCCTGGGGAGGAGATAAAATTGTTTGCGTGGCTCCAGTTCGCACGATTGTGCGCCGGGAAGAGGAAATTGTCATCGTTCGCAGAGTCAGGAAAGTTGAAGAAATAGATGTAAGTCCTGCTTGCCCAGTCAACAGTACTCAAGTCACGCCAGTTGAGAAAGAGCCACCTAAACCAGAATCATGGCTTCGTCCTGGGACGGCTTACGTTCAAGATAGCGTTTCCTCTACACTCAGCAATCTCTACAGGCTAAATTTATCTTCTGGTGAAGCCACTTTAATCGGAGCGATCGCAACTGAAGTCTACGATATTGCTTTTGTCGGAAACCAACTGTACGGACTCGACAAAAAAGACAACGGTAAAACCATGCAGCTTCTAAGAATTGACCCGGCAACTGGTGAAGCGACAGTCATTGGCGATATTGGGTACTTTGTGGCTGGCTTGGCCTATAATCGCGCTCGTAATACCCTCTATGGCTCAACGGAGAAACAACTGATTGCGATCGATACCAAGACAGGGATAGTTAAGTCTGAAGTGACTGTGGCGAATCAAAACTATAACTGTGGCGAAGTTGCCTTTGATCGCAATGGTAAGGCTTATATCACCCTTCTTAATCAGCACAAAAAGAAGATTTTGGCAAGTTGCGACCTGAATACTGGTAACGTCGCTCATATTGGTGAGACTAACCCTAATCTCGGCAGTATGGAGTTTTACGGCGATGATTTGTACGGTGTAACTGGCAACTTTTTTGACTCAAACAGCGGTGGTCAGTTGCTGCGAATTAATACCACTACAGGTGCTGGAACTTTAATCACTGAAACTAACCCTAAAGGGAGTTGGGGAGGTATCAGTATTTATAGCTGATTTGTTGTTGGTTGTTGGTTGTTTGTTGTTGGTTGTTTGTTAAACAATTCAAATAACTAGCAATCAACAATATGAACTATTACTACAGTAGGGAGTAGGGAGTAGGGGAAAGATAGAAATACCCAATAATAGAGGGTGCATCCCTTGCTTTGCACAAATTTTGATAAGAGGAGACAAGGGGGACTCTTGGGGACTCTTGGAGAGAGTAACGAAACAGAAAATATATTTGCACGCAATGGGATGCTCCCATAAAAGAGTATGGAATGACTTGGTGTCGATATCAAATTCCCTAAATTTACTTATAGGGATTCCTACTCCCTACTCCCTACTCCCCATTCCCTCTTAAAATGGCATGAATTAAACACATTTTATTAAAAAATAAATGACAGTTAAACAGCAATTTTCCAACTTTCAGGAACTTATCTCTAGCAGCAGTGTTCCTGTTATAGTTGTTTTTTATGCAACTTGGTGTGGGACATGTAAGCTGATGGCACCCATTTTGGAACAAGTGAAAAATCAAATGGGAAGTCGGCTAAAAGTGGTGAAAATCAACGCTGATAAATACCCTCAATTAGCCTCGGAACATCAGATTCAAGCCTTGCCTACTTTGCTGCTGTTCCAAAATGGTGAACTTGTTCTTCGCATCAAGGGGGTTATGCAAGCTCCACAATTGATTAAACAGTTGGAAAAGTACCTCTAAATTTTGTTGTTTGTTGTTTGTTGTTTGTTGTTTGTTATTTGTTATAAAATACAAGAAAAATAACAATCAACTCTCACAAAAAGACGGTGGGAAAGTTCCGTGTTTCCTAGACCAGAGAAGATAGCCGCAATACACTGTTAACAGTCAACCGTTAACAGTTAACCGTCAACAATCAAATGTTAATCGAAAAAGCCTGGGCAAAAGCATTAACCCAACCTGCCCAAGAATTTCCTCTGACGCATCTACCTATCTTGAATGGTCAAATACCAGAAGGATTGCGCGGTACCCTCTATCGTAATGGTCCGGGACGACTGGAACGGGGCGGTGTTCCTGTTGGTCATTGGTTTGATGGCGATGGGGGTATTTTGGCAGTACATTTCACTGAGGCAGGGGCGATGGGAGTCTATCGCTACGTCCAAACAGCGGGATATCAGGCGGAATCAGCAGCGGGTCGCTTTTTATACAGCAATTACGGTATGACAGCACCAGGAGCAATTTGGCAGCGTTGGGGTAAGCCAGTCAAGAATGTTGCTAATACCTCAGTACTGGCGCTGTCGGATAAACTACTGGCGTTGTGGGAGGGCGGTAAACCTTATGCCCTTGATTCCCAGACTCTAGAAACTTGGGGCATGGATGATCTTGGCGGGTTAGAAAATCAATTAACTTATTCTGCTCATTACAAGTGTGACCCCCATACTGGAGAGATTTTCAACTTTGGTACCACCACAGGTATTAAGCCTGCGCTGACGCTGAATCTTTATCGTAGTGATGCTACTGGCAAAATTTTGCAAAAATCTCAGTTTCAGCTAGATGGCTTTCCCTTGATTCATGATTTTGTATTGGCTGGGCCATATTTAGTGTGTTTTGTGCCGCCAGTGCGACTGACTAATCCTTTATCGGTACTACTTGGGTTGAGTAGCTATAGTGATGCGCTTCAGTGGCAACCGAATCTAGGAACCCAGGTGTTAGTTTTCGATCGCAACACGTTATCGCTAGTGAGTCGCAGTGAAACTGATCCTTGGTTTCAGTGGCATATCGCCAATGGCTATGTGGATGAGGGAGGTATGGCGATCGCACATCTAATTCGCTATGAGGACTTTCAGACTAACCAATATCTCAAAGAAGTGGCGACGGGTGCAACCCACACGCAGCAGAAGGGAAGCCTTTGGCGTATCTGCTTTGACCCGCAGACAGCTAAAGTAATTGCTGTGGAGGAAGTGTTAGATCGAGGCTGCGAGTTTCCTACTGTGCCACAGCAACAAGTCGGCCAAGCGTCTCGTGATATTTACCTGGCACTCCACCGAAAAGGGGTGGATACTAGTCAGGAAATGTTTGGTGCGATCGCTCGTTTCGATACCCATACCCACACCCTTACTGAAGCCGATTTGGGAGAAAATCGCTATCCTTCAGAACCCCTGTGTGTTCAAGATGCCTATAATCCCCAGCAAAAATGGGTGCTGACTGTAGTCTGGGATGGCAATTGTGAGACTAGCGAAGTTTGGGTATTTAACAGTGACGGATGCGATCGCGAACCCGTTTGTCGATTGAAATTACCTAGCATTGTCCCCTTCGGTTTTCACGGAACCTGGAAACCCAATTTTTAACCCACATCGAGTACTCTCAGGTGTCATTTGAAGGGATGAGGGATGAGGGATGATAGCGCAGCGGGACGCTAGTCCAGGATGAGAGGTTAAACTATGACTTTTATCCAACAAACAACAAACAACAAACAACAAACAACCACTTATCTATGTCATTCAAAATAACTGGACGAGTTTACGAAACTGAAAGCGGCTTAGGAATCCCCAACCTAATTGTCGAAGCATTTGATAAGGACATCATCAAGAGCGACAAACTAGGATACGTGAAAACCAATAGTCTGGGTCAATTTGAAATTACCTACACAGAAGCAGATTTCAAAAGCCCCTTAGAAAAATTTGAAGGCAACCCAGATTTATATGTTGTTGTCAAAACACCTGACTGTTCAAAAGTTTTGTACACCAGTGAAAAAAACCTTCGTCCTGATGCAAGTACAAATGAGCATTTCGACATAGCTATTCCCCAATCCACCTTACTTGCACGTAAGGCAGGGTCATCAAAAGATGTTAAGCAGTTATTAAAACTCCTCATCGGAGTTGCCTGGATTGATGGAGTTCTAGAACCCGGAGAAATAGAATTTTTGCAGCAAGTAGCAACTGAAAAAGGACTAGCTGATGATCCGGAAATTAAATCCTTATTATCAGACAACAAGCCAGTGCAGCCTGAAGAGTGTCATAGCTTGTTGCAAGCTTATTTAGGAAATTTTCCTAGTGAAAAGGATATTCAGGAATTGTATGAAACCCTCAACTCTTTGGCCTATAGCGATAGTGTGTTGAATGTCGAGGAAAAGGAAGGACTAAAAGTACTTACAGCTGTTCAAATCGCTACTCGCCCGCTTTCTATTCAGCAGCGCTTCATGAGCGTTTTAATGGATAGCAGATTCCTGGCGAACGTACTACAGATGGAGCGCTCATCAGTCGCCAATCAATCCATAAAAGTGACGGGTTATTATGCTCGCGTTCCCTACGGAGTCTTGAGCCGCCTCAGCATGACGGCGAGTACCAAAGTCTTGGCAGATGATATGGCAAAGCTGTATTTAACAGACAACTTTGCCCCAGTCAAAAAAGAAATAACTGCTGACAACCTAACCGTTATTGGCGAACTACCCCAAGAACTTTCGGGAATGTTTCTCCGCAACGGCCCCAACCCTCAATTTAAGCCCATCGGACTCCATCACTGGTTAGATGGTGATGGAATGCTCCACGGAGTAAGTATCAGCAATGGCAAAGCCAGCTACCGCAACCGCTACATCCAAACAGAAGGGTTTGTGCAAGAGAAAGCCCTAGGTAAATCCATTTGGCCAGGTTTGCTGAACCTGCCTCGATTTGATGCTCCCTACGGCTTGATGATGAAAAATACCGCCAATACGGCGTGTGTGTGGCACGCTGGCAAACTGCTAGCTATCTGGGAAGCTGGCGCACCGTATCACATTAAGCTTCCAGACTTAAAAACAGTTGGCCCGTACACCTTTGACGGCAAACTCGCTTCTACTTTTACAGCGCACCCGAAAGTTGACCCAGTGACGGGTGAAATGATTATTTTTGGTTTTGCGCCCATTGCTCCGCCTTACCTGGAATACAGTGTGGTTTCAGCACAAGGCAAACTTTTGCGAACCGTGCCCATTGACATACCAGCCCCGGTGATGATGCATGATTTTGCCATTACTGAACACTACACGGTTTTTCTAGACATGCCGCTCACCTTTAGACCTATGCGGATTATGCAAGGCCAGCTGCCTATTAAGTTTGAGGCTAAAAACTCCAGTCGTATCGGCATCTTACCCCGTCACGGGGACAATCGAACCATCCGCTGGTTTAAAATCTCGACATGTATGCTCTACCACGTCGCTAATGCTTGGGAGGAAGGCGACGAGATAGTACTCCTGGCTACATGGACAGATGATACCTATCTGTTTATCCCTCAAGAAGACAAAGGTGAGGGCGGAGAGAGTGAGTTTGAACGCTTTAGACTGTATCGCTACCGAATTAACTTGAAAACTGGGGTGGTGAAAGAAGAGGCTCTCGATAATGTTGCTACAGAATTTCCTCGCATCAACGATGATTTGACGGGGCGGAAGACACGTTACATATACGCTTCACGACAGGCAACGTACATGAGACCTCGGCTCCTATTGGATGGTTTGATCAAGTATGACCTGGAAACTGGTAGTTCTCAGGTGCATGAATTTGGTCGGGGTCGTTTTGGTGGTGATAGTACCTTTGCGCCTCGCCCTGGTTGGACGGCTGAGGATGATGGCTGGTTGCTAACCATGGTTTGGGATGCGGTGGCGAAGCATTCTGAATTATTAGTAATTGATGCCCGAAACTTCACAGCGGAACCTGTAGCGCGAGTACTCATGCCTCAGCGTGTTCCTTACGGTTTCCACGCCGCGTGGATTTCTCAGGCACAAATGGCAACTTAATGCACTCAAGAAGTCGTTTAAAATTCAGTTGCTGGTTTGTTGTTAGTGGTTAGTGGTCAGTTGTTTTTTGGAATAATAACTACTGACAAAGAAGGGATGAGGGATGATAGCGCAGCGGGACGTTATATCAAATAGCTAAATGTTTGCTACAGATACTCCTCGATCCCCCCCCAGCCCCCCTTAAA
Organism: Coleofasciculaceae cyanobacterium CTOTU46601; assembly: GCA_031970155.1. GTDB lineage: Bacteria > Cyanobacteriota > Cyanobacteriia > Cyanobacteriales > Coleofasciculaceae > DALYIW01. The sequence goes on along the minus strand of DALYIW010000294.1, from coordinate 2,033 downwards.
AAGGGGGGAGAAAGGAGAAAGTTCTTAAAGTCCCCCTTTTTAAGGGGGATTTAGGGGGATCTACAATATGTCGCATTCTTTTTTCTATTTGATATTAGTCCGGGATGACTAGCAACGCTCATCATCCTTCCTCCTTCCTAGTAACCACCGTATAAACTTATTCAATGACTCATTACAAGTACCAAATCGGTGGCAGTCTAACCAGTGATGCTCCTAGTTATGTGGAGCGACAGGCTGACTCGGAACTCTATGAAGCATTAAAGCAGGGTGAGTTTTGCTATGTGCTCAACTCTCGCCAAATGGGCAAGTCGTCACTGCTGGTGAGAACTCGACATCGCCTGCAACAAGAAGGATTTAAATGCACCACTGTCGATATGACTAACATTGGTAGCGAAACGACTACCCCGACGCAGTGGTACAAGGGAGTGGTTGCTGAGTTATGGTTGGGCTTCAATCTATTAGAAAAAATCAGCTTAAAAACTTGGTGGCGTGAGCATGAAGATATTTCTTTACTCCAGCGGCTGAGTCGGTTTATTTCTGATGTGTTACTTGTTCAATTAAAAGACGAAAGACTATTTATATTAATCGACGAAATTGATAGTATCATCAATCTTGATTTTCCAATTGATGACTTTTTTGCTTTAATTCGATTCTGTTATAACCAACGAGGTATCAATCCAGAATACAACCGCATTACGTTTGCTATTTTCGGGGTAGCAACACCATCCGATTTAATACGAGATAAAAAACGCACACCTTTTAATATTGGTAAAGCTATAGAGTTGCACGGCTTTAACTTAGATAAAATTCAACCCTTGGCTAAAGGATTAGAAGTTAAAGAGGGCAACGCCCAGGCAGTGCTGCAAGAAATCTTAGTTTGGACAGGAGGACAGCCTTTTTTAACTCAAAAACTGTGTCAATTGGTGGTGAGTTCAAGTCAAAATACGACGAATGAGGGGATAGCGATTACCCCTGACACAGCAGCATCTTGGGTGGAAAGTATTGTCAGATCGCGCATCATTTTTAAGTGGGAATCTCAAGACGAGCCGGAGCATTTACGGACAATTCGCGATCGCATTCGCGGCAGCGGACAGCGTAGAGGTAGATTACTCGGGCTATACCAGCAAATTTTACAATTCAACTCGATTTCTGTAGAAGAAAGTCCCGATCGCCTGGAGTTGCAATTGTCAGGATTGGTGGTCAAACATCAGGGTATGCTCTGCGTTTATAACCGCATTTATGCGACGGTGTTTAACTTGGCTTGGGTTCAACAAGAATCAACTAGCCTCCGTCCTGATTTTTATGCGACTGCTTTGTCGGGTTGGCTGGCAACCAACAGACAAGAAGAATCATGGCTGTTGCGGGGACAGGTATTGCGGCAATCCCTGGAGTGGGCAGAGGATAAAAGCCTCAGCGACGAAGATTATCACTTTTTGTCAGCAAGTCGAGCTTTAGAACAACGGGATTTGCAACAAAAACTTGAGACAGAAGCCGAAGCTTCTAGAATCCTGGCAGAGGCGAATGAAGTTTTGTCGGATGCGAATCAAGTCCTGAAACAAGCAAATCGCAAAGCAAAGCGACGCATCCGAGTTGGGAACGTCATCCTGATTGTGGCTGTGTTGAGTGCGATCGCAGCAGGATTATTGGCTAGAGAAATGCTCCAAACGGCACAACAAGAGAGAATAAAATCCTTCAGCCTAGCTTCCACAGCCTCACTGAATGCCAATCAGGAACTGGATGCTTTGCTCGCCGCCCTGAAAGCCGCCACTCAGTTGAACGCTGCACCTCGGGT
>DALYIW010000294.1:0-215 GCA_031970155.1 Coleofasciculaceae cyanobacterium CTOTU46601 | reverse complement strand
GAGTCATGTTCCAAATTAGCGAACGCAATCGTTTAGAAGGACACAACGATAAAGCCAGAAGCGTAGACTTTAGCCCAGATGGTAAAACCCTGGCAACAGCAAGTGATGATAACACCGTTAGGTTATGGAGTGTGGATGGACGAGAACTCCAACGGTTGTCGGGACAAAATCAACTTTTTAGAAGTAGGAAATAAAGCAATGATGACACTAGTGTG
>DALYIW010000293.1:0-10811 GCA_031970155.1 Coleofasciculaceae cyanobacterium CTOTU46601 | reverse complement strand
GGTCAAGGTACGAGACCCAACATTTGACCTCTCCGCGTCAACGAATCAACTGGACATGATATAAGGTGGCCACTGCTAACTCTACCGATAGCTGTAGTCTTCAAAAGAGTAATTTGCGTAAGTCCTGAAGGTCACTAAAAAAGATGAATGCTGCAAGGATGAATAGCCCCATAAAAAAATAAGGAAGCTTTAAATAATGAAGATTTCTTGTTTTCTTCATCAATCAATAAAGGTGCTTCTCTCCTCATCCTTCATCCCTCATCCCTCCCTCATCCTTTCTTCAGTTTTTAGATAGGAGCTGGTACAGGCATCCCGCCTCCACCTGGGTATAGAAAAGTAGCTTGGTAAAACTGCTCGGAAAAATTCTTCTGTTTAATCAATCGTTCTTTAACAAGTTCATCAACTTTTTCCCAATTCAAATTTTCTACTTCATCAATAGATTCACACAGTTCATCAAGAATTCGGTCTTGGATTCTCCCTTGTAATCGAGCTTCTGAATAGGGAATTCGATGAAATGCCAGCATTGAGTACTTAGAGATAAAAACTTTTGGATATTTTTGAGCTAGAGCCAATTCTACTTTTTTCTTCAGTAAGAATTTAGCATCTGACACCTTCTCACGGAGTTCTGTAAAATTTTCAACCGAAAGGTCAGCGATCGCATCAGTATTAATCTTTCTCAACTTTTCAAATTCTTGAAAAACCTTTTGCCAATCTGTCCCATATTTATCTATACACTCATCCAGATAGACACAATCCTCAAAAGCACAATTCATGCCTTGCCCATAAAACGGAACAATAGCATGAGCTGAATCTCCTAGTAATAAAGCCCGCTCATCAACCGACCAAGGAGTACATTTAACCGTGACTAAAGAACCCGTCCAATTTGAAAAGTAATCTTCCACCAAAGTCGGCATAATGCTGACAGCATCAGGAAATTGAACTTGAAAGAAATTTAGAAGCTTTTCGGGGGAGTTTAAGCTTTCAAAGCTGTTTTCTCCTTGTAAAGGAGCAAACAGTATACAAGTAAAGCTACCATCTATATTGGGAAATCCATTAATCATGTATTCTCCCCTTGGCCAGATGTGCAAGGCATTTTTTTCTAGTAAAAACTTTTGGTTACCCCCAGCTGGTATCTTGAGTTCTTTGTACCCATGATTCAGATAATATTGCGAAAAGTTAAATCCCTTTCTTTTTAACATGTCCATTCGGAGAGCCGAAGCAGAGCCGTCAGTTCCGATAACTGTATTTGTTTTAACTTTAGTTTTTTGACCACTAATTTCATCACGTAACTTGAGTTCTCTGCTCTCAAACTCTAGACCTGTACATTTTTGATTAAAGTGAATGGCAATATTTTTGTAGCTTTCTACTTCATTCAGTAAAGCTACATTAAGTTCATTTCTTGCCATGGAATAAATGACTTCATTGTCTTTCTTTCCGTAAGGCTGAAAAGTTAACTCCTGATTAATAGAATGTATGACCCTTCCCTTCAGAGGGATGGCCAGTTTCATAATTTTGTCATACAAGCCAATTTGCTTCAGAACATATATGCCCCGTGTAGAGAGGGTTAAGTTAATTGAGCGACCTTCACTATTAGCTACTTTTCGTGGATCGGGGCGACGTTCATATATATCCACTTTAAAGCCACGTCTGGCTAGATAAATTGATAAAACACAACCGGCTAATCCTGCACCTATTAATGAAATTTGTGTCATTTGAGTTCATCCTTTATCTATTTGATGATTGATGACTGTCTTGCTTGGTGATTCGGAGGACGCTCTGGCTCAGTCTAATTACAGTTTTATTTGTGCCATTACCTAACGAGATTTTCCTGAATGACTGCCGTTCTAGTAAGAATACGACAACTTGAAATATCAGTAGCCATCTATATAAAAAGTTTGCAATTTTGAATTTTGTAAAAACTTATATATAAAAAATTATTAATTTCCCGTTAATAGGTAATTGAGATTACAATGTATAGTGATTTAGATAACAAATTTTTCTCTAATCTAATCAAGGCAATGCTTTGGTGGATGCAAAAAAAATTAACTAATCAGCGCAAAAATTAATAATCTAGATCAAAAATTTTTATAATGTTTGATAAAAGTTGCTAGAGTGTAATAAAAATAGTATTCCTTTAAAATCTCGTCACAAATAGTTAGATAATACTGCCAATTAATAAAAAAGTTTTATGCAACCTTCACAACCCGTGAGAGGCTAAGCTTTACATGATTTTCACAAAGATAATTTTTATAGCCAACACTCGCAGTAGGGTATTATTTTCTGTCTTTCCCCGACTCCCGACTCCCGACTCCCGACTCCCGACTCCCGACTCCGGTAAGCTTTGTCGTAAGTTTCTCAAAAAAGTTAATACTCCTGATAGTTGATTAAGAAGAATTAGAGTTTCCAGCATCGGAGGTGTCCTGATGAAATCAGTAGTAAGAAACGTTGGCTTGTTCCTGGCAGCCGTGTGCCTCACGGTAATCATCAGTAGAGAACCCATACAGGCACAAACAGTTACCCCAACTCTTGACACTGCTACTACCATCTCTACTGCTCAAGATCATGATCTTTTAGCACAGGCTGCTGTCCCCACCCACTTAGAAGCTCTTGATCAAGAGAAGGTGGCTGAAGCGGTGCCGCTCATCGAGCAAAAATGGGAAAAGGAATACGAAGATTACTTTGGAACAAATTTCAGCGATAAATCAATAACGGTTAAGGAAATCGCAGATATCCTAGGCAAAGTAGCGACACAAACGGGAAAGAAGCCAGCGCTACTTTATGCAGTTGGGCGATCGCAACAACTAGAACTCGTCGCCATTACTCCTGAAGGCCAACCCATCCACAAGCGTGTTTCAGAAGCGAAGCATGAAGACTTGCTCAATCAGGTGCAGGAATTGGCAAACTCTCTCACCAACATCAGGCTAAGAAAAACAACCCGCTATCTACCATCAGCCCAGAAACTATATCAGTGGATGGTTGCACCACTCGAAGCAGACTTTAAAGCTCAAAGTATAGATACGCTAATTTTTTGCATGGGTGGGGGTTTGCGTGCCCTACCATTGGCAGCTTTACATGATGGCAAACAATTTCTGGTGGAGAAGTATAGCATTGCCCGCCTCCCTGCATTCAAATTAACCGACACTGCCTACACCAATCTCAAGAATTCGCAAGTCATGGCAATGGGGGCATCAGAATTTAAAGACTTAGATCCCTTGCCTGCTGTGCCAGTAGAGTTATCTGCAATCACAAAAAATTTGTGGCCAGGTAAATCCTTCCTCAACCAAGAATTCACGTTGGCTAACCTAGAGTCACAACGACAACAGCCCATTAATATTATTCACCTAGCAACCCATGCAGACTTCCGACCAGGGATACCGAGCAACTCCTTCATTCAGTTGTGGGATACCAAGCTCACAGTGGATAAAATGAGGCAGTTGCGTTGGAACAACCCACCTATAGAGCTATTAGTTTTGAGTGCTTGTAAAACGGCTATAGGAGATAAACAGGCTGAAATGGGTTTTGCGGGTTTAGCCCTTCAGTCGGGAGTCAAGTCAGTGATAGCTAGTTTGTGGAACGTCAGCGATGAAGGAACCTTAGGGCTGATGGCAGAATTTTATCGAGATCTGAAAACTGCGCCAACTAAATCAGAGGCTCTTCGGCAAGCACAGATAGCCATGCTCAAAGGGCAGATCCGCTTACAAAATGGTCAGTTACTTAGCTCTAGAGGGACTATACCTCTGCCGCCAGAACTAGCAGGACTTGAGAACGACGATTTATCTTACCCTTACTATTGGGCTGCTTTTACAGTAGTTGGCAACCCTTGGTGATCAAGTCTCTGTTTACAGATATACATCAGCTAGCGGATACTGATTTGGGTTTAACAACCTGCAATCTCTGATGAACCAAGGGTAGTAAGCTTTGCTAGTAGTTCAAGCTAGCGTTAGCGTAGCAACTGCAACGCTACGATTAGGCTGAGCGCCTTTCGTCAAAATGACACTTTATGTTTGTATGGCTCTACCTCCTTAGGAGGCTTTAATAGATGAAGTTTACCTATCGCCTTATAGGTCTGCTAATTGGTGCATCTGTGATCAGTGGGATGGCTTATGTTTCAGTACGCTCTCAGCAGCCAGTTGTCAGTGAGCCACAACCAGTAACCGGACCACTAACGTGGGATAAAATCAATAAAATTTCTCAGGAAACAACCGTTGCAATTGATAGTTCAAGTCCAGGTTCAGGAGTAATTATTGCCAAAAACAGCAATTTTTTCATGCATACTTACTACGTCCTCACGACTCAGCGCGTTGTTCAGGGACGTAATAAGTTTGAAGTTGTTACTCATGATGGTAAACGTTATCAAATAAACTCTAGTACAGTGAAAAAACTGCCTGGAGTGGACTTGGCGTTGTTGCCGTTTACGGCTACCCGAACTTATCGAGTGGCTACCCTGGCTCAGTATGATTTAAACAAAATACACAATCCCACTTTAGTTCTTGTTTCTGGATTATCGCCATCAAAAAAAGGAAGCACTGAAAAACTAAGCCGTCTGTTCAATGCTGGAGTTCTTTCTACTAAAGATAGAGGGAGAATGTTGGCGATGGATTCTTTCTCTTTGACTGATGGTTATGAGTTAGTTTATACCAATCTTACAGGGACAGGAGTGAGTGGTGCACCAGTGTTAGATATTGGTGGGCGCGTGATTGGGATTCACGGACAAGCGGAAGGAGAGGTAAAAGTGGATGAAGCGGGTCAGAAACAATCCCTCCAGTTAGGTTACAGTTTAGGCATTCCAGTTAGCACATTTTTGAAGCTAGCATCCCAGGTAGACATGGATGCAAAGTTATTGAAAGTAGAAACTTCACCTTCGCCTTATACCGAGCAAGAATTTAGTTCAATTTTTAAAGCTCTAATCAACTCTGCAAATAAGACAACAGAGCGTATAGAAGCACGAGCTTCACACTGTCTAACTTATGCTTGTGAAAAAAAAATAGCTCTCAATAAGGCAGCTAATCAAAAGCCAAGTAAGGGCAGTGTAAGTGCAGTAGATTGGCTGATTTATGGGAATCAAATGTCGAGAGTAGTATTACCTGAATTTGCTCTTGAAGGATATAATCAGGCACTGAAGCTCAAGCCAGATTTCTATCCAGCTTGGTATGCACGAGGGCTGCTGATGTTGAGAATAAAGGGTGACAATCAAGAAGCATTTAAATCCTTTGATAAAGTGACTAAAATTGAGCCAACATTTTATCCAGCTTGGCGGGGGCGAGGTTCAGCATTAAGTAAATTACAACGATACAAAGAAGCCCTGGAATCTTACGAGAAAGCGATTAAACTCAACCCTAAAGACTTGGGACTTCAGCAGGTGAGATATGCCGTACTGCGAGAAATGCAACGTAGTAAGGAAAAAGAATAAGCGATCGCTCTTTCTCCCTACTCCTCCCAATAACCGCGTTTAATGCCCAAATTTAGCAATTTTGCGAGATAATCGGGTAAAAGGAGTGCAATATTGCCAAAATAACCATGTCTTTCGATAATACCTGTAAATATCTTTCAGAAACCTACCCTAAACGCTTCGTTAGCTGGTTATTTGGCACAACTCCAGAATTGATAGAAGTCTTGAAAACAGAATTGAGCATTGAGCCAATCCGTGCTGATTTTGTCGCTCATTTACCCGAAGCGCAACGGCTTTTACAGATAGAATTTCAAGTCAAAGGCGAAACAGATCCACCCTTACCACTGCGGATGCTGGATTATTGGGTACGACTTCACCGCAGTTATCGACTACCTGTAACACAATTCCTGGTAATGCTTAAATACTCTAGCGCTGCTGCCGAAGTCGAGAATGAATTTCACCTCGAAGGAACACGCCATCCTTACCATGTGGTGCGGATGTGGGAACAAAACCCAGAGCCATTGCTACAAGATACTGCACTACTGCCACTGGCGGTTCTCTGTGCTGCTGAAGACTCAGCTCAACTGCTAGGACGAGTAGCACAAGAGGTCACTAAAATAGAGGAACCAGAACAGCGAGAGGTTAAACAACAGTAGGTAGTTTGTTCATATTCGCTTATATATGCTAATGTTTACAGCCTGGCATATATCCCACTCAGAAAAGCGGTCGAATTTCTGGGTTTGCATCCCCACACCTTAAGGAAGTACGCAGATGAAGGCAAAATCTCTCATATCAAAAACGAGGCAGGACAAAGACTCTACGATGTCGAGTCCTATAGGCGCGGTGCAACTAGATGCCAAATTGTTTGCTATTGTCGCGTCAGTTCAGCCAAACAGCGAGACGACCTTGCCAGACAGGTTGAATTTATGCGACAGCAATATCCAGACGCTGAAATCATCAAAGACATCGGCTCAGGACTTAACTTCAAACGAAAAGGATTGCAAGCCCTATTGGTCAGACTCATGCGAGGCGATAAGCTCACGATTGTTATTGCCTGTAGAGACAGATTATGTCGGTTCGGATTTGAGCTATTCCAGTTCATGGTCGAGCAAAACGGTGGAGAAATCCTGGTTCTTGACCGAACTACTTACTGTCCGGAAACCGAACTTACAGCCGATCTTCTTGCCATCCTTCACGTCTTCTCGTGCAGAATGCACGGACTCAGAAGCATTGCCAAGAAAATCAAGGAAGATCCGTCTATTCCTAAACTCTGAACAAAAAGCATTATTGAAGCAATGGTTTGGTGTTAGCCGTTTTGTCTATAACACAACGATTAAATACCTACAAGAACCGGGAACTAAAGCCAACTGGATGGGAATAAAAACAGAAATACTTAACGGTTTGCCTGAATGGGCAAAGTCAGTACCCTTCCAGATTAAATCCATTGCTATTAAAGATGCTTGCTTTGCGGTAAAAGCCGCTAAGAAGGGGTTTAAGAAAGATGGGCAAATTAGAAAATGCCGATTTCGGAGCAGGAAAGACACAAAACAATCTATCTTTATTCCAAAATCTGCTATCAACAATTGTGGTATTTACCACTCAATATTAGGCAAGTGTCGTCTAAAAGAGGCACTACCAAAAGAATTCAGTGACGGTAGGTTGACGCTTGCTTATGGCGAGTATTACCTAGTTGTTTCTGAACAAGTGCAACCAGTTCAGATCGATAACCAAGGGAGCCAGTGCGGTCTTGGGGTTTCCCCAAGTGGAGCATCTGGCGTTCGGCTGGTTGCTTTAGATCCGGGTGTTCGGACGTTCATGACATTCTTTAGTGAAACGTCTTTTGGTTGGTTGGGGAATGATTCTAACTTGTATATTCAGAAGCTTTGCTTTCGACTAGATAGGTTGGTATCAAGGTTTGTCAAAGCCCCAGCTAAACAGAAGCGAAGGTTAAAGAATGCGGCAAGCAGACTTCGTTGCAAAATCAAGAATCTAGTCAAAGAGTTACATCACAAAACCGCTAGATTCTTAGTTGAAAGCTTTGATGTGATTCTACTCCCTACGTTTGAAACGTCTCAAATGGTATCTAAGTCACGACGCAAACTGAGGAACAAATCAGTCAGACAAATGTTGACGCTTAGCCATTACGAGTTCAAAACATTTCTCAAATGGAAAGCTTGGGAGCAGTCTAAAACCGTCATTGATTGCAACGAAGCTTATACGTCTAAAACCGTTTCATGGACAGGTGAAATCGTTAAGAATCTAGGTGGAGCGAGAACTATCAAGTCTCTCTCAACTGGGTTAAGGATGAACCGGGATCTAAATGGTGCCCGTGGGATTTTCCTACGGGCATTGGTTGATACGCCTTGGTTGAGAGAGCATCTCAACTTATGTGTTTGTTAGCAAATGTTAGCGAAAAAGTATCGGTAATTTCCAACTGTACTCAGCTACTGGCGGGTTTACGGTTCAACAAGAATTTAATTCGTCAATTTTTCTCTGGAGGAATTATGCGGGAATCTGTAATTTACCAAGAAATCCTTGAAGAAGGACGAGAAGAAGGACGAGAAGAAGGACGAGAAGAAGGAAAGCGGGAAGAGGCACTAGCATACACTATGCGTCTACTAACGCGCCGCATTGGAACGGTAGAGCCGGAACTGGAAGCAAAAATTCGAGAACTAGCGACGCAAGAGCTAGAAGATTTGGGTGAGGCGCTGTTGGATTTCTCTGAACCAGCTGATCTTATTGCTTGGTTACAGGCTCGTCAAGATTCTCCTCAAGATTAACAACAAACTAGCGATTCTCTAACGAGCAGGAGCTAACCGCAGCTGCCATCAATCTCACGGCTATTCCAAATCATTGAAAAAAGAAACAATGAAAGCATCTGCACCTTCACGAGATTGGAAGAAAGAAGTAGGAGTTTCCTCTCTTAAGAAACCTGCCGTACCACCTTTTTTTACCAACTCGGTAGCAAACTGTCTGAGAAATTGCTCTATATTCTGCTGCTGCTCAGGTGAGCGTTTAGAAAACTTAACTGTTGTGATTTGATCGATGACGAAGGGATCAATACCACTAAGCTGCTTGAACTGATACCCCATCGGCATCCAATCTCCTACAACTGTCTTAGTAGAATGACCATTGCCGCACCAAACCAAAAGAGGTGCATCAGAAGGTACAGATTCTAGCGCACAGATTAACTTTTTTGCCTGCTCCTCTTCTCTCAAGTTAGTGTATTCCATTGAGAGTGGCTCATCTGATGGGTAAGCTTGGGAATGGATTTTGTAGGAAATGAGAGTCCAGCCTAAATCTAGTGCTGCCTGAATAAAGGCTCTGAGATCGGGTTGATGAAGATAGCCCATTCCGACTCCGACTTCAGGCAACTGCCGAGTCAGGTTTGCCTCATCAACGAAAAATGGAGACAACGTTTCCATGGCTAAATGACGGACACCTGCATTATGGGCTATTGGCAGTATGCGCTGCCCAATTTGGCGGGTGCGAAGGCAGCGTTTGAGGCGATCGCACGCTTCGTTCATCATCACCACACGCGATCGCCTTAAGCCTATCTCCAAGAGTTCTTCTGGTGTTCGCCACATGACCAAAAAAGGATGAAGGATGAAGTGGTAGAAATTGATCTTGATCGTCCTAGATTCATTTATAGGGTGTTTTCAGACTTCATTCTTCATCTTCAACCTTCAGATGAACCCTACATAGGTCGATACACTCGATAGTTGATCTGAGGGAATATGTTGTCGATTTCTTCGACCTTTTCCAGCCAACCACTATCAATTTTGCCGATTTTGATATCATCGTAGAGCTTATTAAACCGCATCAAGTGCGATCGCGTCCGACGCACAGCATAGGGAACCATCGTCCCTGTACGCATAATAAACGCCCAGTCGGAAGATTGCGCCAACAGTAACTCTCGCGCCGCCTGATTAAGTGCCTTCCACTCTAGCTCATCTACTGGTTCCCGATAACCTAGCTCAATCATCCGTTCTGTAGCCTTATGCAGATGGGGATAAATCCAGGCATTCGTTTCATTGAGCCAGTATTCGTGGAATCCTTTAAAGCCCCAGCTAGATTGAGAAGGACGACAGACTTGCTGCGTAGGATTATTCCGCAAATAATCTGCCAGATGCGTCATTTCGTATGTGTTTTGGTCATACCAAGACTTGCGGAACAGGTAATCGATGAACCACGGTCCTTCGTACCACCAGTGACCAAATAGCTCTGCGTCGTAAGGAGAAACAATAATCGGAGGTCGCTGCATGATCCCAGCCAAATGGCTAGCCTGCTGCTCTCGATTAAACATGAAGTTAGCCGCGTGTTCTGCGGCCTTTTCTCTCGCCCAATAGGGATCGTAGAGTTGCTTATCTCCTAGCCCAAGACCACGGCCTGTAATTTTGTGATACTTAATTCCAGTATTTTTCCGCTGCCCATTCGGCATGATATAGGGCTTGATGTACTCATATTCAGCCTCCCAACCCAAATCCTTATAAAACTCTCGATATTCCGCCGCGCCAGGATACCCGACTTCCGAAGACCAAACCTGCTGGGATGATTCATGATCGCGACCAAAAGCGGCAACCCCTGTTTCTGTATAGATTGGCGCATAAGTCCCAAAACGAGGGCGAGGACGAGCATACAAAATACCGTGCCCATCAGTGAGGAAGTAGCGCAAACCAGCATCCGCCAGCATTCGCTCAACCCCTTCATAGTAAGCACATTCCGGCAACCAAATACCTTTGGGGGGACGGCCAAAGTTTTGCTCGTAATGTTCACAAGCTACCTGAATTTGTGCCCAAACAGCCTGGGGATACATTTTCATCAACGGCAGATAGCCGTGGGTAGCCCCGCAGGTGATAATTTCTAGGTTGTTGCTATCTAAGAATTGCTTAAACGCTGTTACTAGGTCAGCATCATAACGTTCCCAGGTTTCGCGAATCATGCTGAACTCTTTAACGTAATGTTCAGCTAGATAACGAATATGACCATTGTGTTCGTTATGCTCGACTTCCTTTTCAACCAGTTCTTCTAGTTTAGATAAGTGTTCGTCGTAGCGATCTTGCAGCAGTGGATCGCGCAGCATTGACACCAAGGGTGGTGTCATACTCATGGTCATTTTGAAGTCAACGCCATCCCGCTTCAAGCCCTCAAAAACGTGCAGTAGTGGGATGTAGGTTTCAGTAATAGCTTCAAACAGCCACTCCTCTTCGAGAACGTAGTCACTTTCTGGATGTCGGACAAAAGGCAAATGGGCATGAAGGACAAGAGCGACGTAGCCAGTAACCATGATGAATTAGAAGTCGTGAATCGATGGATAACGAGAACGGACGCAAGCAGAGGGGCACTTTACAGTCTTTTAAGATTTTAGGACGAAACGGATGGTATGAGAGGATAACCTTTTACGCTAAAGTGGCCGTCCGAC
>DALYIW010000292.1:0-10855 GCA_031970155.1 Coleofasciculaceae cyanobacterium CTOTU46601 | reverse complement strand
AGCGGTTGTCAAAGAAGTGCTTGGTGTCGGCGTCGTTAACGTTCATCGCGGGGAAGGTGAGAACCCCGTCTTTGAACATAGCCCGGAGGCGGACAATACCTGTAGTGGTTTCTTCGGTGGTGCCAATGATATCAGCAATCTGATTTTGACGATGCTGTATTAAGGTAGCAACAACATCACTACCGTCATCAATGATGATGTTGGGTTTGTGGTCGAGGGCAATTTCTACGTGGCGAGTGTAGGTTTCGGCGTCTTCGCCTTTCATGGCATAGACGGGAATGCCGTAATCAGCCACCAAACAGGCGGCAACGTCATCTTGTGTAGATAGGGGGTTACTGGCGATTAGGACGGCATCAGCACCACCAGCTTTAAGTGCGATCGCTAAATGTGCGGTTTCAGTCGTGACGTGGCAGCAGGCGACTAACCGAATGCCAGAAAATGGCTTTTCCTGAGCAAAGCGATCGCGAATTTGCCGTAGTACTGGCATTTCCCTGCCTGCCCATTCAATCCGTTGCTTGCCTTTAGGGGCAAGAGACAAGTCTTTAACTTCGTGTTTGGGCCCAATAGAAGTTGCAGTCATGGATTTTCTTTTTTTTGTATCTAGAACGTTGTAGCACGTAACCTACCCCGCCCATCCTAACGAATGAACGGGAAAGGGGAAATAGAGGCAATATTCTTCAGGACTTACACAAATTTCCTCAGGACTTACGCACGATACATGACAAACGGGCAGGGGCGTATAGCTATACGCCTCTACAGATGGTGGTTTAAAGATCAATTGGCGTCAGTCCTGTTCGTTAAATTGGACATCTTGTACCTGTCGCAATAACCTGCCATTCGGTTCAAATCCCTGAACTAATAGCGAAAGTCGTCTTTAGACGACGGAGGAAGGAATTTAGTCCATTTCAATGGACTTATGCTATAAGCCTTGAACTTGAGTTCAAGGAGGACTGTGGGGCGAACTTGAGAATGGTGCAAGATCTCAGTTAAATAACCGTTCATCACCTCGATAGCAGCCTGAAGGAATTCATAAATCCTTGAATACTTTTAGATAAAGAGCTTTCTTTGCCTGTCATCACTACTAACTGATAAAGTCGTCGGTCTACCAGATACAGGCGCTGTCTACCTTTCACCCCCTGAGGAAATTGCACTCTCACTTCCCTGCCAGGATAATTACGCAAATTAACTGTTTTCTGGCTCAGTATGCGACCTTGTAAACTTGTGGAAAAACCCGTAGCTACTTCTGTCAAGAACTTGTTACGTTCAGCAGGAGTATTGAGTTTGACTCCGGCAGGGACATCAGCGTAACCAACCATGTAATTAGCTTCATTTTTTCGGATCACACGGAAGCCAATCAAGGTTGTGGCACCCTCCCGGCTATCTACAGGTAGCTTAATTTGGCTAGGTGTACCAGGCATTAAGACGGTAAAGCCTCCCTCCTTAGAAGAAAAGGGCTTCCAAATCGATTGCGCGATCAGGGCTAGCTGGTCAGCTTGCACTGGTTTAACGGTTAGACTCGATCCTAGTAGCATGGCAACTGCAAGCGATCGCAACAAAATTTTAGTTTTCAAGAACTTTACTCCTGTTTCTATGGTTGTTGGTTGTTGGTTGTTGGTTGTTTGTAACCAAAAATTACAGCTGAATAACTCTTCGGCGAAAGGCTATCCCTCCCTCGCTTACAAGATGGGGGCTTTCCGCCTTGGTGATTGGGGTTCACGTCTTTCACTCCCTCTTCTTGAGTCCAGCCATTTTCCCCAAAGTAGTACAAAAATACTATAATAGAGAGGTAGGATTTGATCGACGATTACCGTCTGAAACCCTCATAAATTCAAGGTTTTTACTCCATGACGAAGCACTACATCCTCAGTATCAATCCCAATGCTCAGTATGAATGGGATCAGTGCATCTTACGTGACCCACTTACCGCAGTTCGACCAGATTTTGCCAGTTTGATTGCTGAAGCTGTGGGAGACGAGACAGGTTCTTATCTAGTGGCTGTCAGCATTGAAGTCAAAGTCTTGGAGAAAGCGCCTACTGGGCAATCCCAGAAAACGCCCGTTGAAGTGCCAGCGGTTGCCGTTAATCCGCAACCATCGGAATTGGTGGCTTAACCATTCAACAATCCTTTTCTGTTAGAAGAATACAGATGAAAATAAGTCAGTATCCTGCCGCGATCGCACAAGCGGCACAAGTTGTTAATGAGTTAGACTCTCAAATCGCTGCGGTGAGTCAGCACATTGCCCGTCTAGAAGGCAATGCTGATCGTACTGCTGCTTTTGAGCAAGGCTTGAAAAATGAAGACCAGCGTCGAGGGCGACGTTTCGAGATACTGTGTGTTAGTCAAGAATACCAGACGGCGCAGAATACGATGATACGTTTGATTTCTGAAAAAGCGAGTGCGATCGCTCACTTAGAATATTTGCGTAACCAGTTCAGTGTCGCTAAGTTGGAACTACGAATGGCGATCGCTCAACAACTCGCTGGTGCAGAATTCCGCGATTTAGTTGGCGTTTGATGGTTGACGGTTGACGGTTGACGGTTGACGGTTGACTGTTGACTGTTGACTGTTGGCTGTTGACGGCAATCAAGATATAAAAGGATAAAGGGATAACAAAGCCGAAAAAATTTACCCATTACCCATTACCTAAAATGCGGTTTTTCACAACAAGGGAAGGGAACTCCTAATCTTGAGTGTGCCAGTTAAAGAGGCGGCATGTGGTTTGCCAACTTTCTCTACCTCAATTTGATCTAAGCTTTGCCTTAAGATAAGATCCTTCATCTAGTGGGTAATCCATAGACGGTAGGAGGTACACAATCCTTTAGAATTAAATTTCGACAACATCTGCACTGTTGCATAGCCAGCTTTCCGGAATTGTAAATAGATAATTCTCTCTTGGCGGGTTAGCCCAATTGAAAAATTGACTGCTAGACTGGCACCATCGCCTTTTCTCAGAACAAACTAGGGAAAGAAATCAAGAGGCTCCCGAACTATTACTATGTTTCCAGCTGAACCTCCTGCGAGGACGAGCGGATTTCGTGCCCTGCTGAAGAACCGCTCCTTTATGGTGTTATGGTTTGGGCAGGTAATGTCCCAGATAGCAGACAAAGTTTATTTTGTCTTGTTGATGTCTCTCCTTGAGAGCTACGATCCGCCGCAGATGTTTGCTAATTCTATGCGATCTGCTCTCATGGTGGCTTTTACGCTACCAGCAATGCTGTTTGGCTCAGCAGCAGGAATTGTTGTTGACCGTTTTCCTAAGAAGCAAATGATGATTGTTGCTGACGTGATTCGTGCAGCACTGATGATCTTAATCACCTTATTGCCAAAGCAGTTCGTCATCCTGTTGGTGATTACATTTTTAATCTCTAGCGTGACGCAATTTTTTGCTCCAGCTGAGCAAGCGGCTATCCCCCTAATGGTGCGCCGAGAAAACTTGATGTCAGCTAATGCGTTGTTTACCACAACGATGATGGGTGCTTTGATTGTCGGGTTCGCCATTGGAGAGCCGTTGTTAAGTTTGGTGAAAAGCTGGGCTGGAGAAAGTAGTCAGGACTTGTTTGTGGCTGGGTTGTATGTTATTGCAGCTCTAAGTGGCTTTTTTATCAAAATTAAAGAACCGAAAGTTAGCAACAATACGCTAGTCATCCATCCATGGAAAGATTTTAAGCAAGGTCTGCGCTATCTATGGAAAAATCGCTTGGTTAGAAATGCGATGTTGCAGTTGACAATTCTGTACTCAGTCTTTGCTGCCTTAACTGTTCTAGCATTTGATCTGGCCGCAAGGATTGGTCTGAAATCTACTCAGTTTGGCTTTCTCTTAGCGGCAGCTGGAGTTGGTTTGGTTTTTGGTGCTGGGATTTGGCACCTTTAGTTATGGCAGTGGCCTTGCCGCCCAATTCCCCACGTTGCCGACGGGCGTTCCCTTGGTGCTGGGATTTTGGGCCACTGGGGCGATCGCTTCCATCACAAGCCCTTGCCCTTGATCGGTTTTCTGTGTATGGCTTTTGTCCTAGCTATATTTACCTTCACCAAATACATCTGGCTGGGGTTAGGACTTAGTGCTGTGTTGGGTTTGGGAGCCTCATTGATTGGTGTGCCAATGCAAACTACCATTCATGCTTCTACAGAGGAATCCATGCGAGGTAAAGTCTTTGGATTTCAAAATAATGTGGTGAATATTGCCCTAAGTTTACCGCTAGCTGTTTCCGGACCACTGACTGATGCCTTAGGCTTAAGGACTGTGCTTATAGGTATGAGCATTGTGGTGGCTGTGGCTGGCATCTGGGCGTGGCACAACACTCGCAATGTCTTACAAGATGTTATTTAGAAGCAGACGTTCAATAACAATATCGCTCTTTCAAAACCTCTGAAATCTACTTAGTGTTCCTCTTTATCCTTTAATGAATGAAGGATATCTTTGATTGTTGAGATTATTCTTGATTACTTCGACTGCTCTGTTGGTTTTGTCACATGTGAGGTTTTACTGGCTTGAAACAATTCCTGACCATAGTTTGCAAACTTCAACCGACGCCTGAGCAGGTTCTCAAAATAGAAGAACTGCTTAAGGCGTTTGCTGATGGTTGCAATTATGCAAATCAGAGCGTCAAAGCTTCGATAACCAGTAAGACAACTATCCAAAAATTGGTGTATCAATCCCTGCGAGAGCAGTTTGGACTGAGTGCCAATCAAGCTGTTAGGGTGTGTGCAAGAGTTGGAGCTAATCGAAAAACCGCAAAACTCAAAGATAGACCTGTTAAAGAATTCAAGCCTACTAGTGCGGATTATGACGCTAGGATTTTCTCGTTTAGAGAAAAAGATTGGACAGTTAGCTTGACACTTCTCAATGGTCGAGAACACATCAAGATTGATGCGGGAAACGACCAAAGAGGAAAGCTTAAAGGTAAAACGCCAACGTCTGCTCAACTGTGTAAGCACCGTGACGATAAGTACTACATCCACATTCAATACAAAGGTGATGCATCAAACCTCGTCAAAACAAAAAACGTTATTGGTGTTGACTTTGGGCGGCGCGACATCGCTGTAACCAGCAATGGGGACAAATGGGATGGGTCTGGGATAACCAAAGCTAGAGATAGATTTTCCAGGGTCAGAGCTTCTCTCCAAACAAAAGCCGTGCGCTCAAAGCGCCCCGCTTCGCTAACGAAAGGCACAAGAACTACTCGAAGACGAGTTAGAAATATCTTGAAACGGCTGTCGGGACGGGAGAGAAGGTATCAAACGTGGTTGAACCACACAATTAGTCGAGCAATCATTCAAGATGCATTGAAGTCTAGTAGCATTGTCGCTATTGAGAACTTGACTGGCATCAGAGACAGAACCAATCAACAACCCCGAAATAAAACAGAGCGCAGACGCTCCAATTCGTGGGCATTTTACCAACTTCGACAGTTCCTTGAATACAAGGGTATTCAGTCGGGTGTTGAAGTGATAGCCGTCTCCCCTCGGTACACAAGCCAAACCTGCCACCGATGCTTGCACATTGGCTTGAGGTCTGGGAAGCGATTTGGATGTACTAACAAGGGTTGTAATTGGCATGGAGATGCTGATGCAAATGGTTCTGAAATGATTCGGCTCTTGGGCTTGTCCGTAACGCAAGCTGAAGGCTCGAAGATTCTTAGCTGTGAACTCAGTTGGGATTCTTCAGGGCTATTGAAAGCCCCGTCTATGAGAGAGCGGGGAAGTTTACTCAGTTAACCTAGCTGACGGTAGCCTTCAAAGTATAGTGGTCTATGACCGTGGCTCTAGCTTTGAGTTGATTGGCTACGTCGAACGCAGGTGTTTAAAAGATGACTGAACTGATAAATGTACTAAATCTTATAGCGGGAGATGATGACCATCCAGCGCTAGTTGCACTCGATCAGCCCCCTTTAAGCTATCGGCAACTGCGCCAAAATGTTGTTGAACTAGCAGCCCAACTCAATCGCTTGGGTTTGGGACGAGGCGATCGCACGTCGCACACCAGCAAAGCTGATCGCATTGCGATCGTGATGCCAAATGGCCCAGAAATGGTTCTAACCTTCCTCGCCTGTGCCCTGTGCGGCACCGCCGCACCCTTAAATCCGAAGTACAAGCAAGAAGAATTTGCTTTCTATTACGAAGATACCCAAGCAAAAGCTCTAATTACTTTACCCGGCACAGTTGAACTAGCAATAGCCGCAGCAGGGCCAGACATGATGCTGATTAGTGCTAAAACCAATGCCGATGGAACCTTGGACTTTGAAGCCGTCAGAGGTACACAGACACCTCGTCCAGTTGAATTAGCTGAAGCTGACGACGTGGCAATGATTCTGCATACCAGTGGGACAACCAGCCGCCCCAAGCGCGTCCCCATTCGTCACCGGAACCTCACCGCATCAGCTAGCAATATTATTGCTGCCTACTCGCTGACGGCAAACGACACTACACCCTGCATTATGCCCCTATTTCACATTCATGGGCTAGTTGGGTGTATGCTGGCAACCTTGGCATCGGGAGGAACACTAATTTCTCCTGCTGGTTTTAATGCCTTGGAATTCTGGAAACTCGTTGAAACCTTCAAAGTCACTTGGTACTCGGCAGCACCCACCATGCATCAACTGATACTGGCGCGTGCGACGCGAAACTCACAAATTGTTAAGGCTAACCCATTCCGCTTCATTCGTTCTAGCAGCGCCCCTCTCCCACTTGTAGTTCTAGAGCAGATGGAGGCAACATTCTCTTGCCCTGTGCTGGAGTCCTACAGTATGACTGAAGCTGCCCACATGATGGCTTCTAACCCACTACCACCCAAAGTTCATAAACCAGGTAGCGTTGGCTACGGCTTCGGTGTGGACATCGGGATTATGGATGAGAGTGGAACGTTGCTGGAACAAGGGAGTCTCGGCGAGGTAGTAGTGAAAGGTGCCAATGTGATCGATGGTTACGAGAATAACCCAGAAGCCAATGCCAGTGCTTTTGTCAATAGTTGGTTTCGCACTGGAGATCAAGGCAGACTAGATGAAGATGGATATCTCTCCCTCACCGGACGCATCAAGGAATTGATCAATCGAGGCGGTGAAAAAATTTCTCCTATGGAAGTCGATAATATTCTGCTTCGTCATCCTGCTGTTGCCGAAGCGCTGAGTTTTGCTGTGCCTCACAAAACCTTGGGGGAAGATATCGAAGCGGCGCTAGTGCTGCACAATGAGGTGAGTGAACAAGAACTGCGATCGCATTGCTCCACCCTACTGGCAGAATTTAAAGTACCTCGTCAATTTCACATTCTCGACGAGTTACCCCGTGGGGCAACTGGGAAGCTGCAACGGCTGAACATGGCAAAGCTACTCAAGATTACCGATTAGAGATGAAGATTTGTATTGTAGGGGCAGGAGCGATTGGTGGCTATTTAGGAGCAAAACTAGCATTGGTAGGAGAAGAGGTGACGCTGATTGCTCGTGGTGCCCATTTAGAAGCTATCCAAAAAAATGGACTGAAGTTGGTGATGCAAGATGGGACAACCCAAGTCGCTGTGCCTTCTTTAGCTACTAGTGAACTTACTCAGGTAGGGGCACAAGATGTAGTGATTCTGGCATTGAAGGCTCAAAGTGTCTCGGCGATCGCACCCCACCTAAGCACCTTGTATGATTCTCAAACCATGGTAGTAACTGCCCAAAACGGTATCCCTTGGTGGTACTTCCGCAAGCACGGCGGAGAGTATGAAGGCCGACGGATTGAGTCTGTTGACCCAGATGGTACCATCGAAGCCAATATAGGTATTGATCGCGTTATTGGTTGTGTAGTTTACCCAGCAGCTGAGTTAGTCGAACCTGGAGTAGTGCGGCATATCGAAGGCGATCGCTTTAACTTAGGCGAACTCGATGGCTCAAAAACCGAACGCACTCAGTTACTTGCACAAATCTTAAAACGGGCGGGGTTCACAGCGCGAGTGCGAACTAACATCCGAACTGAGATGTGGGTAAAGCTTTGGGGCAATCTGGCATTTAATCCGATCAGCGCTGTGACTGGTGCTACCTTAGAGCAAATTTGCCAGTACTCCCTAACTCGTGAATTAGCGCGGCAGATGATGAGTGAAGCACAAGCGATCGCACAGAATCTAGGAATTGATTTTGGCATCACCTTAGAGCGACGCATCGAGGGAGCAGAAAAAGTTGGTGCTCACAAAACATCTATGCTACAGGATATTGAAACAGGTCGTCCGACTGAAATAGATGCAATTGTCGGTGCTGTGGCAGAACTAGGAAAGCTGATGAATATTCCCACTCCCCACATTGATGCCATCTACGCCAGCGTCAAGTTACTAGAAAAAACACGGCTAAGTGTTTAGGAACTTTCCCACAAAAAAATATCCAGCTACTTCTTGTGGGGTGGGCATCTTGCCCGCCCTTACTCCAATGGCAGGCGAGACGCCCGCCCCACAACAAAATTTTTTGAAGTATTTTCCCGACTCCCGACTCCCGACTCCCGACTCCCGACTCCCTTCTTTATAAAATGACTCACCACATCCTCAAAGCCAGCTGTCAAACCGTTCATTTAGGGGGTTTTTCACATCAGTTGGAACCTGCATTAATCGTTGACTCAGGTGACAGCATTGAAGTGGAAACCTACACTGGTTTCTATGTCTATGACAAAGCACCACCGGAATTTATCACGCCGGAATTTCTGGAGATTTGTCAGCATTTGCCCGCAGCACGTAAAGTTGGGCCGGGGCCACACTTGTTAACAGGGCCAATTTATGTTAAGGATGCTGAACCTGGGGATGTATTGGAAATCAAGCTAGAAGCGATCGCACCTCGTCTACCAGTCGGCTTTAATGCCATCCGCCCAGGATGGGGAGCCTTACCTCAACAGTTTACAGAACCTAGACTGCGTTTTATCCCGTTGGATTTAGAAAAGGGCGTTGCAGAATTTCCTACAGGTAGCGGTATCCAGATTCCCATTAAACCCTTCTTTGGTATCCTCGGCGTCGCCACCCCTGAAACCAACCGTTCCTCGATTCCTCCCGGTAGCTATGGTGGCAATATTGACAATCGAGAACTACAAGCAGGAGCAACAGTATTCTTGCCTGTTTTTGTCCCTGGTGCCTTGTTGTCGATTGGTGACGGACATTCAGCTCAAGGAGATGGTGAAATTAATGTAACGGCGATCGAGACTTCCATGAATGGCACCATCCAGATTAAGCTGCGTAAGGATTTAAAGTTAACAGCGCCCATTGCTGAAACACCAACTGACATTATCACTCTGGGGTTTGGTGAAACTCTGGATGAAGCATTTGAGAATGCTCTTAAAGAGATGATTACTTGGCTAGAGAACTTTGCCGGATTAAGTGCAGAAGATGCCTATGTCTTATGCAGTCTTGCCGTTAATTTTCACATCACTCAAGTGGTCAATGCTCCTCAAAAAGGTGTTCATGGTATGTTGCCGAAATCTATTTTGCCCAAGCTGCCGTTACCCGTTGATCAGCTGTAGCGCCTTCAAAAGCGATCGCCATTGTATCTAAAAAGTACTAATTTGCCCTGCTTCTACTGAGAGAATTTGAGAAGAGTTTAGCCACTGTGAATCAAAAGCCCCCAAGTGAGTTGTCGTAATCAGGGTCTGAAATCGGTCTTGAATAGCCTCAAGTAACTGATTTTGACGGTTAAGGTCGAGTTCTGCTAAAACATCATCGAGAAGCAATAGTGGCGGTTCTCCTACGACTTCCTCAATTAGCTTTAATTCTGCTAACTTTAGCGCTAATACTAATGTCCTCTGTTGACCTTGTGAGCCATATGATCTTGCAGGTGTTTGATTAATCGTGAACTCGACTTCATCCCGATGGGGGCCGACGAGAGTAGTAGCGTGAGTCCGTTCAGGGATTCGACGCAGTTGGATTTTATCTAAAAATGCCTCTTGTACCCCTTCGGGGTCGTCTTTCTCAATGCTGATATTGGGAGCATAGGTGACTTCTAACACTTCCGTGGCTCCACTGATACTAGCGTGCCATGCTGAAGCGAGTGGTGCTAGGCGTTCCAGAACTCTTGCTCGACGCCGGGTGACTCGCGAACCCGCTGTTGCTAGTTGGGCATCCCACAGGGCTAGTTGTGAATCATAATCTTTGGAAGATGATTCATCCAATCCACCTTCTGCTTCCTGTCCCCGAATTTTTTTGAGGAGGGCGTTACGCTGTCGTAAGACCTGGTTATATTGCTGCAAAATGTAGGCATAAATGGGTTCTAGCTGAATCAAAAGGGAATCTAGCCAGTTACGCCGCCGTTCAGGGGCACCTCGCACTAGTTCCAAATCTAAGCTGGAGAACTGCACTGAGTTGAGAGTGCCTAAAAAGTCTAGCTGGCGACGTAAGGATTCCTGGTTGAGGGCAACAGTACGGCGTCCTTGAGTGCGAAGGGTTAAAGCTAGCTCAACTGAGCCATAGGCACGTTCTAGGTTAGCGCGAATTTGAGCAACAGTAGTCTCTTCTAAGACTAGATCGCGATCGCGCACTGACCGATGACTCTTGAGCGTCGAGAGTAACTCTACAGCCTCCAGCAGATTCGATTTTCCTTGGGCATTATTACCCACCAAAATTGTTTTAGGAGCATCGAAATCTACTATGCAATCTCGATAATTACGAAACTGTCTGAGGTGTAGAGTTTTCAGGTACATGTGTAAAGGATGGGGGATGGGGGATGGGGGGGGATGAGTAGCCCATGAATTTATTCATGTGCTTGAGAACAGAATATATGTTCCTTTGTTACTCCCGTAACTAAATTTAGAGGCCTCTTGACTATTAAGACCAAGAATTTTCATCCCTCATCCCTCATCCCTCATCCTTCATCCTTCATCCTTCATCCCTCATCCCTCATCCCTCATCCCTCATCC
>DALYIW010000291.1:10264-10862 GCA_031970155.1 Coleofasciculaceae cyanobacterium CTOTU46601 | reverse complement strand
AGGAAAATGTTCATTCCTTTGTTGTGAGCGGCAGCACATAGGTGTCTGTCTTGAAAATAGGGAGTAGACAGTAGGGGGGAAAGAAATTTTCATTCTTTTGAATTTGTGATGATCAAGGCAATAATCTACTTAATAATTGTCCAAAGACCAATCCTGACAAAGAGGTTCCTGCCAAAATTAAGAAGGTGTAACGCTTGTTAAAGGATTCTAGTAATTCATTTGCTGCCTCAGATATCGCCCCAGACACAGCCCCAACAAAAGTCCCAGCAAAAGCCCAAGCCCAATCTGCAACCCCAACAACAGCCCCTAAAATACCTCCAGCAACAGCCCAAGCTACACTCCCAGCAATTACTCCACCAAAAGCCTCACATACAAACCAAGCCCAAGCCCAAGCCCAAGCCCAAGCTACAGCCACAGCCATAACCCCAAACTCACGCCTAGTCACAGTTAAAGCGACACGTTCAGCTACAGCCCCATATACAAACCAAGTCACTGCCCCAGTTAGGGCAAAAACAACAGTCACTGGCATTGCCCCAAATCCGCGATCGCTCAAAGCAAAAGCCACACGTCTAGCGACAACCCAGTATACAAACCAAGC
>DALYIW010000291.1:9909-10182 GCA_031970155.1 Coleofasciculaceae cyanobacterium CTOTU46601 | reverse complement strand
AAAAGCCCAGCCCGCAACCCAAGCCAAAGGGGCAATTTTAGCCCAAGACTCAATCCAAGTTAAAGGCACGATGCTACCCCAAACCCTAACACCTGCCCCAGTCAAAGCAACTGCCACAGCAAAAGCCATACCCCAAGGTGGAGCATAAATCAGGCAGAATCCCGCTACTGAATACCCCAAAAAGCTAAATACCAGCGCACCTTCAGGAATCGTTTTGCTTTTCATTTTCACACCAAAAATAAAGCTTTGCACTCTTACTGTCGCTGTTCATCC
>DALYIW010000291.1:0-9837 GCA_031970155.1 Coleofasciculaceae cyanobacterium CTOTU46601 | reverse complement strand
ACGAACATTAAATGAAAATTTCTCTTTCCCTACTCCCTACTCCCGACTCTCTACTCCCTATTTTCAAGCTAGCCTGGGACTATGCAGCCAGCCATCCAGATAAACTAGGGGAGGCTGTGTGGCAGCATTTACTGCTGGTGGTGGTGCCGTTGACGATTGGCTTAGGACTGGGGCTACCGTTAGGGCTTTTAAGCTCTCGTTCGCGGACAGCTTCGACAGTATTAATTAATGGTTTTAATGGGTTACGGGTAATTCCTAGCTTGGCTATTTTATTTGTTGCCATTCCTGTTTTTGGTCTTACCTTTACTTCAGCTGCGATCGCTCTCACACTTTTGGTGATACCCCCAATTCTGATTAGCACAGATGTTGCCTTTCGCCGCATCGAACCAGCTATTCGAGAAGCAGCTAAAGGGATGGGGATGGCACCTCGGCAAGTCCTTCAACAGGTAGAAATTCCCCTGGCATTACCTGTGATTATCGCTGGTATCAAAACAGCGTTGGTAGAAGTGATTGCCAGCGCTACTCTTGCTGCTTTTATTGGCGCGGGGGGGTTAGGTAGTTTTATTGTTCTTGGCTTTGCGCTCTACGACAATGCTATTCTTCTGGTCGGGGCAATTCCTGTGGCTGTATTTGCGCTAGTAGCTGAAGTGAGTTTGAGTGTTTTACAACGGTCTCTACAGCCTCCTCAATAATGTTGTTTGTTGTTTGTTGTTTGTTGTTTGTTGTTTGGATAAGGGAGTGTTTTTTTTACGAACAACCAACAACCAATAACCAATAACTAATAACTAATGTAGATTGGATGATTCTAGTACGGCTTTAAGGGTGTACCAGCTTAGTGTTGCACACTTAATACGTACAGGAAACTGGGAGATGCCTTGTAAAACATTCAGTTTTCGCAATTCTTGAGGAAACTCGTCTTGTCCCATCATCATGCCTCGAAAGCGTTGCACCATTGATAAGGCTTCTTCTACGCTTTTGCCCCGAACAGCTTGGGCCATCAAATCTGCTGAGGCGATCGCGATCGCACAACCTTCTCCCTCAAATTTGACATCTTCAATTGTTTCACCTGTTTGATTCAGCTGTAAGGTCAGTTCAATCGTGTCGCCACACAATGGGTTATGACCCCGATGATACCCATGTACCGGATTCGTTTTGCCTCGATGCCGAGGTTTTTTCGAGTGTTCAAGAATGACTTGCTGGTACAAACTGCGCTGATTGATTGAAGAATTCATGATAATTCAAAATACAATATAGGGTTTATTAGCACTACCTTGCTTATAAAGGCACGATATTATCGTGCCACTACGAAGTACTGTATTGTAATTGATTAAAAACGGCTATGTCTTTAGCGTTTATACTTGATTTAACTAGATTAAAGTCTGTAACTGTTCGTAGTCATTAGGCGTATCAATATCAATTGAACCGTCAGGAAAAGGAACGCTAAAAACTTCATTTTTGTGTTTTATAATTATCTTTTTTGCTCCTTCAGTATGCTTTAAATCCATAAGTTCTGAGAATAAAGTACGACTAAATAACGCGGGTACGCCCAAGGTTCCTGCATACTCGGAAGCAATAATTAGTTGGCCTGTAGAATGGTAGGTCTCAACGATTCGGTTGAGAATCTTAGAAGAAACAAATGGCTGATCGCAAAGCGTAATTACGACGGCATCTAAATTCTGACTTACAGTATTTAAGGCTTCGATGCCAACCCGTAGCGAAGAACTCATCCCCTGAGACCATTGTGGATTTTCTACTACTTGTACGAGCAATTGGCTGACTTCGGGCTTAATTTGTTGTGCATTTGCCCCAAGAACGATGGTAATGGGATGGCATACGGAGGCGATCGCCACCTCTGCAATATGACGAACAAAGCTTCGCCCTTGGTAGAGCAACAGTTGTTTTGGAGTTCCCATACGAGTGGATGCTCCTGCTGCAAGAATAATCAGACCAACGGAGGAAGACTTCATCCGACACTTCGGTCATGAATGGGGCCTGAGTAGTTTCTGAGTGACCCTCCTGAGCGATCGCCAAGAACAGCTTGAATTTCAGCCACGATTGATAGAGCAATTTCTTCGGGTGTATCAGCACCGATATTCAGCCCAACGGGACTGTACAAGCGTTGCAGTTGTTGTTGTGTTGGGGTAATTCCCTGTTCTTCTAGGTCTTGAAGTAGCTTTCCGGTTCGGTTTTTGGGGCCGAGAATGCCTAAATATCTGACAGGAGAGGGTAAGAGGATTTTCAGAAGTTCAAGGTCGTGAAGGTAGTTGTGAGTCATGATTACAGCCATTGTGCGGTTGTTGACACGAATGGACTGGCTTATCCCCTCTGGGCGAGCAAGAACGACTTCATCAGCACTTAGGAAACGCGATCGCGTTCCATCAGATTGTCGGCTATCAACCACACTCACATGCCATCCTAATTCTTGAGCTAATCGTACAAGTGGTACAGCATCGTGACCCGCTCCAAAAATCATCAGCGGCACTGGCGGTTGGATGACTTCGATAAAAACTTCGGCTTTACCTGTCGGTAATGGATAGGCTTTTACCTTTGAACGACTTTCATCAAGAGCGTTCCAAGCATCGTCGCGTATCTGGGCAATCAAATCGGCATCCTCGATGTCACTTTTGAGTGTGCCATCTGGATACACCATTAAACGGCTTCCAACTTGTGCCTTTACCTGACCCTCAACGTGAAACACAGTTGCTAGAATTCCTGCTTGCCGACAGCGAAGGCACTCAGTAAGAAATGATAGATGGTTTAACGGACTTTCTGCCTCTAGTCGCTCGATGAGAATCTGGACGATGCCATTGCAGCCGAGTCCAAGTCCCCAGATAATGTCTTCATCGGAC
Organism: Coleofasciculaceae cyanobacterium CTOTU46601; assembly: GCA_031970155.1. Lineage (GTDB taxonomy): Bacteria > Cyanobacteriota > Cyanobacteriia > Cyanobacteriales > Coleofasciculaceae > DALYIW01. The sequence continues at coordinate 6,988 of DALYIW010000291.1, read as the reverse complement.
ATGGTATCGTACTGCACAACGATGGGTTGACCTGAAGTTATGACCTCTTGAGCCTGTTCAAAAACATCACCTTCTAGACAACCTCCGCTGAGGGAACCAATCATTTCTCCCTCTGGTGTCATCAACATTCGAGCACCTGGTCGTCGGTAGGTAGAGCCTTGGGCTTTGACGAGAGTGGCGATCGCTGCTGTTTTCCTGCCACTTTTGATTGTCTCAAAGGCTGCAACAATATCGTGTATCTCTTTCATAAATGATGGATGGCGATCGCTACTTTCGCCGCCTTGACCAGATTTCTTAATTTGCTAAAACGCTTTGAGATAGACATTCACGTAACAGCCTCATACTTGAACTTGCCTCCAACTACAGCCAAGATTCTAAGGGAAAAGATTGAGCTTGCTGAATTCGGATGAAATCATTGTCGGCAGACACAACGATAAGGTTATGCTGGACTGCTGTTGCTGCAATCCACAGATCATGGTCATCGAATCCTAAATCTCCAACACTTGTACTTCGACGTTTACTTTTGTCTTTGGGCGCAAACTGATTAAAAACTGCTGTTTTGAGTTGACTGTAAAGAATGGCAGTTTCTTCATCAATGAAGTATAAATCAACACTTGCTAGGAAAGTTTGAACTGCTACAAGGTTTTGAGCTTTTCGTTCTGATTTTTCAGTCATGTAGAGCAGTTCGCCATAGGTAATGATGCTAATACCAATTTCACTGGCAGAATGAGAGCGCAAAGCAGCAATGACATTATGGTTATTGTTGATGATGTAGCTGCAATGATTGGTATCCAGAAGATACATAGAAAAGGGATTTAAAACTGGGCTTTGGAGCGGGTTTCATGGACGAAATCAAGGCACTCTTCTAGATCATTGCCTTGCCAAGTTCCAGCAAATTTTAGCAAATCGCCTGCTTTAGTTCCTCGTTTAATTGGAGCCAACCGACGGAGTGGGCGTTGACTAACGGTAGTACCTTTATTCTGAAGGGAATCTAGGAAGTTGCTGACTTGGGTAAGTTGGTCAGGTGGCAGTTGATCTAGTTGTTGCTCAATTTTCTGACGCAGTTCTAGGTAAGTCATAAATGTAAACCGATAAAGTAACATTATCGCTCTTTGTGCGATCGCACGGGAGGTGTTTCTCGAATATGCGAATCGCCACAATGCATCAGCGCTTCGCGATCGCGATTGGTATCAAAGCAACTATCTAAACTACACACTGTTTTTGAGGTAGGGAGATAATGGCTCAACTCATCGGCGGTAGATAATCTCGAACTCGGCACCAGTGACTTTCGACCGTCCGCTGCATTTGAACTGTCAGGCAGAGATTTGTGCCGACTCATAAGGTTGAATGAGAATCTCAGCGGGAATCCCGAATTCTTGATTCAACTTCCGAATCATCTCTAAAGTCAAGGTGCGTTTACGAGACAAAACTTCAGACACCCTGGCTCGACTGCCCAGACATGGCTCCAAATCACGACGAGACCATCCACGGGTATCCATGTAGTATTGGATTGCCTCAATCGGATCGGGAAGTTCAATGAGAAAGTGTTTCTTCTCGTAAGCTTCTACTAAAGTGCTAAGTATATCTAACCGATCGTATTCAGGTGTATTCTCAGGTGCATCAAATAGCAACTCAATCTCTCGAAGAGCTTCTTGATAGTCACTTTGAGTTCTAATTGGGCGTATTTCCATATATCGACCTCAGTTTAGATTGTTTCTGCATCTACTTTGTCATACTCAGCATGAGTACCAACAAAGCGGACAAAAATAATGCCACAGTTGCGGTTTAACACGCTGATTTGTCATGCTAAACCGCAGCCAACAATCAGATTATCCAATCAACTTATCTGGTATCAGTGGCAGACTGCGAATCCGCTTACCAGTCGCGTGGTAAACCGCATTAGCAACAGCCGCTGAAACCCCGGTAATGCCAATTTCACCAACACCGCGAGCACCCACTGGGTTAAAGTTCAGATCGGGTTCACCGACGAACGCTACCTCAATGCGTGGAATGTCTGCATGAGCAGGAAAGTGGTAAGTAGCGAGGTCATAGACCACTGGATAACCGATATTGGGATCGAGGTGACACTCCTCCATCAAAGCTGATCCAATCCCCATAATTACCCCGCCACGCACCTGACTTGCCGCCGTCTTAGCATTCATTACTCGCCCGATGTCCATCACCGACACCCAACGCGTTACCCGTAGGCGTCCGATTTCTTCATCTACGGCGACTTCACAAAAGTGTGCGCCCCAAGACTGGAATGCCCATTTCTTCGCCTCATCACCGGGAGCAGAGGAAGCTGTAGCCTCAAACGCTGCCCGTCCAGATTGACGCAGGGCTGCACAGGCATCTGATAGGGTCGTGCAGTTGGCGGCTTTGAGTACATCCTGACAAGCTTGTATCACAGCTGGGGCAAGGGAGGCCGTCATCATGGAACCTCCAGCTAGTCCACCATCCGGTAGTAGCGAGTCTCCCATTTCTACACGCACTTTTTCGACAGGTACTCCTAGTGAATCTGCCGCCGTAGCTGCAACCACTGTATAGGCACCTGTACCCATATCATTTCCAGCAGTGAGGACATGGACAGTACCATCAGGTAACAGCCGCACCTTGGCGGATGCAGCACCTCGCATACCAGGAAATGTTGCAGCAGCCATCCCCCAACCGATGAGTTTACCCTCTAGGGTGAGCGATCGCGTCTGCATTACCCTATCCTTCCAACCAAATCGCTCTGCGCCCACCTTCAAGCAATCAGCAAAATTCTTGGCGGAGAATGGTAACCCCTTACGCTGGTGTTCCTTAGCTTCGTTTTTAAGCCGCAGTTCTACCGGATCTAACTTCAGCGCCCAGGCTAATTCATCCATTGCCGATTCCAGTGCCCACATGCCCGGATTTTCTCCTGGGCCACGCATGAATGTTGGAGTGCCTATGTTTATTTCAGCTAGTTCCTGGTTCAGCTGTAGGTTGGGTGCGGTGTACATTACCGGAGTAACACCCGTACAAGGCTCTGCGAAGACATCCACGGGCGAGGTGTAAGATTTGACATCGTGAGCGATCGCACTGAGCATACCATCGGCAGTTGCCGCCAGACGTAGCGTTTGCTCGGTTTCAGAGCGATGCCCACTATTAGCAGTCATCTGCCGACGACTGAGGACAACTTTAAGGGGACGCTGGATTTGGCGCGCTGCTGCTGCACAGAGAACCGCGTGAGGCCAGGGGAAAGCTTTGGAACCGAAACCGCCTCCTAGGTAGGGCGTGATGATGCGTACCTTTTCCGTAGGGATACCAAACAGTTCGGCATAAGTGCGCTGGCTACCCATCACCCATTGCGAGGGTTCGTAGACGGTGAGTGAGTCTTGCCCTTGCCAATGAGCAATGGTGGCGTGAGGTTCCATCGGGGCGTGTAGTTCTGTCGAAGTCGTGTAAGTCACCTCGATTTTCGTTGGTGCGCTGGCCATCGCTGCCGCTAACTGCCCCTTCTCAAACTTAAACCCTTCACCAAACTGGGGCGGTGCTTCCTTAAAAACGGCTTTCTGAGGCTCGATTAATGGCTGTTGCGTCTTGTACTCAACTTTGACTAGGTGTGCAGCGTGCCTTGCTCTCTCAAATGTATCTGCCACCACCAAGCCGATAATTTGCCCACCATAGTGAATCTTATCGTCCGATAGTGGCAGACGAGCTTCATAGAGTTTTGAGGTCATGAAGTTATTGGCGGGCATGAATATCTTGGGGACATTCTTATGTGTGAAGACAGCAATTACTCCTGGCGCACGTTCCGCTTCGCTAGTGTCGATCGCTTTCATGTGCCCGTTGGCAATGCTAGCAGTAACCAGATAACCGTGAACGAGTCCTGGAATTTGATGTTCCGCCGCGTATGTAGCCGTACCCATTACCTTTGCTCGTCCATCTTTGCGGCTGACGGCAGTACCTATTACTTTGTTCATGCGACTCCTCCTCCTTTTGCTGATACTGCGATCGCTCTTTTGATAGCACGTTTGGTTAATTCAACTTTGAAACCGTTGTGAGATAAGGGCTTGGCTCCCTGTAGAGCAATTTCCGCTGCCTGCTGAAATGTTTCTGCATTGGCAGGTTTGCCGATCAAAAACTTCTCTGCCTCTGTCGGACGCCAAGGCTTGTGAGCAACGCCGCCCAAGGCTAGACGTGCATTTTGGATGCGATCGCCTCCCACTTCAACAGCAGCAGCAACGGAAATCAGCGCGAAGGCATAAGATGCCCTGTCTCGCAGCTTGAGATACACGCCAGACTTTGCAAACGGCACAGACGGCAACACAACAGCAGTAATCAGTTCCCCCGGTTCCAGGTTGGTGTCTCGTTGAGGTGTATCACCCGGTAGACGGTGGAAATCTATAAACGGGATTTGCCGTTTGCCTTTCGGGCCTTCCACTTCAACAATGGCATCCAACGCTGCTAGAGGGATACACATATCAGATGGATGAACAGCCACACATTGGTCACTAGCTCCAAAGAGGGCGTGCATCCGGTTAATACCAGTAGCCGCCGGACAGCCGCTTCCTGGTTGTCGCTTGTTACATGCAAAGGCTGTGTCGTAGTAATAAGGGCAGCGAGTGCGTTGCAGGATATTGCCGCCGACAGAGGCAACATTGCGAATTTGCTGAGAGGCACCGGACAGAATCGCCCTGGATAACATCGGATAATTGCGCCGGACTTCGGGATAGTCGGCTACTGCTGTATTGCTCACCAATGCGCCGATACGCAAACCGCCTTCTGCTGTCTGTTCAATGCGCTGCATCTGAAGCCGAGAGATGTCAATCAGCTGTGATGGCTCATCCAGAAAGACTTTCATTCGGTCAACCAGGTTCGTACCACCTGCGATGAATAGCGCATTCTTGTCGGTAGACGCCCGTTGGGTTGCATCATTAACTGAACTGGCACGGACGTAGGAGAAGTTTTTCATGCTGGCATCTCCTTGGGTTCACTGATTAGCATAGCGGCCGCAGGAGAGGGAGGTGTTTGTCCTGCTACCTGTTGTACGGCAGCGACAATACCGTTGTAAGCACTGCACCGACACAGATTACCACTCAGCCGCTCCTTAATTTCAGCCTCAGAAAGCTCAGCTAATTGTGGAGGGCGAGTGAGATCTGATGTAACGGCACTGGCACAACCTCGCTTGATTTCGTCGAGTAGAGCAACAGATGCACAAATCTGGCCGGGTGTGCAATAGCCGCATTGAAAGCCATCGTTGTCAATGAACGCCGCCTGCACAGGATGGAGGGCATCGCCCTTCGCGAGTCCTTCAACGGTGACAATTTCCTTGCCCTCTTGCATCACTGCCAAGGTGAGACAGGAATAAACTCGTTCTCCATCAATGAGGACAGTACAGGCTCCACACTGTCCGTGGTCACAGCCCTTTTTGCTGCCTGTAAGTTCCAGACGCTCGCGTAGGGCATCTAGGAGGGTGACTCGTGGCTCAATGGTTAGCGATCGCACTTCACCATTAACCTTAAGCCTTACTACCATTTCGCCTTCAGGGGATTGCATAGAGCTACCTTCCTTAGCTGCTGTTGTCTGATTGAGCAATGATGGGGCAGCGATCGCCGTCCCTGCTGCGGTCAGCGCCTGTCCCAAAAAACTGCGTCGGGACGTTCGTTTCGTCCTTCCTTCATCGTGTTCCATCGATTGCACCTTATCGCGATTGGCGCTGTCATAATTTTTATTTTTACCGAAAAATTGGGTCTAAAGCCCCGTCCTTCCAGGACGGCTTTTCTTAATTCCATCTTCACGATAGACTTATTTATATCAGATATCTCAATGTAAAATGCTAGTATTTGAAGCCAAACTTGAGGGAGAAAAACAACAGTACGAGCGGCTCGATGAAGCTATTCGTACTGCTAGATTTGTCCGCAATAGTTGCATCAAATACTGGATGGAAAACAAGGGAGTTGGGCGATATTCTCTTAGTGCATATTGCAAGGTTCTGGCTCATGAATTTCCTTGGGCCTCCAAGCTCAACTCTATGGCTCATCAAGCTTCTGCTGAACGGGCTTGGTCGGCTATTGCTCGGTTTTACGACAACTGTAAGAAGAAGGCGGCGAAGAAGGGGTTCCCACGCTTTAAAAAGCATCAAACACATGGCTCTGTAGAGTACAAAACCTGTGGTTGGAAGCTGTCGGAAGATAGAAGGAATATCACCTTCACTGATGGGTTTAAAGCCGGAAGCTTCAAGATGTGGGGAACCCGTGACCTGCACTTCTACCAGTTGGAACAAATTAAGCGAGTTCGAGTTGTCCGTCGCGAGTTAGATGGGTACTACGTTCAGTTTTGTCTTGATGTTGAGCGAGTTGAGCAAAGAGGGCCAACAGGTAAAACTATTGGGCTGGATGTGGGGTTGACCCATTTCTACACCGACTCGGACGGGCAAACTGTTGAAAATCCACGACATCTCAGGAAGTCTGAAAAAGCGCTCAAGCGCCTTGGTCGCAGACTTTCCAGAACCCAAAAAGGCTCGAAAAATAGAGTCAAAGCCAGAAATCGCTTGACGCGACGGCACCTCAAGGTAAGTAGGCAGCGTAAAGATTTTGCCGTGAAGTTGGCAAGATGCGTAGTCCAGTCTAACGACTTGGTTGCCTATGAGGACTTGCTCCTTGCGAATATGGTCAAAAACAGGCGCTTGTCTAAATCCATCTCGGATGCTGCGTGGTCGGCTTTTCGTAACTGGTTGGAGTACTTTGGCAAGGTATTCGGAGTGGTAACGGTTGCCGTGCCACCTCCCTACACCAGTGCCAACTGCTCTAACTGTGGGGAAGGAGTCAACAAGTCGTTGAGTCAAAGAACACATCGTTGTCATCACTGTGGATTTGTCTTAGACCGAGACTGGAATGCCGCTCTGAACATTTTGGAACTCGCACTTCGTACTGTGGGGCACACAGGAACTAACACCTCCGGAGAGAACGACCTCTGCATTGGTGGGGAAACTCCTCAATGTAAGCCGAGTCGTGGAAAGAGG
>DALYIW010000290.1:0-11001 GCA_031970155.1 Coleofasciculaceae cyanobacterium CTOTU46601 | reverse complement strand
TACTCCCTACTCCCTACTCCCTACTCCCTATTTTCAACTTAGCTGACAGAACTCCTCTATAGCCTGCCAAATTTGGGGCATTACGTCATTCAAAGCGTGGTCACTATCTAGATCGATGAGTTGTACCCAAGGACGAACACTAGCATAGTCACGACTGGCACTGATGGGTATAACTTGATCATTGCGTCCGTGCAAGATGAGGGTAGGTACTGGTCGTAATAGCTGGTTTTCTTGATAGTGACTGGCATCTTCTACAAACTTGTAATGTAGGGGAAGCGATCGCCCTTCGCCGTAGTGATAAGTTGGTAAATACCCCGATGCTTGCCATTGACTGAGCTTTTCTTGTCCTAAGTTGGGTAACCAATGCCAGAGAAACTCAAATGCTGGTGCTAGCAGTACAAGTTGCTGAACTTGTGAATGCCGTTGTCCTAACCAAGCAGATGTTAGACCACCCAAACTAGAACCGATTAACGTTACTGGCGTCTCATCTGACCTAAACATTTGCTCCACTTGAGTAAGCTGGCGAGTTATCGTCAAGTGAGTAAAATCATCTTGGTTGAGGTCAGGAACTTCTACAGATAGGTTAAGAGTAGCAAAGCGATCGCGTAGATACACCGCTTTCACCGACTCAGGACTCGAAGCAAAACCATGAAGATAGATAAACCTCAAAACTCTATCCCTCGTTGGTTCCCCATCGGGTGGCGGGAATCTTTTCGTCGCTTTTCCATCAGTTGAGCATACTGTTGGCGTTGATCTAATCTCATAACTTCTCGCGTTGCCAGCATACTTTCAAAGCTTACATCTTCTAACTGCTGGCGCAACTGTTGCACTTGTTGGTATTTAGCTCGAATTTCCTCAGTAGAGGCGTTACTTGCCATAAGGTCACGTAACTCCTGAGACATTTCACCCACAGCCTGTTTACGTTGAGCAATCTGGTCTTTGTATTGATAGCGAATTGCTTGAAGCTTTTGTTGTTGCTCTTCACTGAGGTTGAGTTGATCCATCCACCTACCCCCCTCAACACGCCTGAGTCCCTCCAGATTTTGTGCCACGGTTTGGGGAAACAGCAAATTAGGTTTGGCTAGGACAACCGCGCCTCCAAGGACAATTAAGAGAACTGACCAAATAGAGACACGACGCAATAACATAAAAACTACCTCTTTTGTTTAAAGTCGATGGAACCAGTTGAAGCTAAGAGTTGAAGGTTGATAGTTATCACGTTTTTGGATTTTTACTGGTTACTTTAAACTTTTCAACTCTTGAATTTTTACTAAATCACTGACAGATTATGGCGCTGTATTTGCCAAGAGTATCAAATCGGCTTGGGCTGTGTTGCTTTGTGAGCTGGCTGGCTTCTCTCCTACAACGTTATTCCAGTTATCTTGCAAGAAAGCTTCCAAGCTGGCAGAGTTAGAAAAATCTGGTAGGGGAATTAGGAGGCGGTAGCCACTCCAAGCCATGATTAAACCCGCAGCAAGGGCTGGCGGCAGGGCCCATAAACGCTGATTGAGAACAGGCGGTTGAGACTGGTTGATGGACTTGATTAGTTGCTCCTCCAAATCAGTGGCTGGAGGAGGGGGTGTCGGGCGATATTTGTGTAGAAACTCCTGCCATTGCCTGTCATCGGGCGGTAAGTGAGTCATAATATCTCTCCTTGTTGCTGGATATATTGCCGTAGGGACATTCGAGCATGGAAAAGGCGAGACTTCACGGTTCCTACTGCTATCCCTAAAATCTGCGCTACCTCTTTTTGGGGCAAGTCTTCTAAGTCATGCAGCACGAGTACAGCGCGATGCTCAAAACTCAGCTGTTGCAGTCCCCGTTGTACGAGATCTTGATAATGCAAATCCATTAGATCCGGCGATCGCGAAATTTGTGTATCTTGTAAAGGCCCTGCCTCTGTATCTATCCTAAATTTTGAGTTCAAAGAACGCTGTTGGGCAAACCGCCGCCGCTGATCGGATGCCACATTCCAACAGATGCGATACAGCCAAGTGGAAAACTGGGAGGCCTGCCGTAGTTGAGGTAAGCCTTTCCAAGCTCGGAGAAAAACATCTTGTACTAAATCATCTAGAGCCTCACCACCGCATAGCTGGTAGAGGGTAGACCTCACTCGCTGTTGATAGCGCTGGTAAAGTATACGGAAACTGTGTTGGTTGCCTTGTTGGCACTGTATCACCAACTCGGTATCGGTCTCGGTTGCTTTGGCACTAGCATCATCGTTTGACGCCTGAGCAGGTATAACTCTCACCTGTGGGCTTCTCCCTCACCGGTTTGTTTTCTTGCTCTTTTAGACTTGGTTGATCAGAAAAAGGTTCTGTTGTTTGTTGTTGGTTGTTTGTTGTTTGTTGTTAGTGGTCACTCTTATGGATGGAAAATGACCGCTGTTGGATGAATCGCCCCATAAATCAATAAAAGTCCTTTAAATTGCTTATACCCTCATCCTTCATCCTTCATCCTTTTTGGGTTTGTGATATTTTTTAGCTCAGTGTATTTGTAGGTACAGTGGGCAATGTTACGGTGATTGTTGTTCCTTGATCGACTTTACTCTCTAGAGTAATTTGTCCGTTGTGTAGCTCTACACACTTCTTGACAATCGATAGTCCGAGTCCTGTGCCTTGAATATTGCCGACATTGCTGGCACGATGAAAGGTTTCAAACAGTTTGGCTTGGTCTTTGATGGGAATGCCTATTCCTTGGTCTTGAATCTGAAACCGAGCAGTCGCATTTTGATATGTTAAATGAAAGTGAATGTTGCTCCTTTGAGGAGAATATTTAATGGCATTTGAGAGTAAATTGGTGAGGATGACTTGCAGTAAAAAAGCATCTATATTAGCGTTAATAGGTTCACCTTCACAAGTAAAAGTAATAGTACTCTGACGGCTGTTGCTGATTTGCATATTTTCAGCAAGTTCGCGACAGAAATTCTCTAGGTCTAATGGTGCTGGTTGGTACTTGAGCAGGTCGGCATCGGTTCTACCTAGGAACAATACCTCATCAAGTAGTTGAAGCATACTGCTGATCGCCGTGTCGATTTGAGTGAAGTATTTAATTTTCTTTTCTTCATTTAATTTGTTGTAGTATCGTTGGATCATCCCAGCCGCTGACTGAATGGTTGTCATGGGTGTGCGAAATTCATGAGAAACCATTGAAACAAAGCCTGTCTTTAGCTGGTTCAGTTCTCGTTCTTTTTCTAAGGCTTTGAGTACTTCTGCTTCGGCTCGTTTGCGATCGCTAATATCTCTACCTTCAGCAATCAGCAGCGCCACTTCTCCTTGTTCGTCCCTAAATGGCTTGATAGAAAAATCGATGGTTACAAAAATATCTCTATCTGCTAAAATATCGACTTCATAACGAATAAACTTGCCTTGAGCTGCCTCTTGCAGCGCGGCTTGCAACTGATTTTGAGTTTCTCTAGAAATACTCCACCAGCGTGTTTCCCAAAACGGCCGACCTAAAACTTCGGTCTGACGGATACCAATTAGAGTTAACGCTGTCTGGTTTACCTCTAGTACTATGCCGTCTGGTTGTAGAAGTGCAGTGAGTTGAAAAGTTTGGTTGAAGATAGCACGAAATCGTCGCTCACTTTCGCGCAGTTGCTTGAAAACTTGTCCCCGTTCGATCGCAAAACGAATGGTGCGAACAAACATTTGAACGGTTAGTTTATCCTTAACTAGATAGTCTTGCGCTCCACATGCCATGGCTTGTAAACCTAATTCTTCGTCGTCCGCTCCCGTCAGTACTACCACAGGGATATCAGGGACGGCTGCACAGAAAGTTGGCACAGTATCCTCTCTATCAGAATCGGGTAGCGCCAGGTCTAATAAAACTACAGCAAAAAGCTGCTCACGGCAAAGTGCGATCGCTTCACTCAGTCGCTCTACACAAACCAATTCCCACTCTTTTCTGCCTGAACGCAACAAGACTTGGCGAACTAAGCCTGCGTCGCTGGGGCTATCTTCTACTAACAAGATTGGGATGGTTACCTCAGACATAAAATTAGGTTCTACAAAAACAATGCTAAGTAGTTGTTGGTTGTTTGTTGTTGGGCTTGCCCTGAGCATGTCGAAGGGTTGTTTGTTGTTTGGCTTGCTCTGAGCGGTAGCTGAGCTTGCCGAAGCTTTGCCGAAGTGTCGAAGGGTTGTTTGGTGATGAGAAGTCTTAGTTTAACTTCAGTACAGCGCCTTTCCGCTTTCTGTATTATGTAGTGCGAACATCTTGTTCGCTTGTCCTGGTACGTGAACTTTCCATCTCACACTACACATGTACAGTTGGGATGTTCTCGATGGGAAGATTTTTATTAATCACTTATTTTGACTCTGTAGCACTACTAATTACCTCTACTTTTAGGGGAGTTTTACTATGGCTAACCAGAACTCATTAATCAACTGGACGATATAAATAAACTGATTAATGTCAATAGGTTTGCTTATGTAGCAGTTGGCGTTGAGATTATAAGACCTCATGACATCTTCTGTATCGGCTGAGGTGGACAGAATCACAACTGGAATACATTTTAGATTGGAGTCAGACTTAACGGCTTCTAGCACTTCTCGACCATCCATCCCTGGTAAGTTGAGATCCAGCACAATTAAGTCTGGACGAGGAGCATTAGCATACTCACCTTGCTGTCTTAGATAGTCCATTGCGGACTCGCCATCCTCAACCCAGTGCAGATTGTTGGCTACCTTTGAGCGCTCAAAACCTTTGATGGTGAGGTGGGCATCACTAGGAGAGTCCTCAACCAGCAAAATCTCAACGGGGCGTAAGGTTTGAGTGCTACTCATCAGTTGTTGGTTGTTGGTGGGGAAGAGGTTATTACTTTGGATTAGACACCATGAGCTCTTATCTCACAAAGAAGAGATGAAAATTTCTCTTCTCCCCGACTCCCGACTCCCGACTCCCCACTCCCTATTTTCAAGTTAGAGGAGTTAGGGGGAGTGTGAAGTAGAAGGTGGTGCCGATTTCTGGCTGCGACTGAGCCCAAATCTTTCCACCGTGACGCTCAACAATCTTTTTGCAAATTGCTAAACCGATTCCCGTGCCGGAAAACTCTTTGCGAGTATGGAGACGTTTGAAGATAACGAAAATGCGCTCAAGATATTGGGGCTTAATACCAATGCCATTATCGCGTACCTCAAAGCACCAAGTTTGGTCGGTTAATTTGGCTCTGATGTGAACTTGGGGTGGTTTGTCTTTGCAGAACTTAATCGCGTTGCCAATTAGGTTTTGAAATAACTGTACTAACTGGTTTTTGTCGGCGGTGAGGGTAGGTAAAGGATCGTGGGTAATGGTGGCGTTGCTTTCGGCGATCGCGACTTGCAAATTTTCTAAAGTTATCTCCAATACTTCATTACAGTCCGTTGCAGCAAAGACTTGACCATGAGTACCTACGCGCGAATACTCTAGCAAATCGCGAATCAGCTGCTGCATCCGCGTTGCCCCATCCACAACATAGCTCATGTACTCCTGGGCGGTTGGCTCTAGACGCTCTTGATACTCTTGTTCCAACAGTTGGGTATAACCAGCAATAGCTCGCAGTGGTTCTTGTAAATCGTGGGAGGCGACGTAGGCAAACTGCTCTAGTTCGTGGTTAGAGCGTTTCAGTTCCTGATTGAGCTGTTGCAGTTCTGTTGTCCTTTCCTGCACTCTGATTTCTAGTTGTTCCTTAGCTTGCCGCATTACCTCTTGGGCACGTTTGCGATCGCTAATATCAATCGAAATTCCGCAGACAGCATAGGCGACCCCATCGGTATGAAATAGGGGAAACTTAATAGACAGGTAAGTTTTGATACCGTCCTGAATAGGAATTACCTCTTCAAACTCCATCGGTTTGCCTGCTTCAAGCACAGCTTTGTCATTCGCCACGTAAATCTGTGCGATTTCTGTGGGGTAGATATCGTAGTCAGTCTTGCCGATTACCTGCTCTTGAATAACTTTACAGACGATGCCAAACTGTCGGTTAACAAACTGGTATCTGCCCTGGATATCTTTGTGGTAGATAACCGATGGATAGTTATCTAAAATTGCTCGGAGTCGCTGTTCGCTCTCTTGTAATGCGAGTTCTGCTTGTTTGCGTTGCGTATCCGCCGCCACGGCATCACTAATATCCTTAACCTGGGAGATAAAGTACAAAGGTTGCTTCTTTCCATCGCGCACGAGTGATACACCCAAAAAAACCCACACCGGATGGCCAAGTTTGTGAATGTACCGCTTTTCTATGTGGTAGAACTGAACTTCGCCCCTCAGAAGTTGCTGCATGAAGCTGATACTGACTTCTAGGTCATCTGGATAAGTGATGTCTTGAAAAGTTTTGTTCAGGAACTCTTGCTGAGAATAGCCTAAAATCTCGCACAAGGAACGATTAACTCTCAGCCAGTGTCCATCTATCCCTGTGATAGCCATCCCAATTGGAGCGTACTCAAAGGCATTGCGAAAGCGTTCTTCACTTTCACGTAACGCCTTTTCTGTTCGCCGTCGCTCAGTAATTTCAAGTAGCAGGGCAGCATTAGCTTTAGTAAGTTCTCTGGTGCGTTCCTCAACTCGCCTCTCCAGTTCTTCCTGTGACTTTTCCAAGGCTGCCTCGGCTTGCTTACGGGCGGTAATATCTGTGTGAATTCCCACCCACTCCCGGAGGTCGCCCTTTTCATCTATAACTGGAACTGCACGAACCCAGAAATATCGGTAAGTACCATCAGCCGTTCGTACTCGCTGCTCGTTTTGGTATAAAGTTTTCGTTTTAAGGGATTGAGTCCACAAGCGCCGCGTCTGCTCTCGATCCTCTGGATGAATTGCACTCAGCCAACCCCATCCGTTTAACTGGTCTTCGCTTTGCCCAGTAAGTTCCCGCCAGGATGAATTATCCACAACCATGTATCCTGTGGGGTCTGTTCTCCAAACCGCTTGAGAAGTAGCAGTAACCAGAGAGCGATATCGCATTTCACTCTCTTCGAGGGCGAGTTCTACCGGTTTTTGGTTATTCATCAGAAAAATGGGTAGAAACCCCGTCCCTTCGGCAAGCTCAGGGCAATGCCTTCTAGGACGGCTTTACAGAGAATCCCTTTCGGGGTGGAGGGGTATGGTTGCCCCTCCGGTGAGGTATGGTTGCCTCAATCTCCTTTCGGAGTAAAGTTAGCTTCGCCAAAGTTACAAGGGCTTGTTAGGCTAGCAGCACTGTTTCAGTGACCTTAAAACTGGTTAACCACTAGCGACAGAGCAAGGGACTAGCTACGCATCCCAAGGTGTCGTGACCCAAGTAACGTAGACCGCAAAGGTCTTAGGCTGGTCAGAACGGCTTGATAGATTTCTCTTTCAAGCCTCATGCCTTTAGGCTGAGGTTCCTGACATCCTTACTGAGCTTCCTTTATGAATTAGAGCATGTTCAAAAAAAGTTGTATTCCCCCTATCAGCTCAGGTACTCTGTCTCTTTAGGCAGAGTGTTTGTGCTGGTTTTAAGAGCAACAGTAAATAGTAATGGATAACAGGAGAGAAGCTGAATGACCATCGGTATCTGGGTACTAGGTGACCAGTTATGGACTCAACAAGCAGCGCTCCAAAGTTGTGAGTCAACGCGAAACAATACTCCAGTAATTCTTATTGAATCGCTCAACTATGCCAAACAACGACGTTACCATCGTCAAAAATTGGTGTTGATTTGGTCAGCGATGCAGCACTTTGCCGAGGAGTTACTTGCTGAAGGTTGGCCAGTAACTTATGAAATTGCTGAAGATTTTGACCAACCGCTCAAAACCTGGGTCAAAAAGAATCAGATTACTGAACTGAGAGTCATGGTTCCCAATGACCGACCCTTTGCTCAGATAATTAGCAACCTCAAACTAAGTTGCGAAATTACTTTTATTGCCAATAATCATTTTTTGTGGAGCGAAGAAACCTTTAAGGAATGGGCTAATTCTCAAAAGAGCCTATTAATGGAAAATTTTTATCGAGAAGGGCGTAAGCGATTTAATGTTTTGATGGAGGGAAGTAAGCCCATTGGTGGGAAATGGAACTTTGATAAACAAAATCGCCAACCCCCCAAAGGTAAGCTGAACACGCCAGATGCTCTGTGGTTTGAGCCAGACAAAACTACTCAACAGGTTATCGATAAAGTTAAATCTATAGACTTCCCAGCCTATGGAGAGGCTGAACCTTTCCGCTGGGCAGTTACTCGTCAGC
Organism: Coleofasciculaceae cyanobacterium CTOTU46601; assembly: GCA_031970155.1. Taxonomy (GTDB): domain Bacteria; phylum Cyanobacteriota; class Cyanobacteriia; order Cyanobacteriales; family Coleofasciculaceae; genus DALYIW01. The sequence goes on along the minus strand of DALYIW010000290.1, from coordinate 2,826 downwards.
AAGCACTTCAAGTACTAGATTTCTTTGTTCAAAATCGCCTACCTGCATTTGGTCCGTATCAAGATGCGATGGTAACTGGAGAGGAAACTATGTGGCACGCGATGCTCTCTCCGTACCTGAATATTGGGTTACTTCAGCCTTGGGAAGTGATTACAACAGTAGAGAAAGCTTACTACCAGAATGCTCTAGATTTAAGCAGCATAGAGGGGTTTATTCGTCAAGTACTGGGTTGGCGAGAATATATGCATGGCGTCTACTATCTGATGGATGCTGACTACCCAGAACGAAATTGGTTCAACCACACGCAGCCGTTACCCGGATTTTACTGGGATGCCGAGAAGACTGATATGAACTGTTTGCGTCAAATTCTTTTGCAAGTGCAGCACATCGGCTACGCGCACCATATCCAACGGCTGATGGTGCTGAATAATTTTGCATTGATTGCCGGAATCTCACCCCAAGAAATTGAAGATTGGTTTCATTCGGCATTTATTGATGCCTACGATTGGGTAATGCAAACTAATGTGATTGGTATGGGTCAGTTTGCTGATGGGGGTGTTCTGGCATCAAAGCCTTATGCAGCGTCCGCGAACTACATCAACAAGATGAGCGATTACTGCGGCAGTTGTGTTTACAATCATCGCGATCGCACTGGAGAAAAAGCTTGTCCTTTTAATTTCTTTTACTGGGATTTTCTCGCCCGTCACCAAGATACGCTCAACTCTCAAGGTCGAATGAATTTAATTTTGGCGAATCTGGCGCGGATTTCCACTGAAGAACTAAAAAAGATTCATCAAAAAGCAACGGACTGGCACGCTAGAATGACTTCAAGTATGTAAATTCTTCATCAAGTTTTTTGGACGTGAGTTTTTAGGGTACAGTCAAAGTCAACAATAAAGGTATGGCTGATTGCTTTGCTAATTTGGGTGCAGAAATTTGAAGTTTGGTGAGCGGTATAACTAGGTTTAAAACGTGGATAAACTAGGCGCTCGCAAATGTGTCATTCAGGGCTGTAATCTGAGGCGGCTGTGACCAGCTATGAGTCCACACAATTGTGATTTATCCATCGAAATTCATGACAGTCTCTTATTCCCCCACCCTAAGTTTTGAAAGTCAAGAACTTTTACAAGAAGCCTCAGCTGAAAAAGTTGAACTGATTGAACAGTTGCTGGCGATTGGGTCAGCACTATCGAGCAGCAATAACTTAGATGAGTTACTGCATCTGATTTTATGCAAGAGCAGAGAAATTACTTGTAGTGATGCGGGTAGTGTTTATCTTGTAGACCGTAGCGATGCTACTCCTAAGTTGCTATTCAAGGTATCACAAAATGATTCTCTACCTAAAGCTCCCTTTGAAGAATTTGCGATACCCCTGACTCAAAAAAGTCTGGCGGGGTACGTGGCGCTGACTGGTGAAAGCTTAAATTTATCGGATGCTTATAACTTGCCACGGGGCGTCCCTTACGACCTAGACCGCAGTTTTGATACCAGTATGCCTTATCACACTGGCTCAGTACTGGTGCTGCCGATGCAAGACCAGGATGGGGAAATTATTGGTGTGGTACAGCTAATTAATCGTAAGGTGAAACCAGATATCGCGATCACAACGGAGAACGCGATGGAGGTGACTCAGCCTTATTCAGAGTGGGAAGAACGCATTGTACGATCGCTCGCTTCTCAGGCGGCAATTTCCATCGAACGCAATCAGTTACAGAAAAGCATTGAGAACCTCTTTGAAGGGTTTGTGAGAGCCTCTGTCGAGGTTATTGAGGCGCGGGACCCGACAACCTCAGGACACTCAGAACGTGTGGCAGAGCTCACTGTACGGCTGACTCAAGAGGCAAGTGCGATTACCTCAGGGCCACTGCGGTCAGTTTATTTTAGCGATCGCCAAATTCAAGAAGTTCGCTATGCTGCCCTACTGCACGACTTTGGCAAAGTTGGCATCCCAGAAGCCATTTTAGGCAAGCAGAAAAAACTCTACCCCGAACAACTAGAGATCATTCGTCATCGCTTTGCCCTGGCACGGCGCACTCTAGAAATGGAATGCGCTCAAAATAAGTTCAAGTATTTAGTAGAGCATCCTAGTCATCGGCATCGGGAAGATAGCTCTGAATCTAGCTGTTCTCACTGCCAAACCCTCAAGCAATTCGAGGCGCAGCTCGCTCAAACGATTGAGGTACTCAATTACTACTGGGAACTACTCAAAGAACTCAATGAACCTGACGTGCTTCTCACCCGAGAGTTTCACGCTTTTTCAGAAGAAACTACCGCTCAACTGACCGCTTTGTCTCAATATACCTATCGAGACATTGATGGTGTAGCTAAACCCTTAATTACAGAGACAGAGATGGCTCAGTTGATGATTCCCAGAGGCACCCTCACACCCCAAGAGCGTTCTGCTATTGAAGCCCATGTTACTCACACCTACCACTTCCTCAAGCGGATTCCTTGGACAAAGCATCTTAAAGATGTCCCACTCATTGCCTACGGGCATCATGAAAAGCTTGATGGTACTGGATACCCTCAAGGCTTAAAAGAAGAGGATATTCCCATCCAAACGCAGATGCTGGCGATCGCGGATATCTACGACGCACTGACAGCAAGCGATCGCCCCTATAAACGTCGCCTACCAGTAAACACCGTGATCAAAATCCTGCGACAAGAAGCCGCTAAAAACAAAATCAGCAGCGATTTAGTCGAGTTATTTGAGCAACGCCAGGTTTTTACCGTTCTCGGCCACACCCTACCCGCTGAAGCTCACTCAATCGCTTGAGAAGCGTCATTGGGAAGGATGAAGGATGAAGGATGAGGGATGAAGGATTA
>DALYIW010000289.1:3051-11064 GCA_031970155.1 Coleofasciculaceae cyanobacterium CTOTU46601 | reverse complement strand
TAGGGAGTAGGGAGTAGGGAGTAGGGAGTAGGGAGTAGGGAGTAGGGAGTAGGAAGTGTTTATTAATGCCAGTTCAAAGTTTTGAGTTTTGAGTTATATCATGTCCGGAGAATTACTTGCGATATATAGCGGTTTTCAATTGAGTTGAACACAGTTTTTGTAGGGGCAAGGGTATTATCGTGCCCTTATCTTGTGGTCTATGCAACTGAGAACCGCTATAGAATTTTAAGCATTGTTATGTTTCAAGATATCAGCGTTAATTTTGTAGTAAGTATTCAAGCAAACTTGATATTACCCTCATAGATAAATCTAGGGGAGAGAGTCCATAACCTGTTCGCGGCCGATTTTGTTTGTGTGGCCCCAGATTTTAGTCTGAGGGCACCTCTCAAGTAAGAATTCAACTGGCATGAACTGGACTAAGTTCTAGTTGTTGAAGGGGCAATGGCTTTTCGTCTTGGATGTCGCTGAATTCTGCATAAATTTGCAGGTAATACTCGTTAGCACGTTCCCACGCTCGCTCATCTGGAAAACCCCACTTTTTGGTGTATTCTGGTGAGCCTGGATACGGGAACAATGGCACTGGTTTATTTGCCCAAACTCCAAAGTGCTGCAAGTGCTGACGCCATGCTTCAATTGCTTCTGGGTCGTCTACTTTCCCATCAAGCAGATTAGCTTGAACAAAGGGTACCTGTTTCTTGGCGTAAATTAGTAGCTCACTTAGCGCTTCTGTAGAAAGTTTGCAGTTTTTATCTAGCAGTTGACGCCCTTGTTCAGAAATACTTTCGACTCCTGCTTCTATAGAAACACAACCTGCACGCCCTAGTAATTCCAGCAAGGGTGGCGTCCATAAATCAATCCGCGTCTGAATACCAAATTTTACTGGACGATTAATCAGTGCTTCTAGTAGCGATCGCTTTGGCAAGAAAATCTCATCAATGAAGTAGACATACTCAACACCTTGAACAATTAAACCATCCAATTCTTCCAAAATTACTGCTAGAGGTCGCTGGCGATAGCCGTTACGGAAGTTTTCTTTAGCGCAGAAAGAGCAGTGATAGGGACAACCGCGCGAAGTCTCCATCTCAGCGCCGAAACTAATAGGTGCTGCGTCAAAACGGTGGTGGTGATGGTGATGTCGCTGAATGGTTTCTGGCGGCCAATGCAGTGCTGGTAGTGCTGTCATATCAGATGCATGTGGACTTCCCTGTACACGCGGTTCACCAGCATTCCAGTAACAAATAGATGAAACATTCTGCCATTCTCCGGTTAATTTCGGCAGAATTTCCTCGCATTCTCCCATTACTACTACATCTACACCTAGCTTCTTGAGAGTTACTTTTGGTGTTGTGGAACTGTGAGGACCCACTGCAACCATTGTGCCGCTGATATCTCGCAGGTTACGCACAGTTTCTTGGGGAACACGTAACTCTGGTGGGGCACAACGCCAGAATAGATAGCTAGGTGCCGTTGTTACCACCGTAAAATCTGGCTTAAAGGCTGCAACTTGATTTCTGACTTCTTCCGATGAAAGATTATCTAATTGCCCATCTACAATTAGTACTTCGTGTCCTGTTCGCTCTAGTAAAGCCTTGCTATAGCCGTATTCAAGCGGTAGGTGTGCTTCTCGGCAGCCAAAGTAGATACTGCCAGTAAATGTCCAGTTGGGATTAACTAGTGCGTACTTCATAAAACTCCTTTTCCAACTGCTAACGGTGCGGCAACTTTAGTGCGAGATTCTAGTAGCCATTGATAGAGTTTTCTAACACCTTGACGAATGCTGACAGACGGCTTCCAGCGGGTTGCAGTTTGAAACTTACTGGAATCAGACACGTAGTAACGTTGGTCTCCACTACGCCAACTGTCAAAATAAACTGGTGGTTTTTTGCCGTGGATTTCGTCGATTAGCTCGATAAACTCTAGTAAGCTGATTGTGTTTTCGTTGCCGCCGCCGATGTTAAACGCTTGGCCAGTGAGAGTGTGAATATTTTCCTGCGCTAAGAGGAAGGCATCAATTAAATCTTCAACAAACAAGAGGTCTCGTACCTGCATTCCGTCACCGTAAAGAGTGATAGGTTGACCTTCAAGGGCACGAATCAGGAAATGAGCAACCCATCCTTGATCTTCGGTACCAAACTGATGGGGTCCGTAGATGCAGCTCATCCGGAAGACAACGGCGGGGATATTATAGTTACGGGCGTAGTCGAGGACGTATTGGTCTGCTGCTCCTTTGGAACAACCATAAGGACTATGGAAGTCTAGGGGATGGTCTACACTAATACCGCTGAAAACGTCTACGGGTTGATAGCGGGTACAGTTGGGCACAAGCTGGATGTCTGGTAATGTGCCATAAACTTTGTTGGTGGAGGTGAAGACGAGGGGTGGAGGATTATTAAGCGATCGCATTTCTTCCAACAAGTTCAGCGTACCCAGTGCGTTGATTTGAAAGTCATCCACTGGATTAGTCAGGCTGGTTGTCACTGCCACTTGTGCCGCCAAGTGAAAGACTTGTCGGGCATTTTGCAGGGCTTGACGCAGAGCAAAACGCGATCGCACATCTGCGATTTCAATTTGTACCAAGTCTCCATACCGTTGTTTCAACCAACGCAGATTTTGCTCTACACCAGGACGTGAGAGGTTATCAAACAGCAGCACTGGCTGTCCTAAACTCAGCAGACGATGGGCAAGATTAGTACCAATAAACCCAGCACCACCTGTGATCAGAATCGGGAGTAGGGAGTAGGGAGTAGGGAGTGGGGAGTAGCCATGCTTCTCATCCTCTTCTTTATCGTCATCTATCTGGAGTAGGGAGTGGGGAGTAGGGAGTGGGGAGTAGCTTTCTTGGAGAGTAGGAAGTGGAAAATTAGAGGTAGCAGAGGTCTTTTCTTCCCTACTCCCGATTCCCGATTCCCTACTCCCTATCTGAGCAACTTCTCGGACGGCTGGCAATCCTTCACTTGCCCACAGGCGATACAGCAGCTTTGGGGTATTGTCGGTTTGTTTGAAACCAAAATGGTACTCGCGCTCATCGGTGTGAAAACCATCTATTGTGGGAAAGTCAGGGTTAAGGTCGTGAGCACCATACCAATAAATGCGCTTCACGGGGGCATCAAGGGTATTAACAAATTCTTGTAGCTGTTGGTGTTCATCGTGCTGCCAGGTGGAAAAGCCGGCTTCAGTAATCCAGATATCTGCCTGTGAGCCATACTGGTCAAGTACTGCCTGAACTTTTGCCACATTTTTTGGCCATCCTTCCCATGCATACTCCCAGTTACCCGGAAATCCATGGATACCGATCGCATTAATGTAGGCAATAAAGCCGCGATCGCACATCAGTTTCAGCCAGTGTGGATCAACCGGACTCATCCCTGCTAACACAGTTTTCTTCCCTCGTTGTTGCGCCCAGCAGGCGGCACTGCCCACCATTTCACTAAACATCCACCACTCTGGATCGAGTGTCCAATCCCACTCACTCAAGTTATTTGGCTCGTTCCACAACTCTACCCACTCGAAGTAATCTCCAAAACGGGTAATCATTTCGTCAAGGAAGTCTGCGTAGGCCTTTGGTTCTCGCGGTGGGGCAGCAATTCTGGGGACAACACCTAAAGATGGTGGTGTATACAAAAAACAAGGCAGAATATTTACTTCTTGTGCTAACCGAGGCAGCAGCCAACCGTACCAGTCTTGACCATATGTTGTGTGCCAATCCGCCCAGGAAACTCCGGTGCGTAATTGTTGAACCCCCAATGCCTTTAAGTCCTTTAGCACCTGCTCAACTCGCTCATACTCGCCAAGGCGAAACCACTCAAGGATGCCAATAGTCTGATTAGTTAGTCTGGGTGTAGGTTGCCGACTCCTCATAGGGTTCATCTCGTCATTTGGATTTTGGATTTTGGATTTTGGATGGACTCCGCTTTAACAGGACGGAGCTTGAATCCCATTAATTTTGGTTAATTTTATTTGACATTTCAATTGTTTTCTGGGTCGGCTTCTTGAGGAGAGTAGAGGTTACTGTTGAATCTCGATCAGGAATTGAAACTTAGGGATTGAAACAGCCCTCGTGCAGCAAGTTCAGCACTGGCCTCTGCTACTCGATCAATCGCTACCCGTCCTTCTAGCCAGCTAGCCAGTTCAACTAAGCCTTCTTCTAGAGTCACACGGGGTTTATAGCCTAAAATTTGACGGGCGCGTGTGATGTCGGCAAAACAATGGCGGACATCGCCAGCACGATAGTTTCCAGTAATTAAAGGCTGAATTTGTTCTTTGCCTAGTACCTGCGCCATCAGATGGGCGGCTTCTAAAACAGTGTAGTGGCGATCGCTTCCCACATTAAAAACATTTCCCGCTGCTTGGGGAACTTCCATCGCCAGTCGGCACACCTGCACGACATCATGAATGCTCACAAAGTCACGCTGCTGATAGCCGTCTTCAAAAATTAAAGGTGGGTTGTTATTGAGGTAACGAGAGGCAAAAATTGCCAGAACACCTGTGTAAGGGTTGGAGAGAGATTGTCGGGTGCCGTAGGTGTTAAAAAATCGTAGTGCGACGGTACTTATGCCGTAAGCTTGCCCAAATATCAAGCACATCCGTTCTTGGTCGTACTTAGAGAGGGCATACACTGAAGCCAGAGACGGTTGCTTATTTTCTGGTGTTGGCACTGGTACAAGCACCTCACCCTCTGCATTACGGATTTCCCAGTCTCCTGCTTTGAGTTGCTCTAAAGTGCGGTCACATCCAACACACACCTTACCATTCGGTGCCCTGTAGAGTCCTTCGCCGTAGATGCTCATACTTGATGCTACAATTAGCCGTTCGACGGGGCGATCGATCAGCGCTTCTAGCAGCACCGCCGTACCCAAATTATTGGTACTGGTGTACTTCGTAATTTCATACATACTTTGCCCGACACCGACGGCTGCTGCCAAGTGGTATACGGTGTCAATCCCTTTCAGGGCGCGTCGCATGACTTCTGGGTCACGGATATCGCCGATAATTAGCTCAACCTCAGAATTTAAATACTCAGGTCTTTGGCGATCGGGGCCATGAACTTGAAACGAGAGGTTATCGAGTGCGCGGACACGATGTCCAAAGGCTAGCATGTTGTCAGCTAAGTGTGAACCAATGAACCCTGCCCCACCAGTAATTAAAATATGTTTGCTCAATCGTGGTCTCCTGTAGGGGACGTAGTTAGCAATTAGCTATCAAGAGCTAGCGTGAGATAACAGGAAATTATGCGTCAAAATACTCACCTAGCCGCCAATTTATAATTGCTATTCACTCAATATCAGTCATAATCACGATTGACTAAGGGAGGTTCATCAGCCAAAAGGCAGAATCTTCTTCTTCAGGACTTACGCAAATTCCCGGTTGAACCGCCATTTGTAGGGGTGAACGGCCGTTCACCCCTACTATATGTGGTGTCCATGCGTAAGTCCTGTTCTATATAGTAGTAGGGTGGGCAGTGCCCACCTTACATGTCGTGGGCAGTGCTAGTAGTAGGGTGGGCAGTGCCCACCTTACATGTCGTGGGCAGTGCCCACCCTACATGTAGAGGTTCTGCGTAAGTCCTATGCGTGTAAGTCCTGTGTTGTACCTTACTGAAAATGGTGCAACATCTCACTTTAAAGTAACTCATTTTTGAGAAAAGCCTTGACTTGCTCTAGCTGCCTTTCTAGGATTTCAAGCTGCTCCATAGCTCCTTCTAGGGTTTTTTCTCGTGCCAGATGCTCCAATTGAGCGGCGACATCTGGCATCCCGCGCACGCCGGCATTAGCACTAGAACCCTTAATTCTGTGGGCTTGCTGCTCAAGTGTAACAAAGTCATTAACCGGGAGGGCAAGGCGCATCTGTTCGAGTCCAAGTTGAGCATTTTCCACAAAAGTTTGCACGAATTGCTGTTGAAAGCTCACTTTGCCGCGAGAGATATTGTTTAAACGCTCCAAATCTAACGGTGTTTCGTCCAGGCTGTGAGCTAGCGTAGTAGGGCTGAGTTTCTTGGGATAAGAAGGATTTTTCTTGGTACGTTTAGGCCGGCCGATGTGCTTTGCCCAACGCTCGATCATTGCACCTAAGACTTCTTGTTCAATAGGTTTACTAAGATAGTCATCCATTCCTGCGGCTAGACATTTATCTCGATCGCTGGGTAGAGCATGAGCGGTGAGTGCAATCACTACAGTATGACGGCGTAAACCTTCACGGCGTCTAAGCTCTTTGGTTGCCTCATAACCATCGAGGATTGGCATCTGGCAATCCATTAAGACAATATCGTAGTTTTGCTGGCTTAATTTAGCGATCGCATCTTTCCCATTATCCACACAATCTGGCTGATATCCTAGAATTTCTAGTTGGCTCAAAATCACCATTTGATTGACTGGATGGTCTTCTACCAGCAGAATTTTCAGGACAGAATGGTTAGGTTTTTGCTTCTGAATATTTGCTTCTTCCCTAATACTTTCTTTAGGAACGAATGCACTATACCCCTGCGTTCCACACGCACTCATCAAGCTATCAAACAGTCGTGAAGCTCTCACAGGTTTAATGAAGTAACCAGAAATGCCCATCATCTCTAACTCTTGCACTGAGTCATGTTGCTGAATAGTCAGCATTGCAATCAGCTTTGTTTGAGCAAGAGTTGGTTCGCTACCAATTATTGATATAAGCTGTGTCCCTTGACTCTCTGATAATTGCAAGTCAACAATTACAACGTCATAGGGGTGTCCTTGAGCTACGTTGGAACGTAAAATATTTAAAGTGGTAGTAATGTCTGTAGCTTCATCAATTTGCATTCCCCAGCTTGTACAGTAGGTTCGCACAGATTCGCAACTTGTAGTATTTTCAGAAACAACCAACAGTTTGAGCTGCGAAACTGTTACTGGGATAGGAGTTATCTCCGAGATTGTCTGAGTACCAAAGAACGCTGTAAACCAGAAGGTAGAACCCTGACCTAATTCACTCTCAACGCCAATTTCACCTGCCATTAATTCCACTAGTTGCTTGCAAATTACCAGCCCTAGCCCTGTACCACCATATTGTCGTGTTGTTGAAGCATCTACTTGAGAGAAAGATTGAAAGAGTTTTTGTTGATCGGCAGCGCTGATACCAATTCCTGTATCTGTGACTTCAAATCGAATCTTGACAGAATTAGAAGGTTTGCCAGTTGAACGATTATCAAGTTGAGGCAAATTTTCAAGGTTTTCAACCCTCAAATCTTTGAATTTTTGTGAGTTTTCAACGCTTCTAACCTTCAAACCTTCCAACTCTTGTGAAGCGTCCAAATCAATACTGACTTTTACTACAACTTCACCAGTATTGGTAAATTTGATGGCATTATTCACTAAATTCAGTAAAATCTGACGCAGACGCCCTGGGTCTCCCTGCAACTGTCTAGGAACATCACTATCAACTAGGATGGCCAACTCTAGTCCTTTTTCTTCTGCCTGTGTTGCTAAGACATCCAGCACTGATTCAATACAACTATCTAAGTCAAAGTCGAGCTGCTCAATCTGCATTTCACCCGCTTCTAGCTTAGAAAAGTCAAGAATCTCGTTAATCACATTAAGCAGGTGTTCTGCACTACTACGGATGGTGCGTGCATAGTCAAGTTGTTGAGGGGTTAGAGGTGTCTGCAATAATAATCCTGCTACACCTAAAACGCCATTCATGGGGGTGCGAATTTCGTGGCTCATGGTGGCCAAAAATTCGCTCTTGGCTCGGGTGGCTTCGAAAGCAGCTTCTCGCGCCTCTACCAATTCGTTAATGTGGTCAGTGGCGATCGCAATACCTCCCACTTCGCCATCAGGAGTATACCAGGGGTGAATTGCCCAACGCAGGTAAATCTTGGTACCATCAGCACGTTCCCACACATCCTCACTAGCTGAGACAACTTCCCCTCGCAAAGCCCGTTCGTGAAACGCCTTCCACTGCTCTGGGATGTCTGGGAATAGTTCGTAGTGGCTGCGACCAATAACTGATTTTTCCTCCAAGCCTTGAACCATTAGCCACTTGTGTGAGTGTGCA
>DALYIW010000289.1:0-3038 GCA_031970155.1 Coleofasciculaceae cyanobacterium CTOTU46601 | reverse complement strand
CGGTGTCAAACATGGCGATCGCAACTGGCGCACAGGTAATAATTTGCTGTAGTTGCTGGTGTTCTCGCTCTAATGCCAGCTTCATCTGTTTGCGCCGGGTGATATCCATCACCGTGCCCGTCATCCGAACGCCTGGGCTGTTTATGTTGCGTAAGAGCGCCCCTTTGCTGGCTACCCAGCGAATCGTCCCATCCGGCCAAAAGATGCGAGCTTCTACTTCATAGTCAGTTCCCGTCTCAACTGTACGGTTCACCGCTTCTGTAACCGCTAATCGATCCTCAGGATGCAGACAGTTGAGGAAAGCATCATAGGTGTTGATTGAGGTTCCTGGCACGAGACCTAAGAGAGTTTCTGCTCCATCTGACCAGTTTAAGCGATCGCTGAACATATCCCAGTCCCAAGCCGCCATGTGAGCAGCAGACAGCGCCTGCTTTAGCCGTTCCTCACTTTTGCGAAGGGCTTCTTCTGCCAACCGACGTTCCTGAATTTCCACCAGTAGAAAATCATTGACCTGTTGTAACTGTGCAGTTCGCTCTTCAACTCGCACAGCTAAATCTTCTTTAACTTGTTTGAGAGCATCTTCTGCCGATTTTCGTTCGGTGATATCTCGCAAAACACCGATAATTGCCTGAGGATTGCCCTGTGCATCTCGAATTAAAGAACCACTAAATTCAGCAGAAAATCGACTACCATCTTTCTTGAGCAGGGTGTACTCAACATTTCTGATACTCCCTTGTGTGAGAATTTTCTGAAAATTTTCTGCCGCACGACTGCGGTCTTGTGGTGCGATTAATTTAAAAGTATTGAGTCCTAGGATATCTGTTTCACTCTCGTACCCGTGTAATAGAGCAGATTGGCGGTTACACAAAAGGAGTTGACCATCCAAATCACTCACACCAATGGCATCCGGCGAGGTTTCTACTAAGGTACGATAACGAGCTTCACTGGTCTTGAGGGCTTGTTCAGCACGAGTACGTTCCGTAACATCTAAAGCCAGCGACAAGATAGATACGAGTTCGCCGGACTGATTCCAAAGTGCCGAGTTGTACCACTCACAATCAATAACTGAGCCGTCTTTGGTATAGTTGCGATTTGTGCCAAAAATGTAGGGCTTACTGCCATCAAGCAAACAACTCATGTCTTGTTGAACGCGAGGCAGATCTTCCTCAAAGACGAATGGCCCCTCGTCTAGATGCTGGTTAAGTACCTCCTCAGCTTGCCAGCCAAAGATATTGGTAGCTTGTTGTGACCAACGTTGAACTCGAAACTCGTTGTTGAGCTCAATCACGGCTAGAGGTGAATTTTCGATATGGAAGGTTAATTGCTGAAGGGCAAGTTGCAGATTGGTTTCAGCAGCTGTGCGTTCTTTAATTTCTTGTTCTAATTGTCTATTGGCTTCTTCTAGTTGAGCTGGACTAGGTAGCGCCAGTGCTTTAGGTATCAACGGCACTAGAAGAATCGCCGTACACAAGGAAATAGCGGCAGTAATGGCTTTGATGAATCCACTCAACCAGTAATCTGGGTGCCAAAGCGTCCATACTTCTAGGATGTGGGTTGTGCCGCAGGCAATAATGAAGGCACTAAACAATAAGAAGATCCAATCAAAGGGAAGGTCTCGTCGCTTGCGAACAAAGTATATTAGCGTCAAGGGAATGGAATAGTATGTCAGAGCGATTAGAGAATCTGACACAATATGGAGTCCTACTAGCCCTGGTTTCCAGAGATAGCAATGTCCATGAGGAATAAACGGGCCGAAAAACCACTCAGTCAACAATGCCAACATACAAACTCTTTTCCAGCGTTGCCCGATGCTTAGTGAGCCACTACTGACACTCTGATGGCAAGGTCTGAAACGCTAAATAATTTGAAATCATCCAACGTTGTTCCTTGCCATTGGCTAACTCAATCACTAGCCTAGCAAGGCGGCATCAGTCTGTTGTTTAGCTTTACGCGAGTTAATCGGCGAAATCTGGACGCGATCGCACGACTGACAGCCCCAGAAGGAGCATTACCAACAATTACGGCGCAGTTTCCCGATCAATTTTTCTTACTTCCTCCTCAGATAGCTTTAGTGCGATCGCACCTACCGAATCTTCTATGCTAGAAACTTTGGTAGCGCCAGGAATCGGCACAATGCAGGGTGACTTAGCCCGCAGCCACGCCAAGACAATCTGATAGACAGAGACGCCTTTTTCCTTAGCCAGTTGGGCAATGACAGGGATATCTTCTAAACTACTCACCCTACGACTACCACCCAATGGACTCCAGGGGAAAAATGTCAACCCTTCACTCTCGCAATATTCAAGAACACCATCAAACTCCGGCTGTCGATACCAGGGATTGTACTGATTCTGGACAGAGACAATTTCTACAACATCACGAGCACGCTTGATTTGCTCAACTGAGAAGTTAGAGACGCCAACAAATCGAATTAAACCATCATTGACGGCTTCCTTGGCTGGTGTCAGGGCTTCTTCAATAGTGTAGTTTGGGTCAGGTGCGTGGTACTGCCAAACATCAATCGGTTTTGACCCACCCAGAGTTTCAAAGCTAGTGCGGATTGTTTCCCGCAAATGGTCAGGATTACCGTTGCGCGTCCAGCTACCATTTGGTCGCATCAAGCCACCCTTGGTAGCAACTGTGACGTGACTGGTGTCCCCATCGTACTGTTGGAGGGCTTTGTGGATGAGTCCCTCGTTGTGGTGTTTGTCGGACTCATCTTGGCAGTAGGAATCAGCGGTATCAATGAGTGTAACGCCTAGAGCAAGTGCCCGATGAATAACGTCAATTGCTTGTGACTCCGGTGGACGGCCGCCCAGAGACATCGGCATCCCGCCCAGACCAATGGCGCTGATAGTGATATCAGTATTACCAAGCTGTTTTGTTTCCATGACTTTTAACCTTGCTTTTGTGCCTCTGCTATTAATCGCACAAAGAAAGCCAGGAATCTTCTATCTGACCTCAGATTTTTTAATTGACATTTGTGTTGAAAGTCGGGAGTCGGGAGTAGTAGGGTGGGCACTGCCCACCCTACATGT
>DALYIW010000288.1:3016-11100 GCA_031970155.1 Coleofasciculaceae cyanobacterium CTOTU46601 | reverse complement strand
GTTGTTGGTTGTTGGTTGTTGGTTGTTGGTTGTTGGTTGTTAGTTGTTAGTTGTTGGTTGTTGGTTATCTAGTTATCTATGACGAGAGTACTTTATAGGGTTTTCAATTGAGTTGAACACAGTTTTTGTAGGGGCACGATATTATCGTGCCCTTATCTTGTGGTCTATACTGAGAACCACCATATTTACCCTCAGTCTAGAAGACTGGGGCTACACAAACAAAGCCTGTCTTCACAGGCTATCCAGTGCATATTCATAAAGAAATGGTATTTAGCTGCTAGTTGTAAAAAAAACACACAAACAACAAACAACCAACAACAAACAACACTATCACTCTGGATTGAAACTGAAAGGAGGTAACGTTTGTTTAATGCTTGGTGTTAAGCTGACGGTGACAATAAACTTCTCATCCAAAGTGCCGATAACACTGGTAAAGAAATAAGAATCACGCTGCCCAGCATCCCACACCTGTTCAACCAAAACGCTGCTTTGGTCACTGACTCGTAATTGCAAACCAGGAGGTAAACTGATACCAGGTGAGCCACCCAGAACTAGCAACAATGTCCATTCATCAATTGACTCAGATTGCATTGGCCAAGTAACAGCGTATACCTGTAAGGATGTTCCTGCTAAATTCAGGTGGCGATAAGCACCACGCGCTTGCACAGGAATCTCCACACCTTGTTGCTTGAGTTGCTCTACAATGCCTTGAAACTCCTCTCCAGGCGATAACCCTAACGGGATTCCTTCGGATCGCATTTCACCCCTCATCGCAAAACTTGGCGTTGGCACTTGAAATTCCTCTCCAAGCAAGCGCATTTCACCCCTCATCTCAAAACTCGGCGTAGGCAGCAATACCCAAGATAATTCCTCTGCCAACTCATCCAGCTGATTCGACAACCAACGCCGTGCATTCAATGCTGGCTGTGTCAACAGTTGCAGAATGTCTGCCAGATGGTTTTGCACAGAGACGATACTTTGAGGTTCAACGTTTTGACTCTGTAATTGATACAGCCAGTTGAGCAACTCTGGACTATTAAGCACCGCTGCCCCCTGTTCCCACGTCAAAACCTGCCACGGGTGGCGATCGCGTGACTGTAACTGAGGCAACAAAGCTTCTAATTCTGAACGCATCTGAGAGAGTGCCATTTGGCGATTAGGCACCATCGTCGGTAAAGGAATCGCTGTTGGTTCCAAACAACGCAGATTCAACAATAAATGGTTAGGATTACTCTCAAACCAACTCAAAGGTAATTGGTAAGTCCAGTCTTCCTCAGCTTCTAAATTAACCCGACTAAGCCGCTCAACTAATTGGTTATAGGATAGGAAGCCATAAACAACAGCTGTATCCTGTTCTTCTTGAACCTCAACCAGAACATAAAAATGAGCAACAAACTCAGGTAAATCTACTACAGCCCTGGGTACAGTGACTTCTTCATCTGTCAGGCTGCCAGTCGCAATCAAGCAAAGTTTGAACTCATTAACCTTCAAATTACAAACGGCTGCGATCGCATTGGCTGTAGCTGGCTCATTGACTGAACAATCTTCCCGATCTAAGGTTAAGTTTGTCGCTCTTGTTCCCAACCACTCCTCAAAACCGCCCAAGGCTAGAACATTGAGATAAGTCTGCCACTGTAGTTGTTCATTGGGAATTTGAGTGCTAATTTTTACAGCTTCATCAATCGTCTCAGGTGAGAGTTCAATGGATTCTGTTAGTAAGGCTTCAAAGTCTATCAACATTTGAGTATTATGGTTTGGGAAATTAATCATAACTGGTTTTTCCTAGTATCAAGGTGGCAGCAGAGTCTCTCAGAAAAGAGGCTACTTGTAGCTATATTTTTTGTGAACGTCGCTGTACTTGCTTCGGTTGCCGCTTCTTCGAGCATCCGCGAAACTTGTTCTTCAAGTGCTTCTTCTATCTGTTGATTTAAGGTTTGGAGGCGTTGTGGATCGCTGTAAGCTTTAGCTTCATTAGACAGCCGATAGCGGAGCGCGGCTGAGAAGCACAGTTCGCGTAATAGTACTAACAACTGCTGTTGGACATCAGCACGGAAAGATTTAAGTTGAAGCAGGCGACTAACTTGAAATTGGGCTTGCAGATTTACGATTTTTGCAATTTCCCCCATGGAGCGTCCCTGACAATGAAACAGCTCTAATGCTATCAAAAATTTTTGTGCTTTCTGGGGGTTTTTGCGGTTTAGTTTCGTTACTTGATTATCAGTTACCTGGGCTACAGCCTGATCGAGACAAGTGAGAAATTGTTGACGATATAAGTCTAAAAATTCAGTTTGTTCGTCATTGCTGTCTCGGTTATCGACAAAGTTAGTAAACGAAATACGGTCATTCATTGCACCAGGTAGCGTGGCATCGATAGATTCTGTTGGCAGAGAACCACCTCGAACATGAATTCGGTACTCTCTTAATCGAGAAGCCATTGCTTGTAATTGTGCCAGCAAGGTTTCTGGGGAAGGCCGCTGGGTAGATAGGCGTTGAGCCATTTGGTGTAGTTGTTCAGTTGTCGGTGGTAGGCACTGTCCCTTAATTCCCGTCTGACGTTGTTTGAGGCGTTGAGCGCGATATACCGCATGGTAGCTTTCCAAAAGCTGGGTAGCTTGCTGGATTTCCAACGGCGTTAGTTGGTGAAACTGCAAAAAAATGCGCTGCAGTTGTTTGGGGGTAGTATCGTTCAGGATTGCCCAGTCGCTAACCAGATAAACCCCATGCTCTAGCAAAAAAGCGTTGAGTTCTCTGTGATGTTTTACTCGGCGGTTAGTCCAAGTTGCTAAACTGCTCTGGTCTGGGTCAAAGCTGTTGAGGATTTCACGCTGTAACGATTGATACGCAGTCGAGACTGGAGTTTTTGTATTTCGAGTGAATTTCCTGCTGTCGTCATCTAAGACAAAAGGCAATAAATCGCGGTATGTAAAGCCATGTTCTACGCCAAACTGCGCTTCTAGTCGCTGACAAACGCGCTCGATCTCGCTGGAAATAAAGCATTGTAGACAGCGTTCAGCTAAAAAACGCACTTGTTCAGTACCTTCCCTCCTCCAGTGCAGGAGTTTACGCTGGATAGCAGCATCCGGCACTTCGCTTTGAGTCATCAACTCCGGAAACGCAGACAGAAAAAACTCCTTGGCTGGGTTAATTTCCTCAATTTTGCGTTGTCCGGCTGCATCAATTCTTACAAGTATCCAGTATCTTGAGGCAGCGCTCATAGCGATAGAGTTTCGGGAACAGATCATCTGAATGTCGCTGATCTTGAGAGGTATTGCAAGAAAAGCTCCAAGTCTCGACAACAGAGTCGAATGGCTTAAGGGTGAGTGTAACGTAGGATGTGGTGGCATCCTTTGCCACAGTGTACTCTCTAATCCTGCAACTTTTTTCTCAACTGTTTTACCTCCTAAGGTCTAAATTTGATTAGACATCATGAACACAAGCTCACCAAGAAGGGATGAAAATTTCTCTTCTCCCCGACTCCCGACTCCCAACTCCCCACTCCCTATTTTCAGATTAGAAGTGTCGAAGAGCCTGTCGTGGCTTTGTACATCTGAGTAAATCGACCTTATGCAGTTAGCAGAGAATATTCTCTGGAAAAAGCTTTCGTACTTTTGGGAGATTCCTGAGCAAGTCAACCATAAAGCGATCGCTTTTTGATAAAGTCGTTCAAGGTTAGGCGTTCATCAGGATAAGAAATTATGACTCCTCCGCAAATCGCTGTGATTATCGGGCTTTCAATTGTATTACTCAAGTTCATCGCTTCTGTGTTTGGCTATGGCAACATACCCATCCTGAACAACTTGGTGACAGTGATTCTAAGTATCTTTGTGACTTTTGAAATTATCAAGCTAGTGCAAGCTTTGGCGATCGCTTTTGGCTGAGAAGAGTCGGGAGTCGGGAGTCGGGAGTCGGGAGTCGGGAGTTGGGAGTAGAGGAGGAAGTGAAGATGGTACATCCCTGTCGGCTTCGAGTCCTTCAGCTCCCAAATTTACAGAGCTTCGGTAACTTGGCTAAATACTCCACTCCAGTTCATAGGGCGTTCTTGACGGAGATGGGACATGAGGGAGATAAGAAAAATAAGGGAGATAGGGAAGATAATAGAGTAATTTCTTCCCCACCTTCCTTGTCTTCGTGGTATTCGGGTTTTGGTTAAATCGGGTCTAAGCGCGATAATCTTCTGATAGTGTGCAATGCCCTCCTCAAGGAGACCAGTTTTACAAGAGCATACGTAAAAGCTCGGCGTCTTCAGACTACAGAATGTTACAGGCAATTATGCCGAGCAATTGCAGCACCTCAACCGGATTAGGTTGCTGCTCAAGAATTGAAAAGCAAATTTGTTCAGTTTGGAACAATTCACCCTTTTGGTAGTGTTGGATGACAATTTTTAGCGCTCGACTTAAGATTATTCCCCGACTTAAGTACATAGAATTTCATGTCAGTAGTCAGTGGTCAGTGGTCAGTTGACTTCAGGAAAAGTTCGGCTCCTCCTGACCTTGAAGCCATCAACTGATTATGAAGTCCAATTGGATTAAATTTATTTACGAGCGAAATACTTACGTGGTTAATCTAGACGGCATAAGTACTTTTACTTCTACTGCCAATGGTCGATTGATGTTTTGGTTACCTGATGGGAAGATGCAAATTATCATTCATCCACAAACTCAGCCCGATACTTATCAACAACTTTTAGAATATATTCAAAATACCACTGGAAAATTTCTATAGAGGCTAAATTTTGTTGTTGGTTGTTGGTTGTTGGTTGTTGGTTGTTTATGAAAAGTCAGTCGGAAGGATGAGGGATGATAGCGCAGCAGGATGTTAGTCCGGGATGAAAGACAGGTAAAACAAATGGGAAAGTTTGACTATTCATCCTTACTACTTCATCCTCTCCTTCATCCTTCAGTACAATCCCATAAGTTAAAGAAGTTAAAGAAAAGAAATTTTCAATATTTAAAGCCTCTAAATTTTTTTATAAGGCTCCTCCTCCCTCCTCCCGCTTTCCTCCTCCCGCCTTCCTCCTCTCTTCATCCTTTTATGGTCAACTATCCGAGAAGTGCTCAACCTTAACGAAACGCAAAATACTTTTGTGCAAATCTAGGTCAAGATATGGTTTTGCTGAAAACTTCGCCGATAACAGAATAGATTATGTCTGAAGCCACAATAGAATCAATTCTGCAAGAAAAGCGTTTATTCTCACCATCTGCTGAGTTCTCAAGAGAAGCTCACATCAAAAGCCTGGAAGATTACCAGCAACTCTATGACAAGGCAAAGGCTGACCCTCAGCAGTTTTGGGCTTCTTTAGCTGAAACAGAGTTGCACTGGTTTCAGAAGTGGGACACGGTGCTAGATTGGCAACCGCCTTTTGCTAAGTGGTTTGTCGGCGGAAAAATTAATATTTCTTACAACTGTATTGACAGACACCTCACTACATGGCGTCGGAACAAGGCGGCGTTGATTTGGGAAGGAGAACCGGGAGACTCGCGGACTCTGACTTATGCTCAGTTGCATCGAGAAGTCTGTCAGTTTGCTAATGTGCTCAAGCAGTTGGGGGTGAAAAAAGGCGATCGCGTTGGCATCTACATGCCCATGATTCCAGAAGCCGCGATCGCCATGCTCGCTTGTGCCAGAATTGGTGCAGCTCATAGTGTGGTGTTTGGGGGATTTAGTGCAGAAGCATTACGCGATCGCTTAAATGATGGTCAGGCCAAACTCGTGGTGACTGCCGATGGTGGGTGGCGCAAAGATGCGATCGTTCCTCTCAAAGACCAGGTAGACAAAGCTTTAGCCAATAACGCCGTGCCAACTGTAGAAAACGTCCTAGTTGTCAAGCGCACAGGACAGGAAACTCAGATGGAATCCAGTCGTGACCACTGGTGGCACGAGTTACAAGCCGGCGCATCAGCCAATTGCCCCGCCGAACCGATGGATAGCGAAGATATGCTGTTCATTCTCTACACCAGTGGCAGCACAGGCAAGCCAAAGGGCGTTGTTCACACAACTGGCGGTTACAACCTCTACAGCCACATGACGACCAAGTGGATTTTTGACCTTCAGGATACGGATGTCTACTGGTGTACCGCTGACGTGGGTTGGATTACAGGTCACAGCTACATTGTTTATGGCCCCCTTTCCAATGGTGCAACCACCGTGATGTATGAGGGTGCCCCCCGTGCTTCTAATCCTGGGGCTTTCTGGGATGTGATTGAAAAACACGGTGTCAACATCTTCTACACTGCACCTACAGCGATTCGTGCCTTTATCAAGATGGGTGAACAGCATCCTAAAGCGCGTGATTTATCTTCCTTGCGACTGCTAGGAACCGTTGGTGAACCGATTAACCCCGAAGCCTGGATGTGGTACTACCGAACCATCGGCGGTGAACGTTGCCCGATAGTTGATACCTGGTGGCAAACTGAAACTGGCGGCATCATGATTACACCCCTACCTGGAGCTATTCCAACTAAACCAGGTTCTGCTACTCTGCCCTTCCCTGGAATTCTCGCTGATATCGTGGATTTGGAAGGAAACTCAGTGGAGGATAATCAGGGAGGCTATCTTGTTGTCAAGCATCCTTGGCCTGGGATGATGCGAACGATTTATGGTGACCCCGATCGTTTCCGCCGCACTTATTGGGAGCACATCCCGCCCAAAGATGGACAGTATGTTTACTTTGCTGGGGATGGTGCGAGGAAAGATGAAGATGGTTATTTCTGGGTGATGGGTCGGGTTGATGATGTCATTAGTGTTGCTGGACATCGCCTGGGCACGATGGAAATTGAATCGGCATTGGTGTCTCATCCTGCTGTTGCGGAGGCGGCGGTTGTTGGGAAGCCGGATGAATTGAAGGGAGAAGAAGTGTTTGCTTTTGTCACCCTGGAAGGTGAACAAAGTCCTAGTGAGGCGTTAGAGAAAGAACTGAAGCAGCATGTTGTGAATGAGATTGGCGCGATCGCACGTCCCGGTGAAATCCGCTTTACCGATGCCTTGCCGAAAACCCGTTCCGGTAAGATTATGCGGCGCTTATTGCGAAATCTAGCAGCAGGTCAGGAAGTCGCGGGTGATACCTCGACTTTAGAAGATCGAGGGGTATTGGATAAGCTGCGGGAAGGAGCTTAACTCATCTGCTCTAGGGTGGATAAAACCAACCTGATATTGTTCTGTCTTCCCCGACTCCCGACTCCCGACTCCCAACTCCCTATTTTCTAGACAGGTCTAATAAACAGCAGGTATAGATATGGATAGGCTCAAGGGTAAGGTAGCAGTAATTACAGGTGCTGCCTCAGGATTAGGTCGGGCTTGTGCTGAACGTTTTGCCCAGGAAGGTGCACGAGTTGTGGTGGCAGACATCCAGGAGGAGGCGGGCCAACAAGTTGCTCAAGCCCTCCCTGAAGGTTGGTTTGTCAAAGTAGACGTGACCGATCCAGCTTCGGTCGAAGCCATGATCGCCCAAACTGTGCAGCACTACGGGCGATTGGATATCCTCTTCAACAACGCTGGAATCATGGGTGAACACACTGCCACGGATGAGAGTACCCTGGAGAACTGGCGGAAGGTGCTGGCAGTGAACCTAGATGGGGTGTATTTCGGGATGAAGTACGGAATCGCTGCAATGCTCGCTCAAGAGGGCGGAGTTGTACTGAACATGGCATCCATTGTTGGCATGGTTGCTTTTGCTAAAAATCCACCCTATTCAGCTTCCAAGGCGGCAGTGATTCAGCTTACCCGTGCAGCCGCAATCGAGTATGCAGATAGACGCATCCGGGTCAACGCTCTATGCCCTACGGTCGTTCAGACACCACTACTGGAGAACTTCATCCAATCTAGCCCTGACCCTGAAGACAGGCGTCAGCGGATAGAGAACTTGAACCCCATGCCTGGAATGCCTACCCCAGAGGATATTGCAGCGGCAGCTGTCTTCCTGGCAAGCGACGAGGCAGCGTTTATCACGGGTGTAGCCTTGCCAATTGACGGAGGATATACGGCTAGTTAGACAGCAGCGCTAGGACGATTCATTCGTTTGCTGTAGTTATAGAAGCGCGATCGCACTGGGCACGATATTATCGTGTTCCTACGCGGAATGATCCATG
>DALYIW010000288.1:0-3006 GCA_031970155.1 Coleofasciculaceae cyanobacterium CTOTU46601 | reverse complement strand
GTGAAATCGGCTTGACTGATGCTTTGCCGAAAACGCGATCGAGTAAAATTATGCGGCGGTTTTTGCGAAATCTTGCAGCCGGTCAGGAAGTTGCTGGTGATACCTCCACGATAGAAGACCAGGGGTATTGGATAAGGTCGTAAAAATACTTATAAAAGCTTTAAAAGAATACTATTTTTTGTATTTCGCCATTATTGTTCATAACTTTTCAGGAGAGGTAATTCTAAGGCAGCGATCGCATCTTCAAGGAATTGGCTCTACCCTAATACAAACCATTGAGAACAAGACATTATCGAGCAAAGTACAGACCCTAAGCACTCAAAATGATGAGTTGGTTGATGCTAACGAACAACTCAAAAAAGATAACAAAGACTTAAAGAATATTGTTGACCAAATTCGACTGCGGTTAGCCCGAGATACCAAGATGCTGTTGGAATATGAAGACAGCGAAATTCGCAAAGCTCTAATCAGACTTTTTCGGTGGACGTTGGGGTAGGAGTACATCATTATGGCAGGTCGAAAACACCAAAGTCGCACATTTAGCGGCATGGGCTATCACGAAGTCCAGCGCTCGAATTCAATCCGTAGGAGTAAGCTGGCGAAAATCCATCAAATCTGGCTAAAAGAAAATGGCTACAAAAACGTTAGCTGGGATAATGTTATTCGGCTCTATCAAAAAATTAATGAGTTATTGAATCAGCCTGACGCGGATGATGAACTAACGTTAGAAGAATTGTTCTTAGAAGCCGATCGCATTGGGCAAAAATACCAAACTTGTAAAGAAATAGAAGCCTTCAATCAAGAAATGGCTACTGAAGTGATCGCGATATCAGACTTAATTGACCAGCAATTTCCAGAAACGGAAGTTGAAGTGATTGATTACAGTCAGACTTCTCGTTCCCAGGTAAAAACAAGACAATCTCGCAAGAAACGTCGCTAAATCAAGTCTGAATCAGATAGGCTATGAACCTCCACGATAAAAATCTAGAAGACCTGTTTAAGCTTGCCAATGAAGTTGGTAACAAGCGCTATCACAAACTGACTCACCAGGATTTTGAAGACTATCGCAAGTTCGATCACTGGCGCTATGTCAATGGTGATCGTGAATGCGGCACGACTCAAGAAAGTAAAGACTGGGCTAAAGAAAACTCGGATGGGAATTGTCCAGTGTGTGATAATCGATTTGCTGATGTTGGTGGTCGAACTATCGATCACAAACTCCCCCGTGCTCAATACCCCTGGCTGTCCTTAGACTTTAGAAATCTGTGGGTAATCTGCCGTAGCTGCAATCGAGAAAAAGGTGAAATGCATTGGTACGAGTACGAACACTACATGTTTATCCACTATCCTGATCGCTATCAAGACATCCAGCTATTTCGCCCAAGGCAATTGCTCAAATCACTTAAAGCAGATAAATGAAGTCAGCTTTGCTGTTAATCTCTTCTAAAGCAGATAAATGAAGTCAGCTTTGCTGTTAATCTCTTCTGTACAATCAAAAGCATTTCCCTCAAAGGACTCACTAACTGTAGCTATCGCAAAACTGGTATACGGGAGAGTCAACCTGATGTGTCCTACTACATTGAAGAAAAAGCCCAATGGGAGCATGTCAAGTTTGCACAGGGGAAGCAGGGGAGGGATAAAGACAAAGAGTAGTTAGCGGACAATGTCCGCTAACATAAATTGGAGGGAGAGGCAACTGGTGCGCTCATGAGAGACAATTAGAGTATCATTCCAAAACCGCGACTAATGAACCCCTCTCAAGAGAAAGCCTTAAAAGAGCATATCCAGGCGCTCGCTAAAATCCTCTATGAACAGACATCACCTGAACAGTTGAAGGACTTGGAGACAATTTTGGAAAAATGCTGTCTAATTGTTAGTGCCAATGTATCCTATAAAAATGCCGCAATAGATGTAAAAGTCTTGACAGGGATTGAAGTTTCAGCCAAGACCCAACAGCGATTAGTACATCGACAGAAATTCAAGCTGCCCCAGTTCTCTAAAGCCATTCAAGAATTCAGTGTAGATGGGGGAAAAATCCGCTTAAGAACCCCATTAGGAGAACCATGTATTTGGCGAGATTATAAAGGCATCCGCATACATGAACAAGTAACCGAAGCATTCTTTCTTGACAATCAAACTTTAATTAAGTGGGTAAATTCTCAACCGCTAGCATCGCCACTCACTTGTATAGGAGATGGACACGATGGGATTTGGAATATCATCAGGCAAATTGGCGAGTCAACAACGAAAAGAGAAATCCTAGATTGGTTTCATTTAAAAGAAAATCTTTATAAAGTCGGCGGGTCAAAAAAACGGTTAAAGCAAGCTGAAACGCTTCTGTGGCAAGGAAAAGTGGAGGAGGCACTAGCACTATTTGTTGAGATGAAAGCGAAAAGAGCTAAGAATTTTTGTGACTATCTCAACCGACATCGCCATCGAATCGTTAACTACTCTTATTACTCAGAAGAACAAATATGCTCGGTGGCATCGGGTGCAGTAGAGTCAGCCGTGAAACAGATTGATAGACGAACTAAAATTAGTGGAGCACAGTGGAATCAGGAAAATGTGCCGCAAGTGTTAGCACATCGTTGTGCTTATCTAAATGGATTAATTTAGGCAGCTTGGCTCTGATTAAAGGGGTCAAGTGTTAGCGTACAATGTCCGCTAACTACTCTCTGTCTTTATTTCTCCCCTGCTTCCCATGTGCAAACTTGACATGCTCCCCTTGACGATGCACCTTGTAGAGTTATTAGCAAATTTTAGCGGCGAAGAAAGTATCAACTGTTGCAAGTTTTCTAGAGAGTTCTCCCGCTAGAGGATATCTTTCAGCAGTGCGATCGCCAACTTCGACAGCAACTTAACAGGTCTAACTTCCTTATACCAATTCTCGCGTGACGAGTGTACTTTATTTGCCCTTAGTTTAGAAAACAGGGGCTTCACAAAAGTTACCTAAAGAACACAGGCTACTTTTGTACAATCTTCATAAAGAAGTAGTATCAGTTGAGT